>JBFJJW010000031.1:0-19467 GCA_041612095.1 Solimonas sp. | reverse complement strand
GGCGTTCGCTATAGATCATCGTCGGAAACCACGCTTCAAGCCGCTTGGCAACCACCGAATCAGCCGTTGGCCGCTGCCTGCACCGGGATCGTATTGGCGGTGCGCACCACGCGATTCAGTTCGTCGCAGTAGTCCAGCCGCGGCTTGTGGGCCGGGGCCGCACTCGCGTCCATGCTGCCATAGGCACAAATGATCACGCGGTCACCCACCCGCGCCTTGTGCGCGGCAGCGCCATTCACGGAGATGATGCCCGAACCGGGCTCAGCGCGAATGGCATAGGTGGTAAAGCGCTCGCCATTGCTGATGTTGTAGATATCGATCTGTTCGAACTCGAGAATGTTCGCGAGCTCCAGCAGCTTGGAGTCAATGGCACAGGAGCCGTCGTAATCCAGCTCTGCGTGAGTAACGCAGGCACGGTGCAGCTTGCATTTCAGCATGTGCAGTTGCATGGCGTATGTCCTCTTTGAGGAGTCGAATGCCGGCGGCCCAATAAGACATGCGCACGACCTTCGTAGGGTCTTCAAAACGGCGGGCGGCCCAATAAGACATACGCCCGTTTGCGTGTGACCTTCAGGTCACCAGCGGTGAGCCAGAGTTTAGCCCATTTCTGCAGTGCATCAAACCACTGCATCGTCCATCTGCAGATTGTCGATCAGCCGCGTTGCCCCCAAGTATGCGGCGCCAAAAACAACAAAGGCTGAGTCAGTGGGGCCCGGCACCTGCAGCTGCGGAGTCCTGACCTCCAGGTACTGTGGGCGAAAGCCTTCCGATTCAAGCACTTTCAACTGTTCCGCGCACAATTGCGCGTAGTCGCGCCGCCCCGCCCGCAGACCCGTCGCAACCGCGTTCAAGGCACGGTGCAGCGCCGGCGCGCGCGCACGTTGCTCGGCAGACAGATATTGGTTGCGTGAGGACATCGCCAAGCCATCACGCTCGCGTTCGGTATGCACGCCCACCACCCGCACTGCCTGATGGAGATCCTCGGCCATGCGCTGGATCAGGAACAGCTGCTGGAAATCCTTTTGTCCGAAGACCGCGACATCAGGCTGCACCTGATTGAACAGAATGTTGACTACGGTCACCACGCCGTCAAAGTGCCCTGGCCGATACTGGCCACAGAGCACGCTGCCCTGAGACGGCGCCTTCAGCAGCGTCAGATCGTTCTGCCCCCGCGGATACATTTCGTCCGCCGATGGCGCGAACAGCAGATCACACCCAGCCGCAGCCAGGTGCTCTGCGTCCTGCGCCAAGGTGCGTGGATAGCGCTCGAAATCTTCGTTGGGGCCAAACTGCAGCGGATTGACGAATACGGAAGCGACGGTCCGCGATGCTTGCTGTCGCGCGTGCTGAATCAGGCGCAGATGGCCCGCATGCAAGTTGCCCATCGTCGGCACCAGCGCGATGTCATCGCCCTGCTTACGCCAGGCCGCAATCTGCTTGCGCAACTCGGCAACGCTATGAACCGTGCGCATGGCTGTCCGTAGCTTAGCTGGAGAAGCAATGCTCGGCGGCCGGATAGGCTCCGGATTTCACGTCGGCCACGTAGGCGCGAATTGCCGACTCGATATCCGGTGCACCTTTCATGAAGTTCTTCACGAAACGCGGCGTACGGCCCAGCGTCACGATCGGTGAGATATTGAGAATGTCGTGCAACACCAGGATTTGCCCATCAACCCCGTCGCCGGCGCCGATACCTATCACCGGCACCTTGGCAGCCTCGGCAATCGCTCGACCCAGATCGGACGGAATGCACTCCAGCAGCAACAGATCGGCGCCGGCATCGGCCAGCACGCGGGCGTCATGCATCATCGCTTCCGCGCTCGCCTCGTCGCGTCCCTGGACCTTGAACGCACCCATCTTGTGTATGAACTGCGGCCGCAGGCCCAGATGGGCGCATACCGGAACGCCGCGTACCGACAGATACTCGACGATACTGGCCTGCTCGCGGCCGCCCTCCAGCTTGACCATCTTCGCCCCGCCCTCCTGCATCAGCCGCTGGCTGGAATCCAGCGCGCGCTCGAGCGTTGCGTAGGAAAGGAAGGGCAGATCGGCCACCAGAAATGCGCGCGCCAGATGCGGCGCCACACACTTGGAGTGGTAGACGATATCGTCCACCGTCACCGGTGTGGTGGTCTTGCCGCCATGCAGGACCATGCCCAGCGAATCACCGACCAGAATCAGGTCGACCCCGGCTCGATCCTCAAGCAGCGCAAAGCTGGCGTCATAGCACGTCAGGCAAGCGATCTTCTCGCCGGCCATGCGCATGCGGTGCAATTCAGCGACGTTGACTGGTTTGGCGTCCATGTATGCATTCCGTGAACGGGGCGCGACTATAGCAGCGCGGACCGTGATTCGAAGAGTCCGAATCCTGGGTTCAATCGGCCCACGGACGCAAGCCGCAGCGGTCTATCGCTGCAGCCGCCTGGGCGATGGAGCCTACTCCGGGAACCTCCAGCCCCGGCGCGACTTCATCCAAGGGAACCAGCACGAAGCTACGCGAGGCGATGCCAGGGTGCGGCAACTGCAGATGCGCCGTCTGCATCTCCACGCCGGGCACATGCAGCAGGTCCAGATCCAGCGGGCGCGGCTGCCACTTTCTGCCATCACGCACCCGGCCCGCCGCACGCTCTATCCGCAACAGCACCTGCAGCAAGGCCTCAGGCTCCAACGCCACGTCCAGCGCACACGCGGCGTTGCAGTAGTCAGGCTGCACACCAGGTCCCAGCGGCGCGCTACGGTAGAACCGCGAGACCGCAGCCACGTTGCCGAGCCGCTGCAGATGCTCCAGCGCGCGCTCAAGCTGCCATGCCGGCCGATCCAGATTCGCGCCAAGGCCGACGTACGCGCGGATCGCAGCCATTGGCTAGCCTGATGCCGGCGCCGGCGCCGCACCTCCGCCCCGTCGGCGACGACGGCGACGCTTGCGCGGAGCGGGTTCGGAACCGGCCTCCGACTCCGGGCCCTCGTCCGGCACCAGCGTCGCCAGATCTACACCGCCTTGCGCCTGAGTCCAGTAGTCCGCAAGCGCCGTAGGCACCTCACCGCTGCCGGCCCGCAGCAGCAGGAAATCGTAGGCCGCGCGAAAGCGAGGGTGGGCCAGCAGGCGTTGGCCACGGCTGCCACGCGACTGCGCCTCCAGCCGCGGTTGCATCACCCATATCTCGCGCATCGGCAGCGAGAACCGCTTCGGTATCGCAATAAACTGCTGAGCCTTGGCGATGACAGCGTCGCCCGCCTGGGCGATGGCCACGCTCGGCGCCTGACCTTCCGCGCCCATCAGCCGCCGATACTCGCGAGCGACAGCCGGCCAGAACAGCGCCGCATACAGAAACGCAGGACTGACCGACTGCTCGTTGCTGAGTCTGTCGGCGGTGTTGGTCAACGCCTGCGAAACAAACTGCTGCATGCCCGGTTGATCCAGCGACTTGTCCGTCTGCGGCAGCAAGTGCCGGAGCAGACCGTGAGTCCGCAGACCTTCAAAGTTGGCCAGGGCCTCGCGGGTCTGCAGCAGCTTGATGACTTCGTCAAACAAGCGCGCCGGCGGAATCTCTCGCAGCAGCGCCGCCAGCCGCGGGATCGGCTCGGCCGTCTGCTTGTGGATGCTGAAGCCCAGCTTGTTGGCAATGCGAATTGCGCGAAGCATCCGCACCGGATCCTCGCGGTATCGCAATTCCGGATCGCCAATCATGCGGATCTCGCGTCGCTCCATGTCGGCAAGACCGCCGACGAGGTCGACTACCGAGTAGTCGCGGATGTCGTAATAGAGGGCGTTGATCGTGAAATCCCGCCGCCAGGCGTCGGTTTCAAGCGTGCCGTACTCGTTGTCCGACAGGATGCGGCCGGTCTCATCCCGCTCGTGGCCGTCCGTTATGGCGCCCCGGAACGTCGCCACTTCCGTGATCTCGTTGCCGAAGCGCACGTGGCAGATCACGAATCGCCGACCAATCAGGCGGCATGACCGGAACACGCCCTTGACCTGTTCCGGCGTGGCATTGGTCGCCACATCGAAATCCTTGGGCGTAATGCCGGCGATCAGATCACGCACGCCACCGCCAACCAGATACGCCTCGTATCCGGCGTCCTTGAGTCCGTACAGCGTTCGCAAGGTGCCTTGCGAGATTTGGGATCGCGAAACCGGATGTGCCTCGCGCGGGATGCGGCGGGGCACGGGGGCGCCGCCACGTTTTTTGGGTAACAAAGCCTTGAGCCAATTCATGGGGCGCGTATAATACGCGGCCTTCTGCTGTACCCATAGTTTTGCTCCTATCGTCTAGAGGCCTAGGACGGAGCCCTCTCAAGGCTTAAACCCGGGTTCGAATCCCGGTAGGAGCACCAATCAGACGTATCCCCCTGGGCAATCCGGGGGAGATGGGCCGCCTAAAGCACGGTGGCCCTGCCGGGCCCGCGCCGCGATTCCACAGCTACGCCCGAGGCGTGCAGGCGACTCCGGCAGCTGCCATCGTGCAGGCTGTACCACCAGGTGACGCTTCGGAACGGACACGCGATGCCGGGCGCGAGCAAGCGGCCGACCCGCTCGTCTGCAGGCCGCTTCCGCAGGCGGTAGCGTAGAGCCGACCTGCGGCAAACCCGCAACACGCGACCGATCAGCGACGCAATGTGGCGGAGCAATGGCACCCGCTACACCGGCGCTGAGGGGCATGCTTCAGCCAGCACCCAATCGGCAAGGAGCGCCTGTTTCCATGAACTTTGAATCCCTTTACCTGCTGTCCAATAACGTGCCGGCGCTGATGCTCAGTGCGGGCTTGGCCGTGCTGCTGACCATTGCCTTGGTCGGCAGGGTACGGCTGCGCCGGCAGCGGGAGGCGGATCAACGTCAACGCGACGTCGAAGAGCGCGCGCGTATGCTGGCGCTGTACGACAGCAGCACGATGATGCGCAATCGGGTCTCGTTCCAGCAGGAAATCGTGGGCTTGATCCAGCGCTGCCAGCACTCCGGTGGACAGTTCGATCTCTTCTACGGTGCCCTGAGCTTTCAGGGCATTGGCGACGACCAGATCGACGAGGGCATGAAGGCGCTGGCCGAACGCATGCTGCCACTGGCCCGCAGCGGCGATCTGCTGGCACGCTATAGCCGGACCGAGTTCACGCTGCTGCGCCCACGCCTGCACGAGGCCGATCTGCCGAGGAATCTGCGCGAGCAGCTGTTTGCGGCTTGCTCGTTGCCGGTACAGATCGGCGAGGCCTCGGTCGCGCTCAAGGCTCTTGTAGGGGTAAGCACCTACCCCGCCGACGGCAATCACTCGCGGCAACTGCTGCAGGCGGCCACACGGAACGTCGGAGTGGAGTCGGTGCCGGCCAAGCCGATACTGATCAGCCGCGGCGGCCTGCGCGCAGCCTGAGTGCGCCGCAGCAGCCTTGGCCACCCGGGCTTTTCATTTGGCCCGGCGTGGCTATGCTGTGCGCCCGCATACTCCATGGCGCATCCATGTCTGATGTCATTCTCCCCGCCCCGTTGTGGCGTCGCCTCGCAGCAGCCGGCTATGACGGCCTCCTGCTGATTGCCCTGTGGATGGTGGCCCTGCTGCTGGACGTGATGCTGCGAGACCTGCTGTCGCTGGAACGTGAATGGCACGCCCTTCGCGCTTACGTGTTTCTGGTCGGTTACCTGTTCTTTGCCTGGTTCTGGACCCACGGCGGCCAGACACTGGGCATGCGTACCTGGCGACTCAGGCTCCACCGCAAAGATGGCGAAGCTCCCGGCTGGATATCGGCGATGGCGCGCTACGCCACGATGCTGGCGGTCTGGGGCATCTGCCTCGCACCACTGCTGCTGCGGCTGCCGAGACTGTCGGAATGGGCGTTGGCACCAACCCTGACTGCCGCAGCCGTCATCGCGATGGCGGTGATGCTCGTCGCGTGGCGGCTGGACCCCCGTCGGCGCGCGCCTCAGGATTGGCTGGGCGACAGCGACGTCGTCTGGACCCCCAAACCCGACGCCTAGCGCGTCCGGCTCAGCCTCTGCACCGCCAGCACGGCCAGCAGCCCGGTGGGCAGACCGGCCGCCAGCGCCGGGTGCCAGGCATAGAGCTGGCCCAGACTCGCGGTCACCTCGTTGATCACGTAGAACCCGAGGCCGATCAGTATGCCGATCAGCATCCGTTGGCCGGCGCCGCTGTCGCGCTGCGAGCCCAGCACAAACGGCACCGCGAACAGCATCATCGCGATCACGGTCAACGGCGCCATCAGCTTGCGCCATAGTGACAGCCGATAGCTGCCGGTATCCAGATCATTGTCTTCAAGATAGCTGATCAGTCGCACAAGACCCGGCGCGGACAGGCTGTCCGCTTCAAGTACGAACAGGCGCAGTACGTCCGGCGCGACGCCGGCGGGCCAATCAAGCTGCGCCTGGTCACTGGCCTGAGTGCGCCCGCTCTCGAATCGAGTGCGCCTGACATCACTCAGGCGCCAAACGCCGTCCATGTAGCGGCCTTCCGATGCGGTGATCACTGAGGCCAGCGACAGATCGGCCTGCAGCGAGTAGATCTCGACTTCAGCGATATGATCCTCCGCCAGCAGTCGGCGTATGTGCAGCACATGTTCGCCATCCCGCAGCCACACCGGACGAGCGGCGACACCTGCCGACACGCCGCTGCGCGCTTCACTCTTGTAGTTGCGCGCCGCCTGGGCACCCGCCGGCGCCAGCCAGTCGCCGAGTGCCACCGCCACCGCTCCGAGCAGCACCCCTGAGAGCAATGCCGCGCCCCCGATACGCAATAGCGTCACGCCGCCAGCGCGCATCGCCGTGATCTCGTTCTGACCCGCCAGTGCCCCCAGCCCCATCAATGTGCCCAGCAAGGCGATGATCGGCATCAGCGTGTACAGACCGGACGGCAACATCAGCAAGCTGTATGTCAGCAGCTGCGCTACCCCGAAGCCGCCCTGTCCGGTTTCGTCAATCTCGGCTACGAAGCTGATGAAGGTATAGACGGCCACCAGCGCAAATCCCACGATCGCGGTAAAGCCGAGGATGTGCGCCACCAGATGCCGGGTGATCAGGTTCATGCGCGACGCAACCGGAAAAGGTTCTGGCGAATCGCGACCAGCCACAGGGCCGCAGCGAGCATCAGCGCGTGCACCCACCATAGACCCATGCCGACGGGCACCTTGCCCTTGGCGACCCATGCCTGCCCCAGACCCATCAGCTGCGAGTAGATCAGGTACGCGATGATCCCCAGGACCAGCTTGCCGTAGCGCCCCTGCCGCGGGCGGATGTGCGAGAGCGGCACCGCCAGCAGGGCCAGCACCAGCACCGAGATCGGTGCCGACAGGCGCCACTGCAGTTCAGCGCGGTCCAGCGGGTCATCCGACGCCAGCAGCGCAAACGTCGGTTGTATCTTGCGCTTGCCATTGAAGTACACGAACTCCGGCGGCGAGATATGAGTGGTGAGCGTGTCGAAACGGGTGGTGTCGAATGCCGCGGAGCCGGCTACACCCTGATAGCGCCAACCGTCCCGCAGTACCACGGTCCGCTCCCCGCTAGCGGGGTCAACTGCCTGCTCACCGCTGCGCGCCGTGACGAAGCTGGTTCCCGAGTTCTCCTGCAACTGCGCGACCACCGTGCTCATGCGGCCACCACCATCCACCGCAGCGGTATAGACCACGGCGCGCCCGCCGCCAATTTCCTTGAAGTGCCCCTCCTCAAAGGGATTCAGCTGGATGTAGCGTGCTGCGTTCTTGACCAGATGATCGGCGGTGCGCCCGGCCCAGGGGCCTACCTGGAACGCCAATGCCGCGGTCAACAGCGCCAGCCAGACACCGAGACTCAGAAACGGCTGATACAGGTGCCACAGGCCCACACCGCTGCCAGTCATCGCTGCGATTTCGCTGTCTTTGTACAGGCGCCCGAGCGCCAGCATGATCGCCAGCAGCAGCGATACCGGAATCAGGATGACCAGATACTGGAGGCTGGACAGGGCCGCGACCTGGAACAGCAGCTCGCGGGGCAGCTCGCCGGCGGCTGCCTGTGCCAGAAACCGCGCAAATCGCGTGGACAGCATGATGACCAGCAGGATCAGCGTGACGGCTAGCCAGGCACTACCCGCCTCGCGAAACAGATAACGGTGGAGAATTCCTTGATTCATGCGCTACCAGGCTCGCGGGGCTCCCATTATGCCCATTCGGCGGGCGTTTGCGGCTTGACACGGCTCAAATATCTGCCGTAAAGCTCAAATCTTCGTCGTTCCCGCCTGCCCGAACCTTGGACCCGGGGCTGGCGCCCGCGAGAATACCGGCATCAGGCGCCACATCCCAGTAAATCCAGCATTTGACTGACATCGACCCGGGCGCGTGCATATCACCCGAGCCCGTTCAAGGCGCCATACGCGAGACGCCGGCGCCGGCTTAACCATCGAGGAAAACATGGAATATTTCGTCAAAAGTGGCAATCCGGAAAAACAGCGTGTCGCCTGCGTCATCGTCGGAATTTATGACCGCCGCAGCCCGACCGAGGCAGCGGAAACCATTGATAAGGCCAGCGACGGAGTCATCGCCAGCGTCATGCGCCGCGGCGACATGGACGGCAAGCTCGGCAGTACCTTGGTGCTGCACAACGTCCCGGGCACTTTCGCCGACCGCGTGCTGCTGGTCGGCCTCGGCAAGGAGCGCAGCTTCGACGAAACCGCGTTCCGCAAGGCTCAGGCAGCGGTTGCCCGCACCTTGCGCACGACCGGCGCCATCGACGCCGTCAGCTATCTGACGCACATCACGCTCAAGGGCCGCGATTTCCAGTGGAATGTAGCGCAAGCCGCGCGCGTGACCGAGGACACCTGGTACCGCTTTGACGACTGCCGCGGCGAGAAAGCGCGGGAGGAGCTGCCCAGCTACAAGCTCGAGCGCTATACCTTCGACGTGCCGCGGCGCTCGGACCTGCCGGCGGGTGAACGGGGCTTGGCCGAGGCGCTGGCCATCTCGAAGGGTGTGGCATTGGCCAAGGACCTCGGCAACCTGCCGGGCAATCTGTGCACGCCGACCTACCTCGCCGAACAGGCACGCAAGCTCTCGCAGACCTACCCGATCAAGACCAAAATTCTCGAACGCGCCGACATGGAGCGGCTGGGCATGGGTGCGCTGCTGTCGGTGGCCAAGGGTTCCAGCCAGCCGCCGAAGCTGATCATCATGGAATACATGAACGGCGCCAAGGGCGACAAGCCGATTGCGCTGGTGGGCAAGGGGCTGACCTTTGACTCTGGCGGCATCTCGATCAAGCCGTCGGCACAGATGGATGAGATGAAGTTCGACATGTGCGGCGGCGCTTCCGTGTTCGGCACCATCGCCGCCGTTGCGGAACTCAAACTGCCGATCAATCTGGTGGGCGTAGTCCCTGCCACCGAAAATCTCATCAATGGCGAGGCAAGCAAGCCGGGTGATGTGGTGACCAGCATGGCCGGCATCACGATCGAGGTTCTCAACACTGACGCCGAAGGCCGGCTCATCTTGTGCGATGCCCTCACCTATACCGAGCGCGAGTACGAGCCAGCCCTGTGTATTGACATGGCAACGCTGACCGGCGCCTGCGTCATCGCGCTCGGCAATGTGGCCAGCGGTCTGTTCAGCAACACCCCGGCTCTCGGGCGCGCGTTGCTCGCCGCCGGCGAGCAAGTCGGTGATCGCGCCTGGGAGTTGCCGCTATGGCCGGAGTACGACGACAACCTGCGCAGCGACTGTGCGGATGTAGCCAATATCGCTACGCGTGGCGGCCGCGAAGCCGGCGCCATCATTGCGGCAACATTCCTGCACCGCTTTACGCGCAAGATGAAGTGGGCGCATCTGGATGTGGCTGGCACCGCGTGGCTCGGGAAGAAGGCCACCGGGCGCCCAGTGCCGCTACTGACCCAGTACCTGCTGAACCACGTCGCCCGCCTGTCGGACGACTGAGTCACGCCTTTCGATACCGCAACGCTGTCCCAGAGGCCGCCGTCGAACCCGACTGGCGGCCTTTTTGTTTTTCCAAACCCGGCATTGGGAGCGTTCACGGTCGATTCACCTGCACGCGCCTATAACAGGCCGCAGCCATCGGCGCCCCGTTCGTTGGCAGACATTTCTGGGTTTATGGAGAAATCGACATGCTCAACTACGCTGTCATCTTCCTCGTGGTCGCGCTCATCGCGGGCGTACTGGGATTCACCGGCATCGCCGGAACCGCCGCCGGCATCGCGAAGATCCTATTCCTGGTGTTTCTGGTGATGTTCGTCGTGTCCCTGTTGCTGGGCCGCAGAACACCCACAGCCTGAACATCTGGCGTCGCCCCGTCTCACCCACGTACACAGGAGACCCCTCATGATGCTCAATATTCCAGTTTCCACCGCCGCCAAGTCCGGCGCCGCACTCGGGCTGACACTGGCCCTGAGCCTGGGCCTTGGCGCCTGCAGCAAGAACCCGGACGGCCAGATGTCCGATAGTGCGGCCGCGACCGCGCCGATGGAGAGCGCCGATATGGGCGTAGCCATGCGCGACGCCGGCATCACCGCACAAGTCAAGACGCGCCTGGCTTCGGACGCACGCACCCAGGCCGCCGATATCTCGGTCGAGACGAATAATGGTGTGGTGACACTATCGGGCGTCGTGAACGACGCGGATATCCAATCCGCCGCCGAAGAGCTCGCGCGCCACGTACCCGAGGTCACGGGTGTCAACAACCAGATCACGGCCCCGGATGCGATGGACGAAATGGCCGCCAGCACGGAACAGGCCGCGGACAAGGCCGGCGCCGTCATCGACGACAGCTGGATCACCACCAAGGTGAAGACAGCGCTGCTTGCCGACGCGCAGACCAAGGGCACCGAGATCTCGGTCGACACACAGCAAGGTGTCGTCACGCTCAGCGGTGCCGTCGCCAGCGACGCCGAACACAAGCGCGCTGTGGAGATTGCGCAGTCCACGGAAGGGGTCAGTCGCGTTGAAAGCACGGATTTGACGGTCAACTAAGTCACAACGCCCCTGCGGGGCAGTGCCCGGCTTCGGCCACCGGGCATTACCTGGTCGCCGCGGAAGCACCCCAGTGGCGCATTGCAGATGCAGTGCGCCGCTGGGGCGCCCGGTACGGGATAAGGCTGCAAGGCAGTAGACTTGGACTCCCTGCATCATCGGCACGAGCCTACCCACCGCCCGCATGACACGCGTCGACTTCTACATCCTTCCTGAGCAGGGCGGCGCGGCTGACAGCGCCGTCATGACCGCCTGCAAGCTATGCGACAAGGCGGTGAACGCCGGCCTTCATGTTTATGCGCATGTGCCGGACACGTCGCTGGCGACGAACTTCGATGGCGCGTTGTGGAGCTTTCGACAGGGCAGCTTCATCGCCCACGAACACGACACCGGCAAGCTGTCGGACCCGCTGCCGCCTGTTCTGATTGGCGCCACTGAACCCCCGGACACGCACCTCCAGATTCTGCTCAATCTGGGACTGGAGGTTCCGGAATGCTTCAGCCGCTTCGACCGCGTCCTCGAGATCGTCGCCGGCGATAGCCTCGCACGGAGCAAATCGCGCGAGCGCTTCAAGTTCTACCGCGACCGCGGTTACGAGCTGAAGACCTATGAACAAACCGCCGAAGGTGGCTGGAAGCTGCGCGCCTGAAGCTTGCTGCTGCGTCTTGGCTCGTGCCTGTCGGTATCAGGGCAGGCTGCGGTTACAATTCTCCATCTTCATAACTGCGCCGCAGCGTCATCGCGCACGCGTACTTCGCCCATCTGGAACCCATGGAAAAGACTTTCGACCCCAAGAGCATCGAGGCCCGCTGGTGCGAGGCTTGGGAGGCTGGCGGCTATTACACACCGGAGACGGTTGCCGAGCTGTCCGGCACCAACCGCGCGACGATGCCGGCCTACAGCATCATGATCCCGCCACCCAACGTCACCGGCACCCTGCATATGGGCCATGCCTTCCAGCATTCGGTGATGGATGCGCTGACCCGCTACCACCGCATGCGCGGGTACGACACCCTCTGGCTTCCCGGAACCGACCACGCCGGCATTGCCACGCAGATGGTGGTGGAGCGACAACTGGCGGCGCAAGGCATCAAGCGCACAGACCTGGGACGTGAAAAGTTTCTGGAGCGGGTCTGGGAGTGGAAGGAGTACTCAGGCGGCACGATCACCAACCAGATTCGCCGCATGGGCAATTCGGTGGACTGGACGCGTGAACGTTTCACGATGGACGCGCAGTGCAATGCCGCGGTGACCGAGGAGTTTGTGCGGCTGCATGAGGATGGTCTGATCTATCGCGGCAAGCGACTGGTGAACTGGGACCCGGTACTGCTGACGGCGATCTCGGATCTTGAAGTCGAAAGCAAGGAAGAGGCCGGCAAGCTCTGGCATTTCCGCTATCCGCTGGTCGGCGCAACGCTTGCTGACGGCACCGGCCATCTCACGGTCGCCACCACGCGACCGGAAACGATGCTCGGCGATACCGCGGTCGCGGTCCACCCGGAAGACGACCGCTACCGGCACCTGATCGGCAAGACGGTAAGGCTCCCCCTCTGCGATCGCGAGATTCCTGTGATCGCGGATGACTACGTCGATCGCGAGTTCGGAACCGGCGTGGTCAAGATCACGCCGGCTCACGACTTCAACGACTACGCCATGGGGCAGCGGCACCAACTGCCGGTCATCAACATCTTCACCCCAAACGCGCAGATCAACGATGAAGCGCCCGCACCCTATCGCGGCCTCGATCGGTATGACGCGCGCAAGCGCATCGTAGAAGACCTGGAGAGCCTCGGCCTCGTCGACAAGATCGTCGATCACAAGCTGATGGTGCCGCGCGGCGACCGCACCGGCGTCGTGGTGGAACCCTTCCTGACCGACCAGTGGTTCGTCGACATGAAGGGCCTGGCCGAGCGCGCGCTGAAGGCCGTGAAGGACGGCCAGATGCGCTTCGTGCCGGCCAACTGGGTCAATACCTATGACCAGTGGCTGGAGAACATCCAGGACTGGTGCATCTCGCGCAATCTGTGGTGGGGTCATCGCATTCCCGCCTGGTATGACGCTGAAGGCAAGCATTACGTGGGCCGCAGCGAGCCCGAGGTACGGGCACGACACAAGCTGTCAGATGCCGTCGCCCTGACCCAGGATGAAGATAGCTTCGACACCTGGTTCTCTTCGGCGCTATGGCCTTTCTCGACGCTGGGCTGGCCTCAGCAGACTGGCGACCTGCAACGCTGGTACCCCACCAGCGTGCTGGTCACCGGCTTCGACATCATCTTCTTCTGGGTCGCGCGAATGGCGATGATGGGCCTGCACTTCCTGAATGACGTGCCATTCCGGGAGGTCTATATCACCGGCCTGGTGCGTGACGGTGAAGGCAACAAGATGTCGAAGTCCAAGGGCAACGTCCTCGACCCGCTGGATCTGGTCGACGGTATCAGCCTTGAGGATCTGGTGAAGAAGCGCACCAGCGGCCTGATGCAGCCGCAGATGGCGGCCAAGATCGAAGCCGCTACCCGCCGGCAGTTTCCTGAAGGCATCGAAGCTGTCGGTGTTGATGCCCTGCGCTTCACCTTCATGGCCCTGGCCTCGACCGGCCGCGACATCCGGTTCGATGCCAGCCGCGCGGCGGGCTACCGGAACTTCTGCAACAAGATCTGGAATGCAACGCGCTTCGTACTGATGAATGTAGAGGGCAAGGACTGCGGCCAGGACGAGTCGCTGCCGTTTACGCTGTCTACCGCCGACCGCTGGATCGTTTCGCGCTTGCAGAAGGTCGAGGCCGAGGCCGCGGAGCACTTCGCCAACTACCGTTTCGACCTGCTGGCGCAATCGCTGTACCAGTTCATCTGGAACGAGTACTGCGACTGGTACCTGGAGCTGTCGAAACCGGCGCTGCAGACCGACGACGAAGCCGCGCAGCGTGGCAGTCGGCGCACGCTGGTCCGCGTACTGGAGACCAGCCTGAGGCTGCTGCACCCGTTGATGCCGTTTCTCACCGAGGAAGTCTGGCAGCAGATTGCACCGCTGGCCGCGAAATCCGGCCCCAGCATCATGCTGCAGCCCTACCCTCAGGCGCAGGCAGATCGCATCGACGATCCCGCGGAGGCAGACATCGAATGGCTCAAGGGGCTGATCCTCGGCGTGCGCCAGATCCGCGGCGAGATGGACATATCGCCCGGCAAGGTGTTGCCGCTGTTGGTGCAGGGCGCCAGCGCCAGCGACCGCGTGCGTATCGAGCAGCTGCTGCCGAGCATCCAGTTTCTTGCGCGTGTCGAACCCCCGCATCTGCTGGAAGCGGAGGCTGTCGCTCCCGAGTCCGCCACTGCGCGACTTGGTGGCATGACGCTGCTGGTGCCGATGGCAGGCCTGATTGACAAGGATGCCGAACTGGCCAGGCTCGCCCGGCAAGTGGCGAAGCTGGAGTCCGATCTTGGAAAGACGCAGACGCGGGTCAACAATCCGAACTTCGGCAAGGCGCCTGAAGCAGTGCAACAGCAGGCACGTGCAATGCTCGAGAAGCAGCAGCAGGACCTGTCGGCGCTGCAGGCACAACAGGAACGCATCCGCGCGCTGTGAGCGAGCCGACCCGCGAAGAACAAATGCCCCTGAGGATGTGACAAGGCCCCACGTACGGGGCCTTGTCGTTGTACCTGTATGCTCAGCGTGAGCTGCGCTCGCGCACGACCTTGAGTTCCGGTTTGCGCGGCAGCTCCTGGACCCTGCCCTCCGTCGTCTCGCCGGCCAGCCGGGCCGCGCATTGATCCAGGGTCTGACTGATCAGTGTCTGGTTGCGAATCATCTCCATCCGTGGCCAGGTCGCGCGTTCACCCTCCAGCATGAAGCGCTTGATCGACTCCATGCTCGGATTGCGGGTGACGTTGGCATACCGCCACAGGCTGACTTCCGGGAGGATGTTGATGTTGCCGCGGTAGTCCTGGTCGAGGATCGACGAAGCCGCGTCCAGGGTGCGGCGCACACCTGACAACGGCAGATTCTGGCGCGCCAGATCAACGATGCTCTTCGACTGGCTGCGCAAGGTCGACAGCGCAAAGTCGCGCGCAGAGTTGCGCAGGCCACGCGTGCCCGGCTCGTTCTGCGAGACGAACGGCAGCACATGCGGATTGGTCTGGCTGACGATGAAATGATTGACGTTGTGCAGCCGGCGCATGCGCAGTATCGGCAGGTCCGATTTCAGTGAACCGTCGTTCCAACGCAATAGCGGCATGTAGGGAACGCGGGCACCGTGTTCATCCTGCGTCATCATCATCACCGGCGGAAACAGTACCGGCACGGCACAGGATGCGAGCACCGCCTCGTGCAGATAGAGATAGGGGAAGGTCAGATGGTTCAGCAGCCGTGGCGGCTGATTCAAGCCCGCCGGAGAGACCGTGATGTTGATGACGCGGCCTGATTTCTGATACGCCTGCTCGAACGTCATGTCGCGCACATTGGTGGCGATGGCGCTGCGCAACTGGTTCTGATCCATCAGCGCGCGGCTACGCAGCGCGTCACGCCACGGCAGTATGCGCCAGAAGTGGTAGTACGCCGCCTCGGGGTCCAACAACTGCTCAACCTCGTCGGGTGCGCGCGTGCCCACCGTCGCACACACCACAGAGCCTGCACTGGAACCGGACATGATGTTGGGAACCAGTCCCTCGCGAAACAGCGCCTTGACCACACCCACATGGAACAGGCCGAGCGTCGCGCCACCCGAGAGCATCAGTGCCGAGCGGCCATAGCTGAGGCCCAGCTCCTCAAAGAATCGATGCTTCGCAGCCTTCGGAAACTCGGCTGAGTCGAGCGCACAGATGTCGAGCAGGGCGGCCGACACCTCACTGACATAATCTCGGATCAGCCGCTTGGTGCCTACCCGTGAAACCTGATAGAGCCGCGGGTTGCCGGTATTGCCCAGATTCCAGTGCAAGCCTTGGCGCAGGTGGTGAACCAGCTTCGCGGTAGCACCTTCCGAACGGTACTGGCGGATTTGACGCAACCGCGAACGGATCAGACGCCAGTCGTAATCATCCGAGGTCTCGTCGGCCTGCCATTCATCCAAGCCGTCACGCTGATCAAGGGCGTGCGCGGCTTCACGCCAGCTGCCGTAATCCTCGGCATTCTGCATCTCTCTGACGAGCTCACGCTGGTAACGATCCACCGCTGGGTCTCTCCCGAAACATTCCGTTTCCACTATCGTGGGGCTGTCCCCGCCATCACGCAACGGTTAAATCGTCTCATACGGCAACGCCTGACCCTGCACATCATCCGTTTATCGGATTGATGCGTAAGGCGTTTACACTCTTCCACTCATACCTTACCGCACCGAACACATGTCCTCGGCACTGACGCAGGCGCTGTCGCAGCTCAACCAGATCATTCTCGGCAAGGAGACCCAGCTCAGATTGGCCATGGCCTGCCTGCTGGCGCGCGGCCACCTCTTGATCGAGGACATTCCCGGCGTCGGCAAGACCACGCTTGCGCTAGCGCTTGCGCGCGTGCTGGGGCTGCAGTTTCAGCGCGTGCAGTTCACATCGGACTTGTTGCCCGCCGACATTCTCGGCGTGTCGATCTACGACACTCAGAGCAGCAGTTTCCGCTTCCACCCCGGGCCGATCTTCGCCCAGCTGGTGCTGGCGGATGAGGTCAACCGCGCCAGCCCCAAGACGCAGTCGGCGCTGCTGGAAGCAATGGAAGAGCGTCAGGTCACCGCTGAGGGAGAAACGCGGCATCTGCCCCAGCCCTTCTTCGTCGTGGCCACCCAGAACCCCTCACAGCAGATTGGCACCTTACCGCTGCCCGAATCCCAGCTGGACCTGTTTCTGATGCGCTTGTCGATGGGCTACCCGTCACCGGAAGCCGAGCGTGCGCTGCTGATGGAGCGCGACCGCCGCGACCTGCTTGCCGATCTGCAGCCAAGCCTGGCGCCGGCGCAGCTGCTGGAGCTGCAGGCCCAGGTCCACGGCATACGCACCGCCCCCGCCCTGCTGGACTACATTCTGGCGCTGGTCCAGCGCACCCGCGAGGTGCCGGGCCTGCGTCAGGGCCTGTCACCGCGCGGCGGCCTAGCCCTGCGCCGCGCCGCGCAAGCCTGGGCATTGCTCGAAGGCCGCAGCGGCGTCATACCCGAGGACGTGCAGGCGGTGTTCGCCGCCGTCGTCAGCCACCGCCTGGTCGCGGCGGCCGAACGCGACGGCGCCAACCTGACCGCAGATGAAATTCTGGCGCAGGTGGCCATTCCGTGAAGCTGGCACCGCTCATCGTCACGCACGATCACTGAGACTCGCGATGCGCATCTGGCTGGTGCTCAAGATCATCCTGCACCCCTTGCGCTGGGCGCAGGATCGCATCGATGCCTGGGTGATGGCGCGGGTCAAGCGTCAGCCCGGGCCCATCACCATCGGGCGCGGACGCGTCTACATCCTGCCGACCCGATTTGGTTACGGCTACGCGGTGATGCTGCTGGTGATGCTGCTCGGTGCAATGAACTACTCCAACAGCATGGCGTTCCTGCTGACCTTTCTTCTCGGCGGCATGGGGCTGGTGTGCATGCACCACACTCACGCCAATCTCGCCAACCTGCGCCTGCGTAGCGGCATCACCCGGCCGGTCTTTGCTGGTGAAACGGCGCATTTCGAGGTACTGGTCGACAACCCCTCGCGCCAACCTCGGCTATCTCTGGGGCTGGCATGGCCCAAGGCCGACCACGAGGCACAGATGGCCGACATCGCACCGCTCAGCGCCGGTCGCATGCTGCTGAGCCTGCCGGCAAAACAGCGCGGCTGGCTGCCGGCACGCGTATTCAGCATTTCCACCGAGTACCCCCTGGGCCTGTTCCACGCATGGAACTGGGCCGAACTGGACATGGCCTGTCTGGTGTTCCCCAAACCTGCGCCCGCCGGCGGCCCCCCTCCCGGAACTGCGGGTCACGGCGGCTACTCCAGCAGCGCGCGCAGTGGCCAGGACGAGTTCGCCGGCCTGCGCAGCTACCAGCGCGGAGACACGCCACGCAGCATTCACTGGAAAAGCCTGCCGAAGTCAGGTGCGTTGATGGTCAAGCAGTTTGCGGAGACCCTGGAGCAGGAGCTGTGGCTGGATTGGCAGGTGCTGACGCATCTCGACACCGAGGCCCGTCTATCGCAGCTCACCCGCTGGGTGCTTGACGCTGAACAGGCGCAGCGCAGCTACGGCTTGCGCCTTCCGGGGCTCACGCTGACGCCCGCACGCGGCGAATCCCATCAGTTCCAGTGCCTGCGCGCGCTGGCCCTGTACGACAGCGCCTCATGAGCGCGGGCTACCGGGAGTACCTGCCGCTAGCCACGCTGCTGCGTCTGCTGGCGACGTTGGCGTTGGCGCTGGCACCGCATGCGCTACGACTGCCGCCTTGGGAGAGCCTGCTGATTCTGGCGACGCTGGGCTGGCGCGGGCTGTCGGCTTATCGACAATGGCGCATGCCGCCCGGCTGGATACGCGTCACGATGACTCTGTCGGCCTTTGTCGGCATCTATGCCAGCTACGGCAGCATCAGCGGTCAGAACGCTGGAACCGCCCTGCTATGCATCATGGTGGCGCTGAAGCTGATCGAGCTGCGGGCGCGACGCGACGTCATGGTCATGGTGTTCCTGATGTACTTCCTGCTGCTGACCCATTTCCTGTTTTCCCAGGAGCTGTGGACTGCGGCCTATCTGCTGCTCAGTACCATACTGACCACCGCGCTGCTGATCGAATGCCAGCATCTGGGTGCGCTCTCGCCGCGGCGCACGCTGCGCAGCGGCGCCGTGCTGGTCGCCCAGTCGCTGCCGTTGATGCTGCTGCTGTTCGTGCTGTTCCCGCGTATTCCCGGCCCGCTGTGGGGCCTGCCGGCGGACGCCGGCGCTTCGCGCAGCGGCCTCAGCGACAGCATGTCGCCCGGTGACATCAGCCACCTTGTGCAGTCGCAGGAAGTTGCCTTCCGCGTGGAGTTCGAGGGAGCCGTGCCAGCGCCCGGACTTCGCTATTGGCGTGGCCCGGTATTCGACGTTTTCGACGGCCGCAAATGGGAGAACGGCCTGACCGGCTATCAGCCTGCGCGGCCACCCCCGCTCGAGGTCAGCGGCCGCCCCGTCAGCTATTCGCTGATGCTGGAAGGCAATCGCATGCACTGGCTGTTCGCCCTGGACATGCCCTCTCACGACAATAGCTGGCCGCTCGACGGGTTTGTCGGTCGCGAAGGCCAGATACTGTCAAGCAAGCCCGTCATCGAACGCCTGCAGTACAGCGTGCGCTCGTATCCCGACTATCGGCTCGAGCCGGAACTCGATGACCGCGCGATGCGACGCTACCTGCGCCTGCCACCTGGCTACAACCCGCGCGCGGTGGCCTACGCGCAGGAGTTGGCGGACCGCGGCCTGACACCGCAGGAGCTGGCGCGCGACGTGCTGCAGTGGTTCAATCGCGAGAACTTCGTCTATACCCTGCAACCACCTGCGCTGGGCCGACACAGCATCGACGATTTTCTGTTCGGAACGCGCCGTGGCTTCTGCGAACACT
>JBFJJW010000030.1:0-19690 GCA_041612095.1 Solimonas sp. | reverse complement strand
GAGTGATTGGCGACGGCGCCGGGGCCATCGTGCGTATGCGTCGCCGACATCACCAGGCGGTCGTGCAGATCAATGCCGCTGCGCTTCTGCACTTCGTCGGCAACGCCCTGAACCAGCTCGTCCAGCATCGCGATCAGATCGGTCTTGACCAGCACCAGCCACTGGCCGCGGTTCTCCAGCGCCACGGCCTTGACCGTCAATGAATCGTAGTAGCCGCGCGAAGGCGGCGACAGCGTCGCGTAGGGGGAATGCAGCGTGCGCAGCTCCTCCGGGATCAGCAGCAGCGGCGTGCCGTCATCGGCCTGTGCCGGCAGGAAGTTCAGAAACTCGCCGAAGAACGGGGCGATATCCCCCTCGGCAAACTGCTGCAGGCTCTCCAGATACTCACCACCCACCGGTGGCCGCAGATATCCGCCCAGCGGCGTGCCTACCGGCACCCGCAGCGGGCCCTTGGCCACGCCCGCGCGCAGGCTGCCTGCGGTCGGCGTCGGTGTTACCGCGGCGTCGGGCGGCACGCTGCTGCCGCAGGCGGATACCATCAAGCCGCAGGCGAGCAATACCGCCGTATGCATTTTCAAGCGAAATGCTCTCTCATTGAATTCCCCGAAAAGAAACAGAACCTGCGACAAGCGCCCCCCGACGCCTGCCGCAGGCCTGCCTTCCCTCAACGCACCACTGCGGTCCCGGTGTTGCCATCCTGGTCAAACACCTGGACCGTGGCGCGATCCCCTGTAGCCAACGTCGCTGCGACGCGGCATAGCCCCTGGGCGTCGCAAGACGCTGCCAGGGTTTCCCCCTCCCCACTTGATTTCGTTACGTTCAGCTGCGCCGACGTCAGCCGCCCCGCGCGCGCCCACGGCCGGAAGCTGCAGGCCTCGCACAAGCGCGGGTCTTCGTTGTCGGCAATGAACGGAAAGCCGTCTGCATAGCTGCGCGGGTAAAGGATGGCCGGCACGGTGAAGCGGACCTCTCCGTCGCCGACCTGTGGCGCCTCGACGGTGATGCCCGCCCAAGGTGCAACCGCGAAAGGCTCCGAGCAGAATGCGTACGGCACGTCCGCTTGGCCCTGGCGCGCGACGCCTTCGACACAGAACCGATAACGGCCCAGCGGCGTGCTGCCGAGGCGCGCGGGGAACGCGGTGTAGGCCTCGAAACTGGCGGTCCAGATCCATTCCTGCTGCCCGGCATAGGTGGTCAGTACGCCCGCCACACCCTGAGGAAAGTTCACCCGCACCGGCACTTCGCCATTTTGCCCGGCAAAGCGCTGCCAGAGACCGGGGATGGTCTCGCGCTCCACGCGCACCTGCGGCTGGTCGGCCGCGGTAGAGCCACCCCGCCAGGAAAACTGTGCGGCGTTGAACCGCGTGATGTCGGCGGGTTGCTGGGTCGGCTCGGGCGTGCCGGCGTCATCCGGCATGCCGGCGGCCCAGATCTCGTAGGCCGCACCACTGATCTCGCCGATGCTGCGGGACAGCGCCTGCTGCCGCAGTTCGTCCACCGTGGCCACCAGATCCAGCGGCTCCGGCGCCAGTTCCGGTCCACCCTGCAGCGCAGCCGCCATGCGCACCAGACGCGTGACCATATAGTCCGCCGTGTGCGGGCCGTAGGCCGTCAGCGCCTTGCGGTAACTGTCACGGCTCATGTACTCGCGATAGCTGACGGTATAGCCGTTGTAGTCGCCGGCATGGCCGATGCCGACGGCGAGCTTGTAGCCCGGCGCGCCGAGATCCTGGATCTCCTCGCGGGTGAAGTTTCCGTAGATCGCATCCAGCTCTGCCGGTTCGGACTCCGCGGTCAATGCATTCTCGACCGCATCCCAACCGCGGGCGTCGTTGTGTACCTGCGCGCGCATATGCGCGATGGCCTCTGGTGCGAAGTTGTCGCCGGGAATGCGGTCGGCATTGTTCTGCGGATCAGCCGGATCGAAGTAGCGCTTCTGTATGGCGCAGGCCTGCACATAGGCCGGATCGTCGCGGAACTCCGGCAGCAGGCAGGCCCAGTCGAAACCGGCGTAGATGTCTCCAGCTACCGCGTTGAGCCGCGACTCGAGATTCAGGATCAGGTCCGCCTGCGCCTCACACGCACACGAAGCCAGCAGGATGTCCCCCAGGCGGAAGGTCTGCAGGCGCAGGCGCAGGTTCTCCTCGACAGCCGCGACGCCGGGAGCAGCGTAATGATCCGGCACCGGTACGCCTTCGGCCTTGAGCGTGGCGTAGACCATCGCGGTCGCGCCCGTCAGTGGGCTGTCACCAGGCACACCATTGCGCGAGCAATCCGGCAGGCCCAGCACGGGCACGCCGACATCGCCTCCGAGGGTCAACTCGGTATTGCAGTTGGACACCGTCGGTAGCGGATGGGATAGCGGCCCCGGCACCCAGGCATTGCGGTAGTCCACATCAAAATCCGCGGCCATCGGCACCGGCGCGGCCCCCAGGCCAATCTGTCTCCAAGCGCGCAGGACGTCGTCAGCCAGATAACGGACGTTGCGCTCGGTCTGTACATAACCCTTGTGGTTCCAGTCGCGCAGCGTGCCCTCGCCGAAAGCGCATTCATTGCGTGCGGGCGCAGCTTCGCCTGCCGCCCACTCGCCACAGATGTTGGCCTTGTCGTCCAGCAGCTCGCTGGCATCGCCGGTGTTCTCGGCGCTGCCGACATCCCCCTGACTGAATACCAGCGGCACGCCCAGATCACGCTCGACGAAGCGCTCCAGCGGCCCCAGAAAGTCGGCACTGTGCAGATCATGCGAGTTGAGGCTTTCCGGGTGCTCGCCCCAGTTGACCCAGACCGCCAGTGGCTGCGGTTGTGCCGGATCGCTGAGATCGTCGAAGCGGATCACCACAAGACCGTGGTCGTTGTATTCCAGCGGATAGCCCGCAGGCGTACCGTCGATTGCGGTCGCCAGACGCACCACATTGCCCTTGTAGACCCGGTGTTGAATCTCGGTTGCGCCCATGCGCGCGGGCTTCAGGTTGGCGGCCGCCTGTTCGATCGCCGCCGCCATCTGTCGCGCCTGATACTCAAAGAAGCGCGCGTCGAACACGTCCTGAAACAGGAACAGGCCGACCGCCAGCGTCGACGAATAGGCCGAGCTGTGGTTGTGGGTGACGTGGTGCAGGATCTGCTCGTAGCCGATGCCGGAGCTGCCGCCATCCAGCAACTGACCCACGCGGCGCAGCAGCATGTCCTGGGCCAGATAGTTGTCGGTCTTCAGCAGCGCGATGCGCTTGCCGTTGCTGCCTTCGACGACGATCGCACGCGCGGTCAGCCGCGACTGCACACCGTAGCTGGCATGCTTGAGCTTGTGGGTCAGGAACGGATCGAAATCGCCGCTGATCAGGCCGCCGAGGGTGTCGGTGGCGTAGTCGCAGTACTGACCGGCGCAGTAGCCCACATCAGGCGTCATGTCGACGACGCCTACGCCCGCGCGCACCGCACCGGCAACGCCTGGGGGATTGCTGTTGTCGCCACCCCCATCGCCGCCGCCACCGCCCGTACCGGTCGTGGAACTGCTGCCGCAGGCCGCCAGCAGCAGCAGGCAACTCGCGGCGAGGGTGGTGCGCAGTGTCACGCTCACGCTCCGCCCTGGTCGCCCAGCAGTGCGCACAACTGTGGCGGCAGCGCACCCAGACTGTTGCAGGCATCCGCCAGCGGGGTCTGCGGATCAAGCAACGCGCAGAACGCCTCCGGCGCGCCCGCCTCCAGGCAGTTGCTCGCGAACGAGTCCTGCACGTATTCCAGATTCAAGGCCACTTCGGCGATCAGGCATTCGCTGCTGGCGATGCCGGGCGCGAGGCAACCCCGCAGATACTCCGGGAGATAGACCTCCGGTGGCGCATCAAACAGGGGGATGTACGCCTGCATGCGCAATAGCGGCGCCGTCAGCGGACCCAGCGAGACAAATTCCTCGTAGCCGGTGAACGGAATCAGGAAGCCGGCATCGCCGGAGGCATCCACCGGACGGAACTCTTCCTCCGGCAGGATGTAGCCCAGCGAGTTCTGCGTGAGTCCGAACAGCATGACCGCTGCATCGGCATTGGCCTGCGCGGCCAAGCTGCGAATGAATTGACCAAATGTATTGGTCGCTTCACCCGGAATGGTGGCGATCTCCAGGCCGCCAGCGCCGCCCAACGACAGCCGCGTCACCAGCGTCTCCGCCGTGGTCGGCGCCTGACCCACTTCGGTCTGCGCCTCGCCAAGGATGTCACCCAATACCGGGATATCGGTGACGGCGCTGGGTGAGAAGTTGTAGTAGCGGTTGAACGCACCGAGGGGCGCAACGGCCGCGAACGCCGGATTGGTGACCGGCAAGATCGCCGTGACGTTGCGGATCGACAACGCCGGCTCAAGCGGGCGCGCCTGCAACGCCAGCGCATACTCGGCCAAGGCCTCGCCGCGGCAGCGCACGCGCTCGTAGGCGTCGGGCTCGGCACTGCGGCACTCGCCGCCGGAGCCGGAGGCATCTGCTATCGGGCCGTTGTAGTAGAGCCCGACGCCACCGGCGCGCTCCAGACGCTGCATCGCGCCGTAGATATAGTCGGCGTGCGGAACCCGCGGATCTTCATTGATGCTGGTCGGATGCGCGGCGTACTGCAGGATCTGCGCCAGCGGCCTGCCATTGGCTGCATTCTCGAAGCGCAGCAGCACGATGTTCGGATCCGCGTCATCCGACGGGTCCACGCGCGGCCGGCGATAGTTGTTGAACTCCAGGGTTTCACCCTTGGCCACGCTGACGCGCACACGGCCGCGATGGGCAATGGCCTCACGCACTGCATCGGCTGCGCCTGCATACAGACGGGTTTCGATCCAGTCCAGCGGTACGCCGCCCCACAAGCCCTGCAGATCGGCGCCCGCATGGGTGTGGGTCTGGCCGAACAGGATGTGATCGGCGTCCACGCACCAGTCCAGCTCGCAGCTGGCAGCGACGATCGCCTCCCGCAGGCCGGCCTGAATCAGATTGCCGGCACCGATCGCATCCAGGGTCACGAATACCACGCGCGTTTCGCCCTGCTCCAGCGCCACCAGCCGAAGAAAGGTGTCTTCGGTCTCTTGGAAGCGCTCGGACTGGTAAACCGGTTGCTGCGCCGGTTGCGTCAGCGAGGTCCCGAAGTCAGCGAACGGACTGGGGAAGTTCTGCAGCGGATTTATGCCGAAACCGCCCAGATTGAACTGCTGAAGTTTGCTGCCGACGTACAGGCGCGCTTCCTCGACGCCATCGATGTGCTGCTGCGTGGGGGTGACGATGGCCTTGGCCGCACCGGCGCACCAGTCATCGGCGACACAGGCCAGACGCGCGTCAGTACCCGGGCCCGGACCACCGCCCGGATTGCCGGCATCCCGCACAGGGGCGCTGTCGCCACAAGCGCTGATCAGCAGTGCCAATAGCACGGCCAGCGCGCACTTCGCCTGGGGGGGCAGCTTGTGCATCTCGTCTCCCAAATCGCACTGCAAACGATCCACAGCCGGAAAAGCCTGCGAACCTGATCGGGCTCCGTGGGCCCGACCTCATTAAGTGTCTTCAACCCGGAACGCCGTGTTCCGGGCTAAGCTGTTTTGCGGATGTCTGCCGCGCACGCCCCACTGCGAGCCGCGCGCCGGACACCGGCTGTTATGACAATTCTGTGACCCCGTCCCGGCCTCGTCTTGACGAATGCCGCCGAATCGTTGCGAAATCACGCCACTGTGCCTACCTTGCCCCCCACACTACCGCCCGGCGGCGTCATCGCATCGCTGTACGCGCGCGGCCTGCTGGACTACCTGCGCACGCGCGGTGTCGACCCGGCGAGCCTCTACCCGCAGGCGCGCGTTTCCCAACTCGAGTCCGCACGCGGCCACGAGGAAGTGCCGCTGGCCGAGTGGATCGCCATGTTCGACAGCGCCATCGCCCACTTCGATGAGCCCGAGCTGCCGTTGCTGGCCGGGGCCAGCCTGCATGTGCGTCACCTGGGTGTACTCGGCCATGTGCTGATGAACTGCGCCAATCTCGACGAGGTTGCGCGGCAGCTTGGCCGTTACATCCGTCTGCTGGGCCAGATCGGCCAGCCGGTCGTGACCGTTCGCGGCGACCGCACGCATCTGCTGTGGAGCTGGCCCTACCAGACACCGCCCTCGGACTCGGTTGCGCAGTTCATGCTCGGCGCGCGTGCCATGTTCATGCGCTGGCTCAGCGATCGGCCTGACCTGCGCTACGACGCCCGCTTCCACTTCGCCAGGCCGCGCGATCTCAGCGCCTATGACCGCGTGTTCGGCGGTGAGCTCCGGTTTGATCAGCCAGCCAGCGAGATGGTGTTCCCGACCAGCTACATGCAGCTGCCGGTGGCCAGCGCCGATGAGGACCTGCGGCAGCAGGTCGAGGCGCGCGCGCAGTCGCTGCTGCGCAAGCTCTCGGGCGAACCGGCGCTGATGCGCGACCTGAAAGGCGTGCTGACCCGCAATCTGGCCAATGGCCGGGTGTCATTGGATGACGCCGCCAGTGCGCTGGAGATCTCGTCGCGAACCCTGCAAAGACGCCTGGCCGAGTTGCAGCGCTCCTTCCAGTCGGTGCTTGACGAGGTGCGTCAGCATGTCGCCGAGAACCTGCTGCGTGATCCGCATGTGTCGCTGACGCAAATCGCCTTCCTGCTTGGCTACACTGAGCAAAGCACCTTTCACAACGCGTTCAAGCGCTGGACCGGGCAGTCCCCGGGCAGCTATCGCAGGCAACAACTGGAAGGACGATGAACGTCTCCGCCTACGTCGATGCCGACACCCCGCTCCAGACACCGCCGGTCGGCGCCGCGCTACCTCTGCACCGGCCGCCGGGAGCACCCGACTCGCGTCATCTTGCAGTGCAGCAAAAGCAGGCGTAAGGTTCGCCGCCCATGAAAATCGTGATTCTCGGCGCGGGCCAGGTGGGCTCGACGCTGGCAGAAAATCTGGCCAGCGAGAAGAACGACGTCACCGTGATTGACATCAACGGTGCGGCGCTCAACGAGCTGCAGGAGCGCCTCGATATTCGCACCGTGCAGGGCCACGCCTCGCATCCCAAGATCCTGCGCCAGGCAGGGGCCGACGACGCTGACATGATCATCGCCGTGACGGCCAGCGATGAAACCAACATGCTGGCGTGCAAGATCGCCGATACGCTGTTCAAGACGCCTACCAAGATCGCCCGCATCCGCGCCCAGGACTATCTGCGCGAGGACAAGCTGTTCGGACCCGAAGGGGTACCGGTCGATCTGAGCATCTCGCCGGAGCAGCTGGTCACGGACTATATCCGGCGGCTGATCGAATACCCCGGCGCACTGCAGGTGGTGGACTTCGCCGACGGACGCGTACGCCTGGTCGGTGTGCGCGCCTACTACGGTGGCCCGCTGGTTTCACGCCAGCTCAAGGAGTTGCCGCAGCATTTGCCGAATGTCGATGCGCGCGTGGCCGCCATCTACCGGCGTGGCCGCGCCATCATCCCCGAGGGCGACACCGTCATCGAAGCCGAAGATGAGGTGTTCATCATCGCCGCAAGTGATCACATTCCCAAGGTCATCGCCGAGCTGCGCCGACAGGATAAGCCGGTCAAGCGCGTGATGCTGGTTGGCGGCGGCAACATCGGTCTGCGGCTGGCCAAGGCGCTGGAAGAGAGCAAGATCCAGGTCAAGATCATCGAGAAGTTCCGTGAGCGGGCGCGCTACCTTTCGGAACAGCTGGAACACACGGTGGTATTGACAGGTGACGGCGCCAACGAGTCGCTGCTGCACGAGGAAAACATCGAAGACGTCGATGTGTTCTGCGCCATCACCAACGATGACGAGGCCAACATCCTGTCCGCGATGCTGGCGAAGCGACTCGGTGCACGCAAGGCGCTGTGTCTGATCAATCGCCTGTCTTACGTCGAGCTGGTGGAAGGCAGCACCATCGACATCGCCATTTCGCCGCAGCAGTCCACGGTCTCGGCCTTGCTGTCGCGGGTACGGCGCGGCGACATGGTGAAGGTGCACTCGCTGCGCCGTGGTGCGGCCGAGGCCATCGAGGCCGTGGCCCACGGCGACGTGCACAACTCGCGCGTGGTCGGTCGCCGGCTGGAGGAGATCAAGCTGCCCCCGGGCACCACCATAGGTGCCATCGTCCGCGGCGATGCCGTGATCATTGCCCACCACGACACCGTCATCGAGGCCGAAGACCACGTCATCCTGTTCATCGTCGACAAGAAGCGGGTGAAGGACGTGGAGAAGCTGTTTCAGGTCGGGCTCAACTTCCTCTGATGCCATCCGCGTTTGGCTCCAGCCGCAGCATCGTTGCGACGCGCCGGCATCGCTACGCCGCCGTACAAAGGGTGATGGGCGTGCTGCTGATGATGTTCTCGGTCAGCATGGTGCCGCCGATGCTGATGAGCGCTTTCTACGATGAGGGCGTCGGCTATGTGTTCCTCGAGGCCATGTGGATCACGCTCGCCACCGGCGCGGCGGTCTGGTGGCCGGTCAGACACTCGAAGTCGGAACTGAAGATTCGCGACGGTTTTCTCGTGGTCGTGTTGTTCTGGGCCGTGTTGTCGCTGTTCGGCGCCATTCCCCTTTACGCCAGTGACGTGGGCTGGGACAGCTTCACCGACGCGCTGTATGAATCCGTCTCGGGCCTGACCACGACAGGCTCCACCGTCATTGCCAGCGGCCTCGACACACTGCCGCACGCCATCAACTTCTACCGCTTGTTGCTGCACTGGTTGGGCGGCATGGGCATCATCGTGCTGGCGGTGGCGATCCTGCCGATGCTCGGCGTCGGCGGCATGCAGCTCTACAAGGCCGAAACGCCGGGGCCGATGAAAGACTCGAAGCTGACGCCGCGCATCGCCGAAACGGCACGTGCGCTGTGGGTGGTGTATCTGACGCTGACCGTCGCGTGCACCACCGCCTACTGGGCAGCCGGAATGCCCGTGTTCGACGCCATCATCCATGGCATGTCGACTATATCGACCGGCGGCTTCTCGAATCGCGATGCCAGTATCGGGTATTTCAGCAGCCCATTGATCGAATACTTG
The DNA here is from genome assembly GCA_041612095.1 of Solimonas sp. GTDB lineage: Bacteria > Pseudomonadota > Gammaproteobacteria > Nevskiales > Nevskiaceae > Solimonas. The sequence continues at coordinate 10,683 of JBFJJW010000030.1, read as the reverse complement.
GCGATGGGCTTCATGGTGCTCGGCACCATCAATTTCGCGACGCACTTCATGGTGTTCCGTGAGCGCAACCCTTTGGTGTATTGGCGCGATTCGGAAGCGCGCACCAGCTTCGGACTGATGATCGGCTTCAGTGCGCTGATCACCGTGGCGCTGCTCGCCAGCGGCACCTATGGCGATACCGAGACCGGCATACGCAAGGCGCTGTTCCACGTCATCTCCTACGGCACGACCACGGGCTTTGCGACGGCGGATCCGACCTACTGGCCGTCGTTCACGCCGGTGGTATTGATCATGACGGGCTACATGGTCGGCTGCGCGGGTTCGACCTCAGGTGGCGTCAAGGTAGTGCGCCTGATGCTGTTCGTGAAGCAGGCGCAGCGCGAGTTGCAGCGCCTGATTCACCCCAACGCCGAGCTGCCGATCAAGCTGGAAGGCAAGGTCGTGCCGGACCCGGTGGTGTACGCAGTCGGCGCATTCTTCTCGGTCTACATCGGCGCTACGCTGATACTGATCGCGGCGATGATCGCCACCGGCCTCGACCCGGTCACCGCGTTTTCCGCCGTTTCAGCCAGCATCAACAACATGGGCCCGGGCCTGGGGCCCATCAACGCGTCGATGGCGTCGGTCTCGGACACCGGGAAGTGGATCCTGATGTTCACGATGCTGCTCGGCCGCCTCGAGATTTTTTCGCTGCTGATCGTGTTTACCCCCGCGTTCTGGCGGCGCTGACAGGCAGGTAGGGGTTTCCAGCCAAGACGCAGAGGGGTCGGGTTTGCTCTAATCCCGCTACGTTCCCTATCAGCGCGTATCCGCATGTCGGTTTTCACCAAGGTCAGCCACGCCCAGCTGCGCAAGTTCCTGAAGCTTTACCCGGTGGGGCCGCTGATCGGCTTTCAGGGTATCGGCGAAGGCGTCGAGAACACCAACTATTTCGTCGACACCGATGACGGCCGCTGGGTGCTGACGCTGTTCGAGCGCCTGAACTACGCCGATCTGCCCTACTTCCTCGGGCTGATGGACCATCTCGCATCGCGCGGTTTCCCCGGCGCCATGCCCGCGCGCACCAAGGCCGGCAAGAACCTGACCATGCTCAACGGCAAGCCTGCCGCGCTGGTGCGACGGCTTGTGGGGCAAAGCGTGCTGTTTCCCACGCTGGAGCAGTGCCGGCAGGTGGGGCGCGCGCTGGGCGAACTGCATGTGGCGGCGCAGTCCTACGCCGGCCATTGCGACAATTCACGCGGCTCGCTGTGGCGCGAACAGACCGGCCGCCTGCTGCTGCGCAAGCTGACCGAGGCTTCCGCCAAGCGGCTGCTCGAGGACGAGCTGGCGATGCAGATGTCGGTGGACCTCGCGAGCCTGCCGCAGGGCGTGATCCACGCCGACCTGTTCCGCGACAACGTGCTGTTCGTGGATGATCGCCTGACCGGGGTCATCGACTTCTACTACGCCTGCAACGACGCCCTGCTGTATGACCTCGCGGTTACCGTCAACGACTGGTGCTTCGAGCCGGACGGCACCCTGAATCCCGCACGCTGGGAGGCGATGGTGTCGGCCTATCGCTCACGCCGCGAACTGCGTGACGATGAGCGCGCGGCCTGGCCGCTGGTCCTGCGCGCAGCGGCGCTGCGTTTCTATCTGTCGCGCCTGTATGACTGGACCTTTCCTCGCGAAGGCGATGTCGTGCACGTCAAGGACCCCGACCAGTACCGGCGCATCCTGCAGCACCATCGCAAGCAGGCCCCCCCCGCGCTGTAGGACACGCCGACGCATCGGCTATTCGTCGGCGGCCTCAATCGCCTGGTCCATGTCCTCCTTGCGCTGATCATTGGCGTCCAGCGTCGCATCCAGCTTGTCGGCTATCGCGTCGCCGCCATAGCCGACTGCCTCGGTGTTGCGAATGGTGCGCGTCTCCTCGCGCCCCTCCTGGGCGGTAGGCTCGGACGGGGGCTCACTGCCGCCACAGGCACTGAGCGCACCGAGCAGCGCGGCCACTAGGGTCAATCGATACATGTCTGGGCTCCTGATTTCCGTCTGGCGGACAGCGCGAGTCTAGCGCCTGCAGTGGACAGTGCCGCACAATCGGCCGCAACTGGCGGGGTACAGGCGGCCACTACGACCGCTTGCAGGACCAGCGGGGAGATTTTCTGCGGATGAGCGATTCCATGACTGCGGGCAGCGCGCCGAGCAATTCGCCGCGGCGCGTGCTGTTTGCCAGCCTGATCGGCACCACGATCGAGTTCTTTGATTTCTATATCTACGCTACCGCGGCGGTGCTGGTATTTCCCAAGCTGTTCTTCCCGGCCGGAGACCCGGCCTCGGCGATGCTGCAATCGCTGGCCACCTTTGCCATCGCGTTCTTTGCGCGCCCGGTAGGCTCTGCGCTGTTCGGCCACTACGGCGACCGCATCGGCCGCAAGGCCACGCTGGTGGCGGCGCTGCTGACGATGGGCATTTCCACCGTCGCCATCGGCCTGCTGCCGACCTATGCGCAGATTGGCGTAGCCGCGCCGCTGTTGCTGGCGCTGTGCCGTTTCGGCCAAGGGCTGGGGCTCGGCGGTGAATGGGGTGGCGCCGTACTGCTCGCCACCGAGAACGCGCCGCCTGGCAAGCGGGCCTGGTACGGCATGTTTCCGCAGCTTGGCGCCCCCATCGGCTTCATCTGCTCCGGCGGCATTTTCCTGCTGCTGTCCGAGGCCCTCAGCGACACCCAGTTCTTCAGCTGGGGCTGGCGCATCCCGTTTCTGGCCAGCAGCCTGCTGGTCGTCGTCGGCCTGTGGGTGCGCCTCAGCATCACCGAAACACCGGTGTTCCAGAAGGTGCTGGACCAGCACGAGCGCGTGCGGGTGCCGATGTTCTCGGTGCTGCGTGACCACACGCGGGTACTGGTGCTGGGCACCGTGATCGCGATCGCAACCTTCGTGCTGTTCTACCTGATGACCGTGTTCACGCTGACCTGGGGCACGACGGCGCTCGGATACACGCGTGAGCAGTTCCTGATCATGCAGCTGTTCGGCATCGTGTTCTTCGCGCTGACGATTCCGTTCTCCGCCATCTACGCCGACCGCTATGGTCGTCGTCGCACGCTGCTGATCGTCACTGCAGCCATCGCATTGTTCGGCGTCGCGCTGGCACCCCTGCTCGCCGGTGGCACCCCCGGCGTGATGTTCGCGCTGGCCCTGGGCCTGTCGCTGATGGGCCTGACCTACGGGCCGCTGGGCACCATATTGTCGGAACTGTTCCCGGCATCGGTGCGCTATACCGGCGCCTCGCTGACCTTCAATCTGGCCGGCATCTTCGGGGCATCGCTGGCGCCGTATATCGCCACCTGGCTCGCCAAGAACTACGGCCTCGAGTTCGTCGGCTACTACCTCAGCGGCGCGGCACTGCTGACGCTAGGCGCACTTTGGCTTAGCAAGGAAACCGGCGACGCCAGGCCGGCGGCGACAGCCTGAGCACGACCATGCTCGGCCTGAGCCGGTATCAGTGGATCGTCCTGTTCGCCGCCTGGCTGGGTTGGGGCTTCGACCTGTTCGACAGCATCCTGTTCAACTTCGTCGCTCCCAACTGTGTGCCCACCCTGCTAGGCCTGGAAATCGGCAGCGCAGAAGCACGCCAGGCAACGCTGTACTGGACCGGCATCCTGACCTCCGTACTGCTGATCGGCTGGGCCGCCGGCGGCGTACTGTTCGGCTACGTCGGGGATCGCATCGGTCGCGCACGCACCATGCAGATCACGATCGCCATGTATGCGCTCGGTACCGCGGCCTGTGCATTTGCACCGAACATCTGGTGGCTGCTGGCGTTTCGCATCGTCGCCTCGCTGGGCATCGGTGGTGAGTGGGCCGCCGGCGCGTCCATGGTCGCCGAGGTCATGCCGGAGAAGCGCCGTGTTGAAGCCGGCGCCCTGCTCTACACCTCGGCTGCCTTCGGTGTGACGCTGGCGACCGTGGTCAATCTGCTGATTGCCGGCCACTGGTTTGCGGATCAACCGGAAGTGTCCTGGCGCTATGTGTTTCTGTGCGGCCTGATACCCGCCGCCGTGATCTTTGTTGTGCGCCTGTTCATACATGAGCCCGAGCGCTGGCTGATCGCGCGCGCCAACAGCGCCCCGCCGCGACTGGCGGAGCTGTTCTCGCCGCAGCTGCGGCGCGCCACCGCCAGTGGCTTTCTGATGGCGATGGTCGCGTTGATTACCTGGTGGAGTTGCAACGCGTTTCTGCCCACCTTCGCCACCGCCCTCGCGCAAAGCGAGAGCGCGCTGCGTGGTCTGGATCGCGAGGCCATGTTGCGCCTGACCGAGGACTGGAAGTTCACCGCGACCATGATGTTCAACATCGGCGGGCTGATCGGCACGCTGCTGACGATTCCGGTCGCCAAGATGCTCGGGCGTCGCCCGATGTTCGCGATCTACTTTGCCGCCTCGGCGGCGGCGATCCTGCTGACCTTCGGCACCGATGTCGCGCCGCAGACGCGGCTGTATTTCTACTTCGCGATCGGGCTGTCGGTGTTCGGCATCTTCGGCAGCTTTACCTACTATCTGCCGGAGCTGTTCCCGACGCGCCTGCGCGCGACCGGCGCAGGCTTTTGCTACAACGTCGGCCGCGTCATCGCCGCCGCCGGCCCGTTTGTGGTCGGCGCCGTCGCCGCACAGGGTGCCGGCACGGCCGTGGAAGTGCTGGTCTGGGTGGCTGCCGTACCGGCGCTGGGCCTGCTATTGATGCCGTGGGTGGTCGAAACCCGTGGCCGCACTCTGCCCGCCTGAGGATTCCGCCATGACCCGCGCGTACCAACGCTATCTGATGATTCTGGCGGGTCTTTATCTGGTGCTATGGGCGGCCCTGGCGATCGAGCCGAGGCACCGCGACGACTGGCTGCTGGAGAACGCGCTGGTCCTGGCCTTTGCGATCGGCATGTGGGCGGCGCACAAACGCTTCGTGTTCTCACGCATTTCCTACACGCTGATCTTCCTGTTCATGTGCCTGCACGCGGTCGGCTCGCACTACACCTACGCCGAGGTGCCGTACGACGAATGGTGGCGCAGCCTGACGGGAGAGCGCTTCAACGAGATATTCGGCTGGCAGCGCAATCACTTCGATCGGCTGGTGCATTTCTGCTACGGCCTGCTGCTGGCGTATCCGCTGCGGGAAGTCTTCTTGCGGGTGGCTGACGCGCGCGGCTTCTGGGGCTACTTCCTGCCACTGGATTTCACGCTCTCGACCTCGGCGCTGTACGAACTGGTGGAATGGGGCGCGGCCGAGGTGTTCGGTGGCGAGCTGGGCGCGGCCTATCTCGGCACCCAGGGCGATGTATGGGACGCACACAAGGACATGGGGCTGGCCGCGATCGGTGCGCTGCTGGCGCTGCTGATCACGGCCGCACTCAACTGGCGTCTGCAGCGCGACTTCGCCCGCGAATGGAGCGACAGCCTGCGCATCAAGGACCCTCGCCCCTACGGTGAGGACGAGATTGCACGCCTGCTCAGGCAGAAGTAGCTGCGATAGCGCGTGCTATGCGGGCGCGCGCTCGCCGAGCAGATAGCGGATCACGTCAACGTAGTCGATGGCTAGCGAGATCAGATTGCTGGCCGAGAGTGCGATCAGCCAGAGGCCAAAGACTCCGGCGGGTCGCTGGCGCATCAGCTGCGGCAGCAGCCAGACAAATAGCGGCGTCCACCACAGCACGTGCGACAAGCCGAGCAGGCGCACGTAGCCGAAGTCCAGTACATGCTCATCATCGTGATGACGTTGCCGGCCCAGACGGCGGCGATGATCCGCGCCTGTGGTCGCGCCAGATACAGGAACGCCACGCTGTTGACCCCCATCAGCCACAGCACCCAGATGCGCCACCCGATCGGAAGTTCCAGAATCCGCCACATCAGGTTGTCGTTCCACAGCTGCTCTAGCATGTCGCCGCCCCCATGAATGTGTTCTGCGTACAGGCTGACGCGGCGCCACAGTCATGCTGAACGACAGCACGGCTCACCGCATACCGCGGATGCGGGCTAATACCAGCCCCAGTACAGGGTCAACACCCCCCAGGTGTCGATCAATCCGTGTGCAAGAATCACCGCCCAGATGTTGCGCTGACTCAGCAGAAAGATTGCGCCCATCAACGCGCCGGTGATGCCCGTGAGCAACCCGCCCACCAGGCCCTGCGTGTGATGCGAGAGTCCGAACACCACCGCACCCAACAGCACAGCGACGATCTGCGCCGGCAGACGATTGCCCATGAACGTCAGCAGCTGCGACAGCAGATAACCGCGGAAGATCAGTTCCTCGCCGATCGCGGCACTGATCCACGCGAAGGCGATGAGGCGCACGGTCGCCGGCAAGTTGTCACGCAGGGCGCCGTAGCCGCTGTAGTCCGCCTCTATACCCAGCATGCGGTTCAGCAGCGGCTCGATGACCGGCATGATGACTGCGCATGTGAGGAGGGCTCCCACCACAGCCCAGACCAGTGTCGATCTGAGCGCGATCGGCCAGCGCACGCCCATGTCCGCGAGCTTCTGCCCCGACGCCGCAAGTACCAGAATCGCCAGCGCCGCGACCAGCGGCTGGCGCCACGGGAACGGCAGCCACTTGAAGTAGGCCAGGGCCAGCACGGCGACTACCATCAGCGCACGCGCCAGCGGATGGCTGAGCACACGCCTCAATCCGCCCACTGCCCGGCCCAGATCAACCATCGGTGACCTCCACCTATCTACACGCTCGCCGCCACACCGGACCATCAGGCGCGCCCTGCATTGCTTTCACTTCCATCATTTGTCGATGGCGCCGCTAGTGCGCGCCGTCGTTGCTTGTCAGCATTGTTTTTGAACGGCGCCAGGGCGCTCAGGCAATCGCGCCAAAGGCGGAACCCACTGCTGCAGTCACGGCCATCGCCAATGCGCCCCAGAACGCGACCCGCCCAGCGCCCAGCAGCGGCCTGGCGCCGCCCGCGCGGGCCGCCATCGCGCCCAGCATCATCAGCGACAGCAAGGAGCCGGCAGCCACGGTCTGCACCATCAGCGACGGGGGTGTCAACCAAGTCAGTGCCAGCGGCAGCGAGGCGCCCGCTGCGAATGCGGTCGCAGATGTCACGGCGGCCTGAACCGGCCTGGCGCTATGCAACTCCGAGAGCCCCAGCTCATCGCGCGCATGCGCCGATAGGGCGTCGTGCGCCATCAATTGATCTGCGACCTGCCGTGCCAGCGACTCATCCAGTCCGCGCGTAACGTAGATGGCGGCCAGTTCGGCATGTTCAAACTCATTGTTCTCTGCAAGCTCCTGGCGCTCGCGCGCCAGATCGGCGCGCTCCGTGTCCGCCTGCGAGCTCACCGAGACATACTCCCCCGCAGCCATCGACATGGCGCCTGCAACCAGACCGGCGACGCCGGCTATCAGGATGTCTTCAGGGGCCGCGCTGGCAGCAGCCACGCCCACCACCAGGCTTGCGGTAGAGACGATGCCGTCGTTGGCGCCAAGCACCGCGGCGCGCAGCCAGCCAGTCCGTTCGGAGTAATGCCGCTCTGAATGTTTACGCACCCGTATCACCCGTTCCTCGTTTCGCATTCACGCTTCAGCACGAGCTCCAATGCGGCCACGCGACCGCGCACGGCTCAACCCAGCGCCACCACGACACTCGCCAGATACAGCAGCAACGCCATGCTGATGCCCGCGAGTGGAATACTGAACCAGTACACCGCGCCCAGGACGGTGTAACCCAGCAGCATGCTCAGGCCCAGCCCCAGCAAGAAGGGTGAGCTGAACAGCAGATCCCCGTAGCCAATGGCGAGAAAGCCGTAGACCAGGCCAAACAGCAATGCCCCCATGCTGTGGCTGGCATTGAAGCCCACCCACGCCCGCCACATGGATGTCTGCGCACTGAGCACGGGCGGCACCCGCTGCATCTGCCGGCGCAGCTCGGGGTCACGCGGGTGCAGCCGTATGCCGGCGAAGGTGTAGAGCAGATGGATGGCCCCCAACAGCAAGATGATTCCGGCGCTTGCCGCCATCAGCAGTGATCGGGTCTCCATCGGTCCTCCCGCCCAACATCAGGCGCCACCTTACTGCGGCGGCCATGCGTTTGCACGGACGCGCCCGCGCTAATCCGGCAGCAGCGGGGCCAGGCCCATCTTCGAGCGGCGCGCACCCGGGCGCCGAGCCGCCTGCGCCGCGCGCACCGATTCGATGGCCAGCGAGACCAGACGCTCCTGATCCTCGACGACCGCGTCCGGAACGCGGTAATACTTGCGCACCTCAACCCGTCGCTGCCTGGTCTGATAGGTAAAGCAGTGGCTGCCCATCGCCTCATACGTCGGGCGCGTGGCGTCGTTCACCGCGAAATACAGTTCCGGCCCCATGATCATCGCGAACTGGACGCCATTGGCCGATAGCCCGATGCCGCCAAACAGCCGCCTGGCAACGAGGCCGTCCAAGCTCCCCAGTTGGTCCAGGACAAGATCCATCATTGCGCTTGCTTCAGACACCGTCACCACCTTTGCGCGGGATAGGGAATGGCTCGTCCGCCAGACGTCCGATAGCCTACCTTGCGCACCGCACTGTCGGGTAACGGTGCGGCACGTCTGCAGGTTCCGGCGACTTGCGGTCTTTCGAGCGTCTGCTGGTCGAACAACGAGCGGCATGGACCCGGCATGCAGGGCAATCTATGATCGTGCCGAACGGCGTTGATGGAGTAGCGCATGCGCTCTGAACACCCCTTGTTACATGCACGCCTTGGCTTGATCGGCGGCTGCGTGGCTGCAGGCATTCTTCTGCTGCTCGGTGAACCCGGCTGGGCGCAGGGTGTTTACAAATGCCGATCGCCCTCCGGCAGCATCACGCTTCAAGATGCCCCGTGCGAGGATAAGTCCAGGACAGAGGCCTATGTCCCACCCTCGGCAGTGCCTGCGCAATCGTATGGCCGCACCGCGTCGGACAACTATGCGGACTATCTGCGATTCATCGAGAACGAGAAGGCCAGGGAACAGGCCGCTCTGAATGCACGCAGAATCGAGCGCAACAACGAGCTGCCCAACTCGTTGAGGACGGATTTCGCTCAGGACATCGAAGCCGCACGCCGGGCCTGCGATCAGGAATCCCGGTCGTTGCTGCGCAGCCGCCACGGCACGCCCAGTTGCAGCCGCGTAAATTCATTGCTGGCACAGCAGCGCCTGCAGGTCGAATCGATGACCTCGCGCCAGACCGGACAGGCGATGCCGGACCACACTACCGTCATCAATCAACAGGTTCGCCGCCAGTACGTGGAAAGGCCGAACGTTCACGGCCTGACATCGATCGGGGGCGGCAACTACATCGATGCCTCTGGCACCGTCCATCACAGCGTGGCCGGCGGAGTCATCAACTCACGTACCGGTCAATTTGTTCAGGTGATCGAGCAGTAAGCTCGGCTGCGGCGCTCGCGTCCCCGTGCCCAGAACGGGCGGGCTCACCAACCCTGCCTACGGCTGCTTCCGCGTTGGCGCGACTTCACAAGCGCTTGGCGACTTCACCGAATACGGAACGCAACCGTCTGTGCTATTTAAACGTCTGCAGAACAGTCACGTGCCGGCCAGATGAAGGATCGCCTGCGGGCTGAATACGCGACCATAACTAAATGGCGGGGGCTTCCCTGCCGCTTGCGTCCGAGGGGACATATAAATGTTGATCCATGCACGCGCGACCGCGCTGGCCGCCTTGGCGGTCGTCACTCTGCTTGCGGGCTGCGGCTCCAGCGAAGCCCCTCAGGACGGCTCCATCGGCACCGGGTCCGGCCCGACACCGGCCATAGCCGTGCTTTCCAATCGCGCCGATCTGATCAGCGGTGGCGATGCACTGGTCGAGCTGCTGGTGGATGGGCAACCGCCGGCAAGCGGATGGCGCGTGAGCCTGAACGGTGCCGACATCAGCAGCAGCTTTGCGCTGCGCCCCAACGGCCGGGTCATGGGCCGGGTGGAAGGCCTGCGTGTCGGCGACAACTCGTTGGTGGCGCGCGTGGGCGGCGGTGCCGAGGGGCGGACGACGATCCGCAATTATCCGAATGAGGGGCCGATCTTTTCGCGCCCCGAGATCAAGCGCATCCGCTGCCAGGACACGGCCACCGATATCCACTGCAACCAGCCGGCCGAGTACAGCTTCCTGTACCGGCCGGTGACGTTTACCGACACCCTGGAAGGGTTGCCGATCATCACGCTGGGGACGGCGCTGCTGCCCTATGACCCCGCGAACCCGCCGGACGACGTGGCCATGACCACCACGCAGACCGGAGAGACCGTGCCGTTCATCGTGCGCCAGGAGCGCGGCTACCAGGACCGGGATGAGTACAAGATCCTGACGCTGTTCAATCCTGACGAGGCCTGGGAGCCGTGGGCGCCACAGGCTCAGTGGAACGGCAAGATGCTGGTCACCCACGGCGGCAACTGCGGAGCCAGCTATACCCCGGGACGGGCGCCGCTGGATGATTACTCCGGCACCTTCGGCGACATCCCCCTGATCGAGCCCAGCTACATCTACGCACTGGGCAAGGGCTATGCGGTGATGTCGACCGCGCTCGCCAACACCGGGCACAACTGCGATGTCGCGCTCAACGCCGAATCGATCATGATGGCCAAGGAGCGCTTCGTGGAGCAGTACGGCCCGCTGCGCTACACCATCGGCACCGGCTGCTCGGGCGGCTCCATTGCCCAGGTCACCATCGCCAACGCCT
>JBFJJW010000029.1:0-19962 GCA_041612095.1 Solimonas sp. | reverse complement strand
TGAGCGGATCGGTAACCGGGCTATTGTACCCTTTTTTGGTGCAACTCTGGCGTTTCTACGCGGATTCGGCAGCTTCACGCCCACGCTGGCGGGCTTCCGCCTCGCGTCTGGCCTCTTCGATCTGATCCAGCACGGCGCCCACATCGGCACTGGCCGCGTCGTCGACATGGTGTCCGCTCAGCACCGCATCGGGCTTCAGTTCGCTGGCCTGATACAGCGCCCAGATCTCACCGGCATACTCGGTTTCCAGCAGGTCCGGCGCCGCGCGACCGAAGGCCGCGCGCATGTTGTTGACGTCACGCTGCAGCATCCGGAACGCGTTGTTGTTGCCGGCGGCATCAATCGCCTGCGGCAGGTCGATGATGACCGGCCCATCGGCGTCGACCAGCACGTTGTACTCAGACAGGTCGCCGTGGATGAGGCCGGCGCATAGCATCCGCACGATCTCCGCCATCATGAGGCGATGCCAGGCGCGCGCCTGATCCGCGCTCATGTCGACCTCGCCAAGGCGTGGCGCCGGATGGCCGTCGCCGTCCAGTACCAGTTCCATCAGCAGTACACCGTCAAACACCCCGTAGGGCTGCGGCACTCTGACGCTGGCGTCGGCCAGACGGTAGAGCGCGTCTACCTCGGCGTTCTTCCACTCGGCCTCCTGTACTTCGCGGCCGCGCTGGCTGCGTTTGCCGATGGCGCGCGCGTCGCGGCTGCCGCGCGCCTTTCTCCCTTCCTGATACTCGGCCAGCTTGTGGAAGCCGCGATGTTCGGCGGCCTTGTAGACCTTGGCGCAGCGAATCTGGTCGCCACAGCCCACTACGAATACCGAGGCTTCCTTGCCACTCTTCAGTTGCCGCAGCACCTCGTCGATGATGCCGCTGTCCACCAGCGGTTGCAGACCCTTCGGCGTCTTCATCGCGTACTCAGCGGAGCAACCCGCGCACGCCGCCGGTCACAGCACGACCGCAGCTGCGGCCGATCCATGCTTGCGGTCTGCGGAGGTAGGGTGACAATTACTTCTTGCTCTTCTTTTCCGCTTTGGCTGCGCGCTTTTCCAGCAGGCTGAGCGCGGGCTTCTTCTTGGTTTCCTTCTTGCGATCCATGCCTTTGCTCATGTCGAGGTGTCCTGTGAGTCGGTGGGTGCATCGGAGGTTTCAGCGCCGCCATCCGCAGATTCACGGGCCGCCAGCTTCTTGAGGCGTTTTTCTTCCTGCTTCTTGTTCTTTTTCAGTTCGCGCTGCCGCTTTTCGAAGTTGTAATTGGGTTTGGCCATGTTCCCTCGGGGGATCTGTCGCTGTAAGTGTGCGCCTAGTGTAGTGGTAATCGATGCGCCGAACCGGCCATCGACGCAGCCGGGGGCAGCCGGATGTCAGTTGCGCATCCAGATTCCGGGGTGCTTCGGCTGGCGGACGGCGGGCCTGGGCCTTCGCTGCTCAGGCGCGCGTGTCAGCTGACAGCTACGCGGTCATGTGGGCCGCAGCGCGGTCAGTGCAGCTGCTCGATACGTGCGGGCTCGCCGGACAGCGGCAGTTCGACCAGCAGTCCGTCGCGGGCCAGTACCGTGCCCCGCTCGCGGATCGCGCTGACCCCACGCAGGAACACGCGCTCGGCCAGCGCGTTGGGTGGCGGTGGCGTCAGGTGATACATCAGCAGCAAGGGTACGCCGGCGGCGTTGGCGATCTCTGCAGCTTCGACCGGGCTGGTGTGGTAGCTGGGGATGTCGCCCATGACCTTTTCCAGGCGCGGCCGATGCAGCTCGCCAGCGGCTGCCTGAATCTGCGCCACCATCTCCTGGTTCTGGGCCTCGTGAACCAGCAGGTCAGTGCCTTGGGCGGCGGCTGTCAGATGCGCGTCCTTGACGGTGTCGCCGCTGATCACCAATGAGCGCCCCTTGTAGTCGAACCGGTAGCCAACCGCTGGCGAGATCGGCGCATGGCTGACCGGAAACACGCTGATGCGCAGATCGCCGTCGCGCAGGACTTCAGCGCGGCTGCCGTCCTCGTTCGGAGTGAACGGATGTGCCTGCATCAGCCCGTTCTCCGGTACCAACAGGGCAGCGCCGTGGTGGGCGGTTCGGTAGCCGTTATCCAGCGCATAAGCCTCCTGGTAGCCGGCAACGACGCGCTGTACGCCTTCGGGGCCGTAGACCGGCAACGGGCCGGGGCGGCCGGCAACCCAGGTCTGCATGTTGAACTCGCCCAGGTCGCCGATATGGTCGGAGTGAAAATGGGTGTATAGCACCGCGCCGATGCGCTCGGCGGGAATGCGCAGCAATGCCATGCGGTTCCAGGACCCGGGTCCGGTGTCGACCACGTAGAACTTGCCGCCGGCAATCACCGCCAGACAGGGCCGTGCGCGGTCTTCCGAAGGAAACGGCGACGAGCTGCCGCATACCAGCAGGCGCAGGGCGTCGTCTTCGAACAAGGCCGCCCGATCGGCATCGTCCATGTTCCTGTGGATGACGGCCGTGATCAGGCGATTCTGCACCGAGGGCTGGCGCAGCAGGACGGCCGTCAGCAGGGACAGCGCCGCCACGACCGCAAACAGCTTGAGTAGCGTTTTCATGTTCAGGCTCCGATTCAGGGTCAGTCAGTTCAGGCAAGTCGTTGCAGGTACCAGGCCGTGCCGAGCGCCAGCACCGCCGCCGGCACCCACGGTGCGCGCAGCGATGTCCAGCGGCGCGTCAGCCACCACAGCGGGATTACAAACGCGAGTTGTCCCAGTTCAACGCCAAGGTTGAACGCGAACAGCGGCAGCGGCGGTATGGCCTGCCCGGCATTGAGCGCGCCCAAGACCGATGCGAAGCCGAAGCCATGGAACAGTCCGAACAGCGCGGTGCGCAAGCCATCGAGTCGGGCGTCGGTATAGGCGCCGAAACTCAGCAGCACTGCCGCCAGCATCAAGGTCCACGGCAAGGTGCCGCTGTAAACGCCGATAGCGGCCAGTACTGCTGCCAGCAGCGCGCTGTTGGCGATGGCGTGGGGCTGTCCGGCGAACACCCGCTCAGCCGCCGTGCAGACGATGGTCAACGCGATGAAGCTCTCGATCAGGGCAGGCGCCGGGTGGATGTTCGCCAGCGCGGCCAGCGCCAGTGTCAGACTGTGCCCGAGGGTAAAGCCGGTCACGCGCCAGGCCAGCTGGCGCCAGGTCGCTGCACCGAGCAGCAGCACGACCAGAAAGGCAAGGTGGTCCCATCCCAGCAGAATGTGTTCGACGCCGAGCCCAAGATACTGGCTGGTCTCTGGTGGCGCCGCCCGGAAGATCAGCTCCGGCTGTGCGCTGTTGAGTGCGTACGGACCCTGCAAGGCGTCATCGGCGCGCCATTGCAGCAGATGCAGGTGGCCGGGGATCGCGTCACGCAGGAATTCGGATCGCAGCCGCGTCGCACGTACGTCGCAGTGCCATTGCGCGCGCACCCGGTATATCGCGCCGCTGCGGTGGGCCGCGCTGTGCTGCACGACGCAGGGCGTGTCTCCGCCCCACACCAGGAACTGAGCACCGACACGACCGGCCAGTACCTCCGCAGTATGTGCATCGGCAGGGTCAAGGCCCAGCGGGTTCAGATTGCTGGTGGGCAGGCGCAGATCCACGACCAGCTCGTTGCCGGCAATCGTCCACGTCGAATACGAGACCGAGCGGTTGTGCGCGCTCGCTGTGCCGCTTGCCAGCAGCAGGCACAGACCCAGCACCCAGCGGCACATCGGCCTATTCAAGTTCGGGTGCATCCGCGATACGTACGGAAGTCGACTGTCGGAGCGCGCTCAGCAGATCTGCCAGCTCGGCCTCTGCCTGTCGACGCCCCCACTCGACGCGTACCGCATCCGCGACCGCCTCGTAGCGGGGCTGGTCGGCAAGACGTTCGTGAACCATCAGGTACAGCAGGCTACGGCCATCCCCGGCCAGCGGGCCGATGAGCTGGCCCAACTCGGCAGTTCTCAGTGCTTCCGCCGCGCGACCGCCCAGCCGGTGTGCCAGCTGCGGCAGCGGCACTGGCTGCCGTGGCAGGTCGATGGCATGCAGGGGGGCGGTGACGTTGCCATCGCGCAGGGCGCTGGCGACGGCGTCGGCGCCTGGAGCCGCAGCATCGGGTGCCTGCGCGACGGCCGTCACCCGCAGTCTGGGTTGCGCGGCAAAGTAGCCGGGGTCCTGGGCAAACAGTGCGCGCGCGCCGGCCTCGTCCTCGCCGCGGTCGGCAGTTGCGGCATCGATGACGCCCGCCACCAGGGTCTTGCGCAGACTCGGATCATCCCGCGCCATTCCGCTGTCTACGGCATGCTGAAACAGCAGCTCCTCGTCGATCAGGCGCTGCAGCACCGCGCGACGTTCGGTGGCGGCCAGCGGCCTGCCCCGATCGCGCTCTACCGCCGCCAACGCCCGCAGCCATTGCTCGCGTGGAATCGCTTGAGTTCCCACCATCGCGACGGCGTCGCGCGGCAGCCGGGTGGGCCAGCCATCGTAGACCAGCGCGGCAGTGGCCACGGCGCCGCCGACCAGTACCGAAAACCAGGCAAGAGCAACGCGCGTGCGTAGGTGATGGCTCAACATATTGACAGAGTGTAAACCAAAGGCCTTTAATGCCGTCAAACCGACAGTTGAATCGGCAGGGAGGAGACATGAAACGGACGATCGCATTGAGCGCTCTGGTGCTGGTTGCGGCACTGGCCGTAGTGGCTGTCTGGGACCGCGAGGTCGAACCCGAGGGTGCCGGTGTCGTGGCCGCGGTGCGCGTTGCCGATAGCGCCTTGCGTGAACGCGATGCGCAGAACACCGCTTCCTCGCTTGAAGGTCAGGGTGGTCAGATCCTGTTCGGCGACCTGCACGTGCACAGCACCTTTTCCATGGATGCGTTTGTGTGGGCATTGCCGCTGATGCATGGCCCGGGAGCGCGACCGCCTGCTGACGCCTGCGATTACGCGCGCTTCTGTTCGTCACTGGACTTCTACGCGCATACCGACCATGCCGAGAGCCTGACACCGCGCCATTGGTCGATGATCAAGGACACGGTGCGTGCCTGCAACGAAGCCGCGGGCCCGGCGGATAACCCGGACGTGGTGGCCTTTGTCGGCTGGGAATGGACCCAGATGGGTAACACGCCCGAGAGTCACTACGGCCACAAGAACGTGATTCTGCGCGACACCGCGGAGGGTCAGGTTCCGCAACGACCGGTCGTGGCCGGCGGTGTCGCGTTTCGAGCGATGCGCAACGATCCGCTGCCTGCGCTGGAGCGCCTCGCCGGACCGTATGTGGCGGACTTTCCGAATCGCAAGGGGCAGTTCCTGCAGCAGGACAAGCGTCGCAGCCTGATCGACACGCCGGTGTGCGCAGAGGATGTACGCAGCCCCGAACTGCCGGCCGATTGCATCGAAGTGGCCGATACACCGGCGGACCTGTTCCGCAAGCTCGACGAGTGGGGCGGCGAGGCGCTGGTGATCCCGCACGGCACCACCTGGGGTTACTACACGCCGCCCGGCTCCAGTTGGGAGAAGCAGCTGACGCGGGCCCAGCACGATCCGAAGCGGCAGAAGCTGATCGAGATCTACTCCGGCCACGGCAACGCCGAACCGTATCGGGACTGGCGCGCCGTTGCCTACGACGCCTCCGGTGCGATGGTGTGTCCCGAGGCCAGCGACGGCTATCTCCCCTGTTGCAAGCGCGCCGGGCAGATCATTCAGTCGCGCTGCGACGACCCGGCCTCGCCGGAATGCGCGGCGCGCGTGCAGGAGGTCGAACGTAACTATCTCAAGGCGGGACGTGCCGGACAGCTCACCGTGGCCGACGTGCAGCCGGAAGACTGGCTGAACTGCGGCCAATGCCCCGACTGCTTTCAGCCGCCGCTGAATCACCGTCCCGGCAGCTCGGTGCAGGCGATCATGGCGCTTAGCAACCCTGCCGAGCGCGACGATGACGGCGGGCCCCTGCGCTTCCATTTCGGGTTCATCGGCTCCAGCGACAACCATGCCTCGCAGCCCGGCACCGGATTCAAGCCCGTGGGTCGCCACGCCTCCACCGAGGCGCGAGGTGCGGCCAATGACATCGTGCAGCAGCGCTTTGTCGACGCCGCCAAGCCCACGGGTGATCCGCAGCGTCCGCGCGAGCTGACGCTGGATGCGACGCCCTACAACTTCCTGCAGGTCAACGAGACCGAGCGTCAGGCCTCGTTCTTCTATACCGGTGGCCTGGTGGCAGTGCATGCGCCCACCCGGGATCGCAACGCCATCTGGGATTCGCTGCAGCGCAAGGAGGTCTACGGAACGTCGGGGCCGCGCATGTTGCTGTGGTTCGATCTGCTGGCGAGTGACGGCACGCTGCATCCCATGGGCTCCGAGCTGGAGGGCGTGGACGTGCCGCGGTTCCGGGTGCGTGCGATGGGCGCCTATGAGCAGAAGCCCGGCTGTCCAGCGTGGACCGAACAGGCGATCGGTGCCGATCGGATCGAGCAGCTCTGTGGCGGCGAGTGCTACAACCCCGGAGATACGCGCACGCCGATCGACCGTATCGAGATCGTGCGCATCCGCCGTCAGGCCAGCGCTCATGACCCCTTGCAGCCGCTGATCGATGATCCGTGGAAGGTGCTGCGTTGCGCCGACGAAGGGCAGGGCTGCACCGTCGAGTTCGAGGACCCTGAGTATCCGGCACTGAGTCGAGAGGTGCTGTACTACGCGCGCGCCCTGCAGCGGGCCGAGCCGGCGATCAACGGTGGCCAGCTACGCTGTGAATACGACGATCAGGGTCAGTGCATCGCGGTGCGTCCCTGCCACGGCGACGCACGCACTCCGCTGGAGGATCAGTGCCTGACGGATGTTCAGCACCGAGCATGGTCGAGTCCGATCTTCATCCGTCCGCCTGGCTCGTAAGGGATGCAGCGGTTACTTGATCAGTTGAGTCGTTTGCAGCAGCGGCACGCGCTATTGCTGTTTCTGGCGCTGGGCGTCGTGCTGTTTGCGGCGGACGGCCTGCGCCGATCCCCGGCTGCGCTGGCGGCCCCGGCTGGTGTGGGCGAGGGGGCGGACGCGCGGCAGTGGCTCGAAGAGGAGGTGCTGTATCGCGAAGCCCTGGCGCGCGGCCTTGACCAGGGCGATCTGATCGTGCGTCGGCGTCTGGCGCAGAAAATGCGCCTGCTGCTGGAAACCAGCGTCGACGTCCCGGACCCTGATCCCGCACGGTTGCGCGCGTGGATCGACGCGCACCCGGCCCGCTACGGCGGACTTGAGCATCTGGCGCTCAGCCATGTGTTCCTGTCGCGCAGCCTGCGTGGCCGGCAGCTGGGCGAGGACGCGATCCGGGTGGCGGCGCAACTGCGCAGCGACACGACCCAGGCGCTTGAAGGGCTTAGTGACCCGCATCCGGGTGGCACACAACTGCAGCGCGCCAATCAACGCGAACTGGAGCGCCTGTTCGGTGCGCCGGTGGCTGCGCAGCTGATGGAGCTTCCGGCAGGCGGCTGGGAAGGTCCGATCGCTTCTGCCCTCGGTATCCATTTCGTGCGCGTGCATCAGCGGCAGCTCGGCACGCCGGACTATGCCGCGGTACATGACCGGGCGCAGCGCGATTTCCTGATCGAGCAGCGACGTATCGCAACTGCAGTGGCCTTGGCTGATCTGAAGGCACGCTATGGCCTGAGCGAACGGATGGCGCCGCCGCGATGAACGTGGCCCTGCGCGTGGCGGGTGCATTGCTGGGCCTGGCGCTGTTTGCGCCGGAGCTGCAGGCGCACGCCATGAAGAGCGCGCAATGGCGGCTGCAGCAACTGGACGCCGAGACCTGGGCCAGTCGCCTGCGACTGCCGGAGGATGTGGAGGGTCGCCTGCTGTCGCTGCAGCCGCAGTGGCCCGCCAGCTGCGAGCGCAGCGACGCGCCGCGCACCCAACCTGTGGATGAGGGCAGCCTGGTGCTGTGGACCTTGCGCTGCCCAAATGGACTGGACGGGGCCTTGGGACTCAGCGGGTTCACGGTACAACTTCCGGATGCGGTGCTGCTGATTGTCCCGCTGCAGGGCGACAGCGCGTACAGCGTGCTGTCGTCCACTCGTCCCAGCTGGACGCCGGGGCTCAGACCGGAGCCGCCACCGGTCGCGCACTACCTGGCGCTGGGGGTGGAGCACATCCTGCTGGGGCCGGATCACCTGCTGTTCGTGCTTGGGCTGTGGGCGCTGTGGCGCCGCAGCCGCCAGCGTCTGCGACAGCTGGTGGCAACCCTAACGGCGTTCACGGTCGCGCATTCGATCACGCTCGCAGGCGCGCTGCTGGCAGGCTGGTGGCTGCCGGTGGCGGCCGTCGAGGCATGCATCGCCGCGTCGATCCTGCTGCTGGCTGTGGAGCTCGCAAGCCCGCAGCGCGGCCTGGCCGAGCGGTTTCCGGTCGTCGTGGCGTTCGGCTTCGGCCTGCTGCATGGCTTTGGCTTTGCCGGCGCACTGGCGGCCATTGGTTTGCCGGAGCAGGCACGCGGCTGGGCGCTGGCCTCGTTCAATCTGGGCGTGGAAGCGGGTCAGTTGTTCTTTGTGGTGGCGCTGATGGGCGTTGCCATCGTCGCCAGACCGCTGCATCGCTGGATGCCGGTTGCGCTTGGGGCCTATGGCGCGGTCGCCGCGTACTGGCTGCTGGAACGCAGTGCGGAAGTCTTGATATGAGGAGAGTGGGGATGGGGCATTACATCGTTGAGTTCATCGGCTCCGCGCTCGCGGTTGGCCGCCGCCAAGCCGGCAAGCTGACGGCGATGCTGCTGCTGGCCATGCTCGGCGCCTGCGGCGAATCGGCACCAACCCAGCTTGCGGTGACCCCTCCTCCGATCGATGGAGGGGTGACACAGGGCGAGTGCGGACCGGTCACGCCCGGACGCAAGCTGCCGTTGTACGGCGATCTGCATGTGCATACCAGCTATTCGTTTGACGCTTACTTCTTCAACTCGATCAATGGTCCGCGCGAGGCAATACGGTTTGCCAAGGGCGAACCCGGCGGTTATCCGGCGGGGGATGCCGACCCCAATACGGCGGTGAACTTCGAGCAACTGGATCGGCCGCTGGATTTTGTCGCGGTCACGGATCACGCCGAGTTTCTCGGTGCCTTCAAGCTGCTGTGCGAGGTCAATGGCACCGTGCCGGCGGGGACCAATCCGGTCTGCGAGGCAGTCGGTCGCAGCATTCGTGCGGATATCCGCGCCTTCGTTGAGGGGACCTCCACACCGTTCCAGGTGGTGGCGCAGACCCTGCTTGCGGAGAGCCCGACGGATCGTGTGGCCTGGGCCGAGCAGCAGCGCATTACCGACGAGGAATACGAGCCCTGCGGCTTCACCACGCTGCACGGCTACGAGTTCAGTTCCAACAAGCGCGGGCAGATGCTGCACCGGAACGTGATCTTCCGCGGCGCGCAGGCCGAGGTGCCCGATGTCGTGTTCAGCTCAGTGACGCCGCTCACCGGCGTAGACGATCGCAACGTCAATGACGAGTGGATGTTCTTTGATCATCTGCAAACCGAATGCGGCGGCCTGCCGGGCTGCCAGGCGCTGACGATTCCGCACAGCGCCAATCTCTCCGACGGCCGCTTCTTCATGCCGCGGGATTTCGAGACCGGGTTGCCGCCGGGCCGCGACGGTCTGGCCCTGACCCGTGACGATGCCGAAATGCGCCGCAGCTACGACCGCGTATTCGAGATCTACCAGCACAAGGGCAGCTCCGAATGCGCTGCCGGCCTTGAGGGCAATTACCTTGAAGGCGAGGAGAGCAGCTGCGACTTCGAGTTGACCAAGAATGTCTGCGCCGGCGAGCCCGATGATCCGCCGGCCTGCGCGCGCTATTGCAGTGGCGACCCGGCGCGTGATCCCAGCTTCTGTTCGCTGCGCCAGGCGCCAACATACCTGACCCGCGTCTGCGAGACTGCCGGGGTCAACGGCGGATCGGGGCCCACTGCCAACTGCACGACGCCGCTGGATCAGTTTCGCAATGCCATGGCCGACGGCCTGACCTTGCGCGGCCTGCTTGGCATCAATCCCTACCGCCAAGGCATCATTGCCTCTACCGATACACACACCGGCACGCCGGGCATGGTGCGCGAGCGCATGTATCCAGGTCACGGTGGCGTGCTTGAAGACGAGCCCAAGGATCATCTCGGCAGCTGGGATTGTGACAACAGCACGCGGGCGATCGACCCGGAGGATCCGCGCGATCCGGACAACTGCACCAATCGCATCTTCCTGGATCGGGCCCGTGGCTTCGGTACCGGCGGCCTGGCCGGTGTATGGGCCGCCGAGAACACGCGGGGTCAGATCTGGGACGCCTTGCATCGCGGTGAGACCTTCGGCACCTCCGGCCCGCGCCTGATGATCCGCATGCAGGCCAGCTGGACGCCGCCACCGGATGACATCTGCGCGCGGCTGGCCCAGGGCGGGGAAAGCGTCGACGCCAGCACGGGCGCGGTGATGGGCGGCGATCTGCCGCCGCCGCCCGCGGGCGCAGGCGCGCCATACATCACGGTGTGGGCGATGCAGGATCCCGGCGGGACCGAACCCACCCTGCCACTGCAGGCGATCGACGTGATCAAGGGCACGCTCAATGCCGCCGGTGAGCCCAAGGTGCGTGCCTACGAAGCGGTTGCACATACCGCCTACCCGGTGGAGCCGCCCGCGTCCGACTGTTCGGTCGCGCCCGGCCGCCACCCGGAACAGCTGTGCGTCACCTGGCAGGATCCTGACTTCCACGGCGACCGCGATGCGTACTGGTATGCGCGCGCACGCGAGATCCCGAGCTGCCGCTGGAGTACACAGCTCTGCGTCAGCAAGGCCGTGGACTGTGCCGCACTGAGCCCGGACAACGGAATCTTTCCAGAGGCATCGGGGTTCCAGGGCTACGAGGGCTGCTGCCGGATAGAGGGTGCGCCCGGCAACTTCAGTGGCCGCAGTATCTTTGCGACGCTGGAAGAGCGTGTCTGGGCATCCCCCGTGTGGTTTGAAACCCCGGCAGTTGCCGGGCCGGCAACGCGCGCTGGTAAGCGCTGATCAGGAATACAGTAGTGATCAAGGATTTCAACGAGAAGCTGTGCGTAGTGACCGGCGGGTCCAGCGGAATTGGCTATGCCGTAGCCCAACAACTTGCCCGCTCTCATGCACGGCTGCTGCTGGTGGCGCGCGACGTGCCGGCGCTGGAGGCAGCGGCGGCGTCGCTGCGCCAGTGCGGTGCCGCCGAAGTGCAGGTGCTGAGTGCCGATGTCGCGCGCGACGAGGACGTGGAGCGAATGCGCGCCGCGATTACCGCGATGGGGACTGCGGCGGATCTGATCGTCAACAGCGCGGGGGTCGTCAGCGCCGGCTTGCTGCATGAAGTGCCGACCGATGAGTGGCGGCGCCTGCACGAGATCAATGTGCTGGGCGTGATGCGGGTGGTCAATGCCGCATTGCCGGCGATGCTGGCGCGCGCCGCGCGAGGCGAGGGCGGCGGACACATCGTCAACATCGCGTCAGCAGCCGGACTCGTCGGATTCAGCGGGCTTGGCGCCTATGGCGCGAGCAAGGCAGCCGTGGTTGCGCTCAGCGAGTGCTTGCGCAGCGAGTTGGCGGCGGCCGGTATCGGCGTGACCACGGTATGCCCGGGCTTCGTAAAAACGCCGATCGCCGGCAAGCTGCGTCTGTTTGGACGCATGGATCATCCGCGCACCCAGAAGTTCGTGCAGAACTGGTTCGAGCGCAACAATCTTGAAGCCGACACCGTCGCCCGCAAGGCACTGGCCGCGGTACGTCGCAATCGCGCCTTGGTTGTAGTCGGTCGCGATGCCACGTCCGGATACTGGAGCAAGCGGCTGGCGCCACGATTGCTGGATCGCGTCATGGCGCGTTTCGCCGCGCCGTTGACCAAAGTGCGGGCGGCCGTTTGATCGTTGCCAGCACGCAGTCCGGGGCGCAGATGAGGGCGGTCCTGTGGGGCTCCGAGCTGTCACCGTACTTCCTGAAGACGGAAGCGCTGTGCCGATACCGTCGATTGCCGGTGCTGCGGCGGCCCGATGGCGGCGGCCTGTTCGAGAACATCGGCCTGGCGCTGCGACTCAAGTGCGCTCAGGTGACGCGGACCGTTCATCGCTGGCCGGCCATCGATCCTCTGGATGAATACCCGCTGGTGCCGTATCTGCTGACTGAGGATGGTGGCGTGCACGTGGACAGCAGCGCCATTGCCGGCTGGCTGGACCAGCAAGCGGAGCAGGGCGGTGAACCGCTGATTCCCACTGATCCCTTGCTGGGATTCGTGTGCCGCCTGATAGACGAGGCGCTGGACGAGGTTGGGTTGTATCTCGCGCACCATCATCGTTGGGTGTACTCACGCAACGACAATGTAGCCGGTGCGCGCCTCGCCGAGGAATTCCGTAGTCTGCTTCCGCGCAGCATCAGGCCGTTGATTGCCACGCGTTTCGCGCGCCGACAGACGCGACGGCTGCCGTATCTGTTCTCAGTCGCTGCTGCCGATGCGCCGCAGCCCTTGCCCTTGGACGGCTTGCCGCATTGCCCGGCGCGCACCGGCTTTCCGGCCACGCACACGCTGCTGCGCCAGGCTTGGGACGAGCTGATCGATGCGCTCAAGCACGCGCTATCGAAGCGAGCGTATCTGCTCGGCGACCGCTTCACGCTGGCCGACGCCGCGGTTTACGGACAACTGGCGATGAATCTCTCGGACCCGTCCGCCTCCCGTCACCTACGCATGCGCGCGCCGGAACTGGGCGCATGGCTGGATGCGATTGCGGCGGGTCGGCATGTCGGCAGCACCGGCAGCGTGGGTCTGCATGCAGACCTCGCGCCGTTGCTGGAATGGGTGCAATCCTGCTTTGTACCCTTGATGCAGGCCAATGCTGCGGCCTATCAGCGCTATCGCGATCAGGGGCAGCGGCGCTGGAACGAAGGCGCATTTGATCGCGGCGAGGCCCTGTTCGACCTGGTCTGGCGTGATGCCCCCGTGCGCACGGTCGTCAAGACGTTTCAGGTTCGCGTCTGGCGTGACCTGTGCGCACAGGCGGCTGCGCTTTCGGATGCGGATCTGGCCGGTATTCCCGGGATCGTGCCCGCGACCTGGCGCGCCTGATTCTGCGGTAGCGCCCTAGTCGGGTTTGGCGGTGGCGGTGGGCATGTCCTGCAAGCGCTTACGCCAGAACGTCGCGTTGCGGATGCCTAGGGCCTCCGGATCGAACACCGGTTCGGTGCCGGCCTTCTTCTGGCGTTCGTAGTCGGCCAGGGCGGCAAGCGCCGGTCGCTGCAGAATCAGGATGGCAACAATATTGAGCCAGGCCATCATTCCGACGCCGATGTCGCCCAGCGCCCATGCAACTGTTGCGCCACGGACGGTGCCGTAATACACCGCAGCAATGATGCCAATGCGCAGGGCCAGCACCATCCACGGACGATGCACCTTGCGATTGATGTAGGCGATATTGGTTTCCGCCATGTAGTAGTAGGCCACGATGGTGGTGAACGCGAAAAACAGCAGCGCCAGCGCGACAAAGCCGGCGCCATAACCTGGCAGCACGGTTTCTACTGCGCTTTGCGTGTAGCCTGGGCCCGCTTCGATGCCGGGCAGTGCTTCAACCAGCATGCCGCCCTCGGGCGCCACGACGTTGTAGAGGCCGGTCGAAAGAATCATGAAGGCGGTGGAAGAGCAGACCAGCAGCGTGTCGACATAGACCGAGAACGCCTGCACGTAACCCTGCTTCGCCGGATGCGAGACCTCGGCTGCCGCCGCCGGATGCGGGCCGGTACCTTGCCCGGCTTCGTTGGAGTAGATGCCGCGCTTCACGCCCCATTCCACCGCCAGACCCAGCACTGCGCCAAAGGCGGCCTCGGTGCCAAATGCACTGCTGAGAATCAGGGCAAGGACGCCGGGTAGCTGCTCGGCATTGATGAACATGATGGACAGCGCCACGAGCAGATAGGCCGCAGCCATGAACGGCACCACCAGCTGCGCAAAATGCGCAATACGCTTGACGCCGCCGAAGATGATGAACGCCAGCGCCAAGCAGATTCCCAACGCAGTCGCCGTTGGCGTGATGCTCCAGGCGTTGCTCATGCCCAGCGCGATGCTGTTGGCCTGCACGCCAGGCAGCAGCAGGCCGGTGGAGATGACCGTGGCGACCGCGAACAGCCACGCGTACCACTTCTGGCCCATGGCTTTTTCGATGTAGTAGGCCGGACCACCGCGATACTGGCCGAGGTCGTCCTTCTCCTTGTAGATCTGCGCTAGCGTTGCCTCGATATACGCCGTTGAGGCGCCGAGAAACGCGACCATCCACATCCAGAACACGGCGCCGGGGCCACCAAACGCAATCGCGGTTGCCACGCCGGCGATGTTGCCGGTGCCCACGCGGCCCGAGAGCGACATTGCCAGCGCCTGAAAGGCAGACACCCCAGCGGCCGACTGCCGTCCGTCGCGCAGCAGGCGCAGCATCTCGCCAAAGCCGCGGACCTGCATGAAGCGCGTGCGGATTGAGAAATACAGGCCGGCGCCGAGGCACAAGGCGATCAGAGCTTTACTCCAGATCAGGCTATTGATCGTGTCGATTACGGCATCCACGGCGGTGCAGCCCCCTTATGTGATGTTTATCCAGCGAAGACGCCGGATCTGTGTATGGATGCCGTCGTTTGTGGCTGCTTGACGCCCGTGAACTCGCCGACGACCCAGCCTGAACTGTTGTACGGCTTTTCGACACGCACCCCGCGTGCCAGTTTGACGATCCGGCTGCCGAACGGTGTGCGCGGCCTGACTGCGGCCTCGCACGAACTGCCTGCGGGTGCCACAATCCGTCGAGGCTTTACCGCACCGACGCCCATTGTGCCGGACAATACGCGATTGCGATTGAAATGCGCCTGCGCATTTCAATTTCCTACCGAGGCTTGAAGATGCGCACTCCTCCCACACCAGAGAACGAGCCATCGAGATTAAGGGCGCTGCGCGCCTTGAATATTCTCGACACGGCGCCTGAGGAGCGCTTCGATCGTCTGACGCGACTCGCAAAGCGCCTGTTCGGTGTTCCTATTGCCCTGGTGAGCTTGGTTGATGACAAGCGGCAATGGTTCAAGTCCGCCCAGGGCCTGGATGTGAAAGAGACACCGCGAGAGATCTCGTTCTGCGGCCACGCCATCCTCGGTGATGAAATGTTTCTGGTGGCCGACGCGGAGCTAGACCACCGCTTCGCCGATAACCCGTTGGTTACCGGGTCGCCGAATATCCGGTTCTATGCCGGCGTGCCGCTGTCCGTACCCAACGGCAGCAAGCTGGGCACGTTGTGTCTGCTGGACCGCGAGCCCCGCGTGCTGAGCCAAGAAGATCGCGAGCTGCTTGAAGATCTGGCAAAGATGGCGCAGCAGGAAATGGCCGCCGTACAAATGGCCACAATGGACGAGCTGACGCTGCTGTCCAACCGCAGGGGCTTCATTGCACTTGGGCAGCACTGCCTGAATGTCTGCAGACGTCGATCCGCGACCGCAGCCTTGCTGTTCTTCGACCTTACGCGGTTCAAGCAGGTCAACGATCAATATGGACATGCCGAAGGCGATCGCGCGCTGGTCGCGTTCGCTGATCTGTTGCGCGAAGTGTTCAGGGATTCCGATGTCATCGGGCGGCTGGGCGGCGATGAGTTTGTGGTCATGCTCTCCAGCGCCGATCAACGCGCCGAAGAAGCGTTGCAACGTCTCCGCAACGCGGTGGCGGCATACAACGAAAAGACGCGTCGTGGCTATACGCTGGAGTTCAACGTTGGGGTGGCGCATTTCGACGCCCAGAAGCATCAGTCGGTCGATGACCTGATCCATGAGGCCGATACCCTGATGTACGCGCAGAAGAAGCGGATGTCGGCGGGCTAAACCTCACCGCGCTGGCCTACTCGCTGCAGTTTTCAATGTTGTTGCAATTGACCGCTATGCCGCTGTTTCGCGCGGCCGTAACGAGTCGCGTGACCTCGCCCGATATCGTGGCCGTGTCGGTGCCTGTTGGAAAAAAGGCCAGATAGCAGACCAGCCCAGGGGGGTGGGAATCCTTGGCAACCAGTGCCACACCATCGCTGCCGACGAAGCCGTAGTACTTCAGTACAAACCGTCCCTTGGTTCCGGTGAAGAGCGTGCGATCGCCGGGATGATCATCGACAAACGCATAGTTGTCGTAGCGTTTCACGTAGTCGATCGATATCGACTCGCCGTCCTCGTGCAAGCGGCACTGCAGCGGGAAGGGCGCGCCAGGACGTCCGCGCAGATACTCCCAGCCCGCGCCGGGCGGAAGCTCGCCTAGCAGCTGAAGGTCCAGCGTAGCCTTGGGGGGGCTTACGCAGCCCGTCAGCGACATTCCCAGTACCAGTGCAGCAGCCGCGTGATTCAACAGCATTGTGCGCAGATTCATATGCGGCCCTCAGCAGTCAATGTTCAGGCACGAGAGGCGGATGCCGGCATTGCGCGCGGCGCTGAATATCTTCACCAGCTGTTCCCGTCCCGCAGGGCTTTCCCAGTTGTCGATCCAAGTCACATAGCAGCCCTTTTCGGAGAACCAGTTCGACTGGATGTCGTCTCTGACAAAGCGTATCGCGAGTTCGCCGAACTCATTCAGGGCATCCAGTCGCCCGCTGCTCTTCGGCGCGCGCCACTGAATCTGCCCGGGCTTGCCCTTGGCGAACGCATTGTCGATGTTCTCTACAAAGCTGGACGTAACGGTATTCCCATCAGGTTCAAAACTGCAGGCGGTAAATCGCGAGCCGGGCGGCAGCTGGCGCAGATAGTCCCAGCCGGCGCCTTCTGGCAGCTCATGCAGCAATTTGTTGTCGACCTTGGTACTGGGGCTGAGCGTGCAGGCAAGCACGGTCATGGCACTCGCAATCAGTACGAGGGGTTTGGTTGATGAGTTCATTGTGGCTTGCAGCAGCGGTATACGGATGCGCCGACGGTTGGTGGGGCGCCACGCTTGGGAAACGCCGCGGTGTACTCTTCATCCGACACCTTGCGTAATGCTCCAAAGGGAACAGCCTCGTGGTCATGTAGCAAGTGCACGGGTTCCTTCAGGCGCGCCGGGTCGGTGATGCGGATGCGCACGTATCCCCATTCGGTATTGATCTCGGTAACGGTGCCGATGACACCGCTCTCGATCCAGTGCTCGATCTCGGCCTCAAGTGCCACTGCTGCCCGGTGTTCAGCTTCCCTGCGCTGGCGTTCGACGCCGGCATCGCGCAGATAGCCCAATGCCGTGCTGTAGTTGGCACCTCTGCCGCCGGACCTTTGTATGTACTCGTTCAGCTTGACCTCGGCTGCCACCGGATTGCCCAGCTCAAGAAGGCCACGTCCCTCAAAGAACAGGATCTCGGTGCCCAGGTCCAGTCCGCGTGCGCGCATTCCTGCAGTGCGGTCAAGCATGTCCTGCCAGTTCTCGGCCTTGATCGTCTCGACCAGCGCCTGCTTCTCAAGCTCGACCGGAATATCGATCTGGGCATGGGCCGCCGGCGCCAGCGCGAGCAGCAGCGCAACGCTCAACCTTGGGGTAGATCGCATACGGCCGGTCAGTGGCCAAGTTGCGGGCGCGTCTGTGCCTGGGTATCAGCGCTGAAGCGCTCCAGCACGCGCGCGGAGGTCAGGTGTGCCTGGTAGGCCTTTTCAAGCTGATCCGGCTTGGCGTTGGGATCGCCGACATTGGCCGCGTACAGATCGTAGTAGTGCATGGCCGCCTGGCAGTGCGTGTCGATCTGCGGGTCGCCAACAATGTTTCCGCCGGAGTAGTTGCTGCGGGTGTAGCCGCTGCAAACCGACGGCATCTGCGGTGGTTTGGCGACTGGGCGGGTGCCGGCGCCACCGGTGAGGGGCGCCGACGCTGCAGCCCCATAGCCAGGTGCTGTAGAGCCGGCGGTGAGCGCCGCAATGTCGAACTTTCCGGACTTGATCATCTGCTCGCGCTGTTGCGTGGCCTGCAGTTCTGTGTTGCGGCGGGAGATGTAGTTATTGGTAATGCGACCGGCTGCCGCTTGCATTGCCGCCGGGTTGTCGTTGACCACGGCCTGCATGTACTCAGTGGCCATGTCGATGCTGCCCACGCTATCGAGTCCCGCAACCTTGCCGACCGTGAAGCCAAGCGCGGCCCCGAACAGTGCCTTGCCAAAGCCGTTGTCGGCCTGTTGCTGGGCGCGCTTGCGGGCCAGCGCTTCCTTGCGCAGTTTGGCGGCGACCCGTTGCTGCTCGGCGCGAATCTCCGCCTCCAGCCGCTGGCGCTCCTGTTCCAGCCGCGCGAGTTCCGCGGCGCGTGCCCGTTCGCGACGGTTGTAGTCGATGAGTTCGTTGACACCGGACAGCATGCGGTCCAGCGAATTGACGGGTTGCAACGACACCTGTGCGTGCGCGGCGCCGCCCAGCGCCACATCCAGATCCAAGCCAGCAGCCAGGGCCGGCGCCACCTGCAGCAGCAGTAGTGCCCCCAGTGCAGCGCGCCGGCTCACGATCATTTGCAGTCTCCCCATGATGTCTCGGGGCGCTGCAACGCCCCGCAACTGCCCACTTCAGGGGTAAGTTAACCCCGATGGAGATTTCGATCTAGTCCGTCAACAGATCCGGGTTCTGCGCGACACAAGTGGCGCACCCAGAAGTCCCGATATTGTGTCCCCAACACGGAGGGAAACGCCGGGATCTCAGCCGTGAACCAGGGCGTCAATCATCCACAGCCGATCCTGCCCCCAAGTCGTAAATGATCCGAGGCGAAAGCTCGGTACGCCCCACAGGCCTGCGTCGAACAAGGCGGCGCGATGCGCCTCGGCCGCGCGGGTGTCGAACCCCAACGCCAGCTTGGCCTGGGCGGCGCTCCAATCCAGGCCGCAGCGGTCAACAACACTGCGCAATACGTCGTCGCGGCGCAGGTCTAGCCCTTCGGCCCAGACGGTTTGCCCGGCAATGGCGCAATAGCGCAGCTGGACCTCAGGTGTAGCGTCGTGCGGGAACACCGTCAGCAGCCGGAACACGCCATCACCAACGGGATCATGGATGCGACCAAACGGAATGCCCATGGCATCGGCGCTACGCTTGACGTCGCGCACGATGTATAGCCGCTTGATGCGGGGGACGGGCAGGCCGCGCATCACCATGGGCAGCACGGGCCTGACCTGCAACCGCGGGTAGCGCCCGTGATTGCGTCCCCGCAAGAGTTCGGCAGCAGCCAGGTACGAGTAGGGGCTGCGGAAACTGAACCAGAACTCCAGCGCGGCATCGCTGTCCGGCTCTGGCGCCACCAGCTGCCGGGCGTCAATGTTGGACAATGGCGCGGGATCCAGCAGGCCGTCGTCGGCCAGCAAGCGCGCGTGCAGAAACTGCAGACGGTCCATGGCCCAGAACCACTCGCCGCGGTACTGCCACATGGCGGGTAGATAGTGGCCCAGCCGGCGACGATGGCGGGCGTTCTCATTGAGAACCTTGTGCGTGGCCGCCGCTGTCAGTTCCGGCGACGGCAGCGGTTGCCGGGCAGACAGCGCCAGCATGCAGGCCTGTTCGCGCGCCAGGAACGAGGCCGCATCGCTGCCTGCCTCCGCCAGGTGGGCCTCAACCTCCGCACGTTGTGCAGGCTGTACGACCACCGGTGCAGGCAATCCGTGGCAGGGGGCCAGGCGTACCGCATCCTCGCGCGCAAACGCGCGCTGGCGCTCCTGCTCGGGATAGGTATTGCTGTCGGGAGCAGGGACCAGGCGTATGGTCAGCGACACCCTTAGCCGCGGCAGTATGCGGCGAGCCAGTGATGCGCAGAGCTGGGAATGTGCGTCGCCCACCTCGTAGTACAGAACCAGCTCATGACCTGCACGCAAACGCGCGATCGGGTCGCGCGAGCCGGCTATGCGCGCGGCGATTGCCGATTGGAGGCTGGGCTTGAAGCCGGCGGTAGGCAGATAGTCGAGCGGTGTCTGGGTGCGATTCATGGTGCAGGGCCCCAAAAGGACTTCTTGACCGATTCAGGAAGATCAGTTTACATAGTGTAAATATTATGCGCAGCCGCCGGCTGAG
>JBFJJW010000028.1:0-19982 GCA_041612095.1 Solimonas sp. | reverse complement strand
GGCTGCACATCCAGCACCGTGATGTTCTGGCCTTTGAGGTCCTCAATTGCCGCAATCGCAATTTCGGCCAACGGGGACAGCTTAGTGTTTCGTCGCATTGTCATCCTGAGTCAGCGCCGCGATCTCCGCAGCGGTCATGGCGTTGAGTATGGCATCCGGCACCAAGCCGCGCACCGACTGCTGACGCTTGAGCAGGCGGCGGATGCGTGTAGAGGAAATATCCAGCTGCGGCAGCTCCAGCGGCAGCCAAAGGCCCGCGCCCTGCTGATGCAGGGCTGCTGCGCCTTCAGCACGCCGGCTGCCCAGGAATGCTGCCGTTTCGGTGGACGCCCGCAGCTTCACCCCCGCGCGGGTCACGACCGCCAGATGCGCGTAGTCGAGCAACTGCTGCCAACTATGCCAGGTATGCAGATGCGCAAAGGCATCTGCGCCCATCAGCAGCACCAGGGCGGCATCCGGGTGGCTGGCGCGCAGTTGCGCCAGCGTGTCAACGGTATAGGAGGGCCCATCCCGCTGAATTTCACGATCATCGGCGATCAGGCCCTTCTCGCGCCGGATCGCGATCCGCACCCATTCCAGCCGACGCTGCGCCGAAATCGGCGAATCCGGTCGATGGGGCGCGTTTGCCGTCGGAATCAGCCGAACCTGCGACAAATCGAGCTTCTCGCGCGCCTCCAGGGCGACGCGCAGATGCCCGTTGTGAAACGGGGCAAACGCACCACCCAGGATGCCAACGGCCTTCAACGCACGCTGCCGTCGCCGAGCACCACCCACTTCACCGACGTCAGGCCTTCCAGACCCACCGGGCCACGGGCGTGAAACTTGTCCGTGCTGATGCCGATCTCGGCGCCAAGGCCATACTCGTAGCCGTCGGCAAAACGGGTCGAGGCATTGACCATGACCGAACTCGAGTCGACTTCGCGCAGAAAGCGCCGCGTCTTGCTGAGGCTCTCGGTGACGATGCAGTCCGTGTGATGCGAGCCGTAGGTTTCGATGTGATCGATCGCCTGGTCGAGATCGTCAACGATCCGGATCGACAGGATCGGCGCAAGGTATTCGGTACGCCAGTCCTCTTCGCTGGCCGGACTCGCTTCCGACAGCAGCTTGCGCGTACGTTCGCAGCCCCGCAGCTCGACCCCGGCTTCGGTATAGATCTCCGCCAGCTGCGGCAGCACCTGGCCGGCAATCGCCTTGTGCAGCAACAGTGTCTCCATCGTGTTGCAGGTGCCATAGCGCTGGGTCTTGGCGTTTACGGCCACCGCTATCGCCTTCTCCAGATCGGCCTCGGCATCGATGTAGACGTGGCAGATGCCGTCCAGATGCTTGATCACCGGGACCCGCGCAGCCTCGGATACCGCGGCCACCAGGCCCTTGCCGCCGCGCGGGATCACGACATCTACAAATTCCGGCATTGCCACCAGTTCCGCCACCGCCTTGCGGTCGGTGATGTCCAGTACCTGGATCGCCTCCTTGGGCAGGCCTGCATCCTGCAGCGCCCGCTCGATGCAGCGTGCGATGGCCAGATTGGAACGCAGGGCTTCCGAACCGCCGCGCAGAATCGCGGCGTTGCCAGACTTCAGGCACAGGGCGGCAGCATCAGCCGTAACGTTGGGTCGCGACTCGTAGATGATGCCGACCACCCCCAACGGCACCCGCATCCGGCCAACCTGTATGCCGGAGGGGCGCATCTTCATGTCGCTGATTTCGCCGACCGGATCCGGCAGGTTCGCGATCTGTCGTACCCCATCGGCCATGGCGGCCACTCGATCCGGGTTCAGTTCAAGACGATCCAGCAAGGCCTCATCAAGCTTGGCCGCGCGTCCCTCGCGCATGTCGATCGCATTGGCCTCGAGGATCGCCCTGGTTTCATCCAGCAGCAGCTTGGCCAAGGCAAACAGCGCCGCGTTCTTGATGCCGCTTTCCGCGCGCGCCATGGCGCGCGCGGCGCTGTGGGCGCGCTCGCCGCGGGCACGCATATAGGCGGCAACGCCGTCGCTCTTGCCGCGTACAGATTTGGAGGTGCTGGAACTCATTAGGGTGTACGTCGCGCCGCCCCACTGGCAGCCAGAATCAATGTTAGCAATTCTTCCCAGGCCGCAGCCTCCTGGCCACTCTTGACCAGTTGATCCACCTTGGCCGCGCGGCGGAACCAGCCGAGTGCCTCGCCGGGACGCACGCGCGGCACGGCGCGCGCATACCGCGCCTGCTGGGCGCGGAAGATGCCGGCGGCCTCGCAGGCAGCCCGGGCATCGCGCAGACGCGCGAATTGCAGGGCCGCCTTGGCCAGCTGTCGCAGGCTCCATGCCAGGGCACCCAGCACCTCCAGCGGATTCAAGCCCTCCTCCCGCAATCGATCCAGACTGCGTACCGCGCCAACGGCATCGCCATCAAGCACGCGGTCATTGAGGTCGAAGGCCTCAAACCGGGCACTGTCGGCCACGGCCTGTGCCAGCGCGTCCACGGTGACGGTCTGGCCGGGGTACAGCAAGGCCAGCTTGTCGATGTCTTGCTGGGCCGCCAGCAGATTGCCCTCGGTGCGTTCAGCCAACAGGCTCACCGCCTCGGGCTCGGCCTGAACTCCAGCGGCGTGCAGCCGCTCGGCAATCCACGCCGGCAGATCAGCCCCCTTGATGGGCCACGCATAGACCGAGACACCGGCCACATCCAGCGCGCGGAACCAGGCGGACTCGCGCTGGCGCTTGTCCAGCGCGCCGCACACCACCAGCAGCAGGACATCCTGCGGCGGCTGGCTGGCCAAGGCCTGCAGCGTCTTGCGGCCAGCATCATCCGGCGTGGCCGTCATCCGCACTTCGACAATGCGGTGGCTTGCGAACAGCGACATGCTGGCGCAGCTGTCGACCACCCGCTGCCAGTCGAACCCCCGCTCCACATCCAGTACTTCACGCTCGGAATAGCCGTTGTTGCGAGCCCGCGCGCGAATCGCATCCAGGGTTTCCTGAATCAGCAACGGTTCTTCGCCGGCCACGGCGTAGATCGGCGCAAGGCCGCGCGCCAGATGGGCGGCAATCTGCTGAGGCTTGAGTTGCAAGATGAAAAACCCGAAAAGGACGCGCGCATTCTAGAATACGCGTCATGGATCGACACTACAGCCCGACCGATCAGCTGATTTCTGCGCTATCCCGCCGGCTCTCGCAGCTTGCGCGACCGCAACCGGGCAGTGGCCGCCACAATCCGGCCGGACCCTCCACCGATCATGCCCTGGACGCGACCGCGCGCCGGCACGCAGCCGGGCTGATGCGTGTCAATCACGCAGGCGAAGTCGCAGCGCAGGCGCTGTATCAGGGCCAGGCCCTGGTAGCGCGCAATCCCAAGGTGCGTGAGCAGCTGCTGAACGCCGCGAGCGAAGAGCAGGATCATCTGCGCTGGTGCGAGCAACGCCTGCAGGAGCTGGGAGAGGCTCCAAGCAAGCTGCAACCGTTGTGGTACGCCGGATCATTCGCCATCGGCGCCGCCGCTGGCCTGGCCGGCGATCGCTGGAGCCTGGGCTTCATTGACGAAACCGAGCGCCAGGTCTCCGAACATCTGGGCGAGCATCTGCAGCAGCTACCCGAAGACGATGAACGCTCGCGCGCCATCGTCAAGGCGATGCGCGCGGACGAAGACCGTCACGGGCGCGAGGCGCGCGAAGCCGGTGGACGCCCGCTGCCGACGCCGGTGCGCGGGTTGATGCGGCAGGTGGCCAAGCTGATGAAGTTTGGCGCGTATCGGATCTAGCGCCTCGCATGCGGCAACCCCAAAACAGAAACGGCCCATGAAGGGCCGTTTCTGTTTGCACATTCGCACTCAGCGCGAAATGTTCATGCCGTAGAAGATCTCGCTGATTTCGTGGTTTACGTTCTCGCGTATCTTGCGGGTTTCACGCGGTGGCAGTTCCGACACGCCCTCTCCAAAGAGATAGGTATCAAGATCCAGTTCCTTCAGTCGCATCTTCGTATGGAAGATGAATTCCTGATAGACGTTGACATCGATCATCTGATAGCGATTACGGATATCCGCTGACAGGAAATCCTGTATCGACTCGACGTTGTGGTCGATGAAGTGCTTCATGCCGCGCACATTGCGGGTAAATCCGCGCACGCGATAATCGGTGACGACGATGTCGGATTCGAACGACTTGATCAGGTAGTTCAGCGCCTTCAGCGGCGAGATCTTGCCGCAGGTGGACACATCGATATCTGCACGGAAAGTGGAAATTCCGTTGTCCGGGTGGGTCTCCGGATAGGTGTGCACGGTGATGTGCGACTTGTCGAGATGCGCGACAACCGACTCCTTGTCGCCCTTCTTCTTGCCCGGCGTCGGCAGGCCGTCGAGGTGCCCCTCGGAGATCAGCATCGTCACCGAAGCGCCCTGCGGATCGTAATCCTGGCGAGCCACATTGAGGATGTTGGCGCCAATGATGTGCGCCACCTCAGTCAGAATGGCTGTCAGACGTTCGGCGTTGTAGGCCTCATCGATGTACTCGATGTATTCCTGCTGATGCTGTTTCGAGCGCGCGTAGCAGATGTCGTAAATATTGAACGACAGCGACTTTGTCAGATTATTGAAGCCGAGCAGCTTCAACTTGGGATTATCGGTCCGTTTCGGCTTGGCCTTGGCCAATGCAGTGCTCCTGTAAGAAATGCAACGCGCCGGGCGCAACTGGCCCCGGATTTGGCCGCGAATTATGCGGGAATTTGACGACATCTGCGTGACCGCCCGATAGGCGGCAGTTCACCCCGCGTCAATCAGAAGCACGCAGCTCGTAGCTATGGTGTATGGCGACACCGCCACGGCTCAGCATGATCGAAGCCGAGCAGTACTTCTCCGCAGACAGCTCAACAGCGCGTTTGACGTGGTTCTCCGCCAGATTGCGTCCGGTAACCACAAACTTCATGTGTATTGACGTGAACACCTTGGGTTCGGTGTCGGCACGCTCGGCTTCCAGTTCCACCCAGCAATCGCTGACCGCCTGACGCGCCTTGCGCAGAATGAGCACCACATCGACCGCAGAGCAGGCGCCCACACCCATCAGCAGCAGCTCCATCGGCCGCGGCCCCAGGTTACGTCCGCCGATCTCCGGCGGGCCATCGACCACGATCGCATGGCTGCTGCCACTCTCGGCGAGGAAGGTTGCGCCTTCCGTCCACTTCACACGTGCTTTCACGACCGACTCCAGTTGGCTGGTTAAGTGCTATTTTGCGGCAATCGGGACTGCGGCCCAATCTATTTGTGGGAGACAAACGGATGCTGGACGAGCCAGTACTCAAGGCCTTTGCTGAATGGGGACATAAACGCAGCTTTCCACCCAAGCACACGGTTATCCATGCCGGCGACCAACCGGCTTCGCTCTATCTGATTCTGGAAGGCTCGGTCAGCATCCTGCTGGAAGGCGACGATGGCCGTGAGATCGTGCTCGCCTATCTCGGCCCCGGAGAGTTCTTCGGCGAGATGTGCCTGTTTCCCGCTCAACGTCTGCGCACGGCGGCGGTACGCACCCGCGCAGCCACACTGACCGCTGAGATCGGCTACGAACGACTGATCGAGTTCGAGCGCCAGCATCCGAGAATCATGTTTCAGCTGGCGGGGCAGTTGGCCGCACGCCTGCGCGACACCACACGCCGACTGGGTGATCTCGCTTTCGTGGACGTCGCCGGACGCATGGCGCGTATGCTGCTGGAGCTGGTCAAGGAGCCGGATGCGCAGGCCCATGCGGGCGGCACCTTGATTCGCACCAGCCGCCAGGAGCTGGCGCGACTGGTCGGCTGTTCACGCGAGATGGCCGGGCGCGTCCTGAAGAAGCTGGAGGAAGACGGCATCATTCAGTGCCGCGGTCGCAGCATCCTGGTCTTCGGACAGCACCGCACCTAAGCGATCAGCGACTGTAGCGCCGCACCGGGCCGGGCCTGGCGCATCAGCGACTCCCCGATCAGGAATCGGTGCACGCCGGCAGCGCGCATGCGCGCCACGTCGGCAGCGCTGCCGATGCCGCTTTCGGTCACCACACTCAGACCCTCGGGCAGACGCTCCAGAAGGTCCAGTGTGGTTTCCAGCCGTGTCTCGAAGCTGCGCAGGCTACGGTTGTTGATGCCGAGCAGCCAGCCGTCCTCCAGCCCCGCGCCCTGCACCTGATCCAGTTCCGCTGCGTCGTGAACCTCCACCAGAACGTCCAGTTCCCAACTGCGCGCGCAGGCGTACAGCGCTCGCAGCCGGGGCGCATCCAGGGCTGCCGCTATCAGCAGCACCGCATCGGCGCCGATGGCGCGCGCCTCGATGATCTGCTGCTCATCAATCAGGAAATCCTTGCGGATCACCGGCAAGCGGCAGGCCGCGCGCGCCTGTACCAGAAAGGCGTTGTGCCCCTGGAAAAACTTCTCGTCGGTCAGCACCGACAGGCACGCGGCGCCGCCGGAGGCGTACTCGCCGGCGATCCACGCAGGATCGAAATCCTCGCGGATCAGGCCCTTGCTGGGAGACGCCCGCTTGATCTCTGCGATCACGCCCGCCGCATTGCCGGCAACGCGTGCATCCAGCGCGCGAATGAAGCCGCGCGGTGCGTCGGCCTTGGCGGCCAGCTCTTCCAGTGCGGCAGGCGAATAGCGCTGCCGCAGCAGCTCGATCTCGACCCGCTTGCGCGCCAGTATGGTTTCGAGAATATCGGCCATCAGCTCGCCGCCTTGGCACGCTGCGTCGCCGCCACAAACTCGTCGAGCTTGACGCGAGCAGCCCCGCTTTGCAGTGCTTCACGCGCCTTGGCGATGCCCGCCTCTAGACTGTCGGCGACACCGGCAACATAGAGCGCCGCGCCGGAGTTGAAGGCGACGATGTCGCGGCCGACACCGGGGCGGTTCTCCAGTGCCTCAAGCACGCGGGCGCGGGACTCCTGGGCGTTCTCCACGCGCAGGTTCTGACTGCCTGCCATGCGAATGCCGTAGTCCTCCGGGTGCAGGTCGTACTCGCGCAGCGTACCGTTGCGCAGTTCACCGACCATCGTGGCACTGCCGAGGGTGATCTCGTCCATGCCGTCCCGGCCCCAGACCACCATCGCGTTGCGCACGCCCAGACGCTGCAGCACGCGCACCTGGATCCCCACCAGATCCGGATGAAACACCCCCATCAGGATATTCGGTGCATCCGCAGGATTGGTCAGCGGACCCAGGATATTGAAGATGGTACGCACCCCCATTTCCTTGCGCACCGGCGCGACCGCCTTCATCGCCGGGTGATGGTTGGGCGCGAACATGAAGCCGACGCCACAGGCGTCGATGCAGGCAGACACCTGCTCCGGCTGCAGATCGATCACCGCACCCAAGGCTTCCAGTACATCCGCACTGCCCGACTTCGATGAGACGCTGCGATTGCCGTGCTTGGCCACGCGCGCACCGGCTGCCGCGACCACGAAGCAGGATGCAGTGGAGATATTGAAGCTATGGGCACCGTCGCCGCCGGTCCCCACGACGTCGACAAAATGCGGGTGCGGGGTAACGGCGACCTTGCGCGAAAGTTCGCGCATCACCTCCGCCGCCGCCGCGATCTCGCCAACGGTTTCCTTCTTGACGCGCAGGCCGGTCAGTATGGCCGCGGTCATGACCGGGGACACCTCGCCGCGCATGATGCTGCGCATCAACTCGATCATTTCGTCGTGAAAGATCTCGCGGTGCTCGATCGTCCGTTGCAGGGCTTCTTGCGGCGTCAGGGCCATCAGTACATCTCCAGGAAGTTCTTCAGCAAGGCATGGCCATGCTCGGTCAGTATCGACTCGGGGTGGAACTGCACACCCTCGAGCGGCAGCGTCCTGTGACGCATGCCCATCAGCTCATCAACGCTGCCGTCGGCATGCTGCGTCCACGCCGTCGGCTCGAAACAGTCCGGCAGCGTGTCCTTCTCGACGATCAGCGAGTGATACCGGGTCGCCGTGTACGGCGTCGGCAAGCCGCGGAACACCCCCGCCCCGTTGTGATGAATCTGGCTGACCTTGCCGTGCATCACGGCGCCGGCACGCGCAACCGTGCCGCCAAATGCCTGCCCGATGGACTGATGTCCGAGGCAGACGCCAAGAATCGGAAACTGGCCCTGCAATCGGCGGATCAACTCGAGGCAGATACCCGCCTCGTTGGGGGTGCACGGCCCGGGCGACAGCACGATGTAGCGGGGCTTGAGCGCCGCCACCTCCTCTACCGAAATCTGGTCGTTGCGCTGCACCCGCACCTCGGCGCCCAACTCGCCGAAGTACTGCACCAGGTTGTAGGTGAAGCTGTCGTAGTTATCAATCATCAACAGCATGTCAGCGGCCCCCACGCCCAGCGCTCTGCGCCTGCTCTACAGCACGCATCATCGCCCGCGCCTTGTTCATGGTTTCATCCCATTCCGACTGCGGCACGGAATCCGCGACCACGCCACAACCGGCCTGTACATGCACCTGCCCGTCCTTGATCACCGCCGTCCGGATCGCGATCGCGGTGTCCATGTTGCCGTCCCAGCCCAGGTAACCGACCGCGCCGCCATAGATGCCACGCTTCACCGGCTCCAGCTCGTCGATGATCTCCATGGCCCGCACTTTTGGTGCGCCGGACAGGGTGCCCGCAGGAAAGGTCGCGGCCAGCGCATCCAGCGCATCAACGCCAGGACGTAGCTGGCCGCTGACGTTGGAGACGATGTGCATGACGTGGCTGTAACGCTCGATCACCATCTTCTCGGTAAGCCCGACGCTCCCAATCTGCGACACGCGGCCGACATCGTTGCGCCCGAGGTCGATCAGCATCAGGTGTTCGGCGATCTCCTTGGGATCGGCGAGCAATTCGCGCTCCAGCGCATGATCCTCCTCCGCCGTCTGCCCGCGCTTGCGTGTACCGGCTATCGGTCGCACCGTGATTTCGCCATCCTGCACGCGCACCAGAATCTCGGGGCTGGAACCGACTACATGGTGGTCGCCCAAGTCCATGCAGTACAGATACGGCGACGGGTTCAGGCGGCGAATCGCCCGATAAAGCTGTACCGGGTCCGCGGTGAACGGTGCCGACAATCGCTGCGAGGGCACCACCTGCATGCAGTCGCCGGCCAGTATGTAGTCCTGTATTCGACGCACCGCCTGCTTGAACGGCGCTTCGCCGAAACAGGATTGGAAGTCCGCCGGCGCAGCATTCTCCGCCAGCGGCGCGGGCCGCAACGGAGTCGGCTTGGCCAACAGCGCCTCCATCTCGTCCAGCCGGCGGCGCGCACGCGCCATGCTGACCTCATCCTCCGGGTCCGCATGCGCCACCAGCGTAAGGGTGGTGCGCAGGCTGTCGAAGACCACGAGTTCGTCGGCCACCATCAGCAGGATGTCCGGTGTGCCCAACCTGTCCGGCTTCTCCTTGCCTGCCAGCCGCGGCTCGAAATAGCGTACGCAGTCGTAGCCGAAATAGCCGACCAGGCCGCCGGAAAAACGCGGCAGGCTGACATCCGGGCGTACGCGGTAGCGCGCGGCCTGGCGCCGCACCCAGGCCATCGGATCGGCGACCTGCTCGGTTTCGGTGACGACGCCATCTCGGCTGACGCTGGCAGTAGCGCCGCTGACGCGCAGGACCTCACGGGCCGGCAATCCGATGAATGAATACCGCCCCCACTGCTCCCCACCCTGCATAGATTCGAGCAGAAACGAGTAGGGTGCGCGCACGCCCTGCTGGGTGAGCTTGAGATAGGCGCTGACCGGGGTGTCGAGGTCGCCGGAGAGTTCGCGCGTGAGCGCAATGCGGTTGTAGGCAGCGGTCATGGGTTCAGGGCACAGCGAGTTGCGATGGAAGCCGCGCTTCGGGCACGGTCGGAGGTCAAGTGAACGAGATCAATCGTTCCGCTTCACCATCGCCAACGATTGGGGGCTGTGTTGAACGCCTGCGGTGTCATGGCTTAGCCCGCCCTGGAAATTTCTTTGCGCATGGCGGCAATTGTAGCGGCGTAGTCGCCGGCGCCGAAAATCGCGCTGCCCGCCACGAAGGTGTCGGCACCTGCAGCGGCGATCGCGCCGATATTGTCGACCTTGACGCCGCCATCGATTTCCAGGCGGATCTCCCGGCCCGAGGCGTCAATCAGCGCGCGCGCCTCGCGCAGCTTGTCCAGTGCGGCCGGAATGAAGGACTGCCCGCCAAAGCCCGGGTTGACCGACATCAGCAGCACCATGTCGACCTTGTCGAGCACATGCTTGAGGTAGTCCAGCGGCGTCGCCGGATTGAACACCAGCCCGGATTTGCAGCCGGCGTCACGGATCGCCTGCAGGCTGAGATCCACATGCCGCGTCGCCTCCGGATGAAAGGTGATGTAGCTGGCGCCGGCCTTGGCGAACAGCTGCGCCAGCGCATCGACCGGCTCCACCATCAGATGCACATCGATCGGCGCGGTAATGCCGTACTTGCGCAGCGCCTCGCACAGCGCCGGCCCGAAGGTCAGATTCGGTACGTAATGGTTGTCCATGACGTCGAAGTGGATGATGTCGGCGTCAGCGGCCAGCACCTTGGCCACGTCATCGCCCAGCCGCGCGAGGTCGGCCGAAAGGATGCTGGGAGCGATCAGAGGGGCAAGTTTGGCCATGGCGGGACTTTTCGGTTCGGTGTGCATTATTCCAGATTCCGCGCGGCGGGCGGCAAGGCGCGCGGCCGGCGGCTTCCTTACAATGTGCGCTTTATCGCAGTCGATCGGCCATGCAAGCGCTCTACGAATCCTCGCTGACCAGCGTTCCCCTCCTGCACAAGGGCAAGGTGCGAGATATCTACGCGCTGGGCGAGCAGCACATGCTGATCGTGACCAGCGACCGGCTTTCGGCGTTTGACGTGATCCTGCCGCAGCCGATACCCGGCAAGGGTGCCGTGCTGACCGCTGTCAGCAACTTCTGGATGTCGCATTTCGCAGCGCTGCTGCCCAATCATCTGGCCGCAAACGTGCCGCTGTCTCGGTACCTGAATGCGGCGGAGCTGGCGCAGGTCGCCGGACGCAGCGTCGTGGTCCGCAAGCTCAAGGCCCTGCCGATCGAGGCGGTGGCCCGCGGCTATCTGATCGGTAGCGGCTGGAAGGATTATCAGAAGACTGGCGCCATCTGCGGCATTGCACTGCCCGCCGGCCTGCCGCTGGCCGGCCAGTTGCCGGAGCCGATTTTCACGCCCGCCGACAAGGCGCCGGTGGGCCAGCACGACGAGAACATCTCGTATGCGGATGTCGAGCAGCGCATCGGCTCTGCGCTGGCGCAGCAGATTGGCGACATCACCCTGCGCTTGTATCGCGAGGCCAGTGCCTATGCGCGTACCCGCGGCATCATCATTGCCGACACCAAGTTCGAGTTTGGTGTGGACGAGGCGGGCACGCTCCATCTGATTGACGAGGCCTTGACCCCCGACTCCTCCCGCTTCTGGCCGGCGGACACCTATCGCCCAGGCATCAGCCCACCCAGCTTCGACAAGCAGTTCGTGCGTGACTATCTCGAAACCCTGGACTGGGACAAGAAGGCCCCCGGCCCGCAACTGCCGGCGGAAATCATCAACAGGACGGCGGCCAAGTACCGGGAAGCCCAGCGCCTGCTGACCGGGGCCTGATGCCGCGTACACGCGGGCCCACTGACGGGAGCGCCTCATGACCTTTGTCTCCGCTGCAGTGCTGCTGTTCCTGGTGATGGACCCGCTGGGGAACGTGCCGCTGTTCCTGTCGGCGCTGAAGCAGGTGCCGCTGGAGCGTCAACGCACGGTGATTCTGCGCGAGATGCTGTTTGCGCTGATCACGTTGTTGTTGTTCCTGTTTCTTGGCGGTCAGATGCTGCGGCTGCTGGGGCTCTCGGAGCCGGCACTGTCCGCCGCGGGCGGCATC
Source organism: Solimonas sp. (assembly GCA_041612095.1). Taxonomy (GTDB): domain Bacteria; phylum Pseudomonadota; class Gammaproteobacteria; order Nevskiales; family Nevskiaceae; genus Solimonas. Next base: position 8,159 of record JBFJJW010000028.1, on the reverse strand, counting down.
ATCCTGATGATCATCGCGCTGCGCATGGTGTTCCCTTCACGCGAGCATTCGTTGGCGGAGCCCGTCGCAGCGGAGCCGTTCATCGTGCCGCTGGCCATCCCCTATATGGCGGGGCCGTCTGCCATGGCCACCGTACTGCTGCTGATGAGCCGCGAACCCACGCGCTGGCTGGAATGGACCGGCGCGGTGCTGCTGGCCTGGGGACTGTGCCTGCCGGTGATGCTGATGGCGCCCAGGTTGCGACGCACGCTTGGCGATCGCGGGCTGATGGCCGTTGAAAGGCTGATGGGTCTGATACTGGTCACCATCGCCGTGGAGATGCTGCTGGGCGGCATCGCCCAGTGGTGGGTCCTGCATCGCTGAGCCGGATCTCGACGCTGCTATGCTCAGCGCTCCAGATAGCGGAGCGGCGCCGATGACGATTGCCCTGTGGTGCGTGTTGGTAGCAGGCCTACTGCACCTGCCGTTTGCTGCTGCGGCCAAGTGGAGCTCCCGCTTCGACAATCACCGCCCGCGTGACTACCTCGATCAGACCATAGGCTGGCGCAAACGGGCGCACTGGACGCAGATGAATACGCTGGAGGCGTTTCCGCTGTTTGCAGCAGCAGTGCTGATTGCCCACCTGATCGCCGGCCCCAGCTCAACGGCGAACACGTTGGCACTGAGCTTCATCGGCTTTCGCATCGCCTTCGGTCTTTGCTACATCCTCGACAAAGCAGCGCTACGCTCCGTAATGTGGTTCGGCGGCGTGCTGAGCGTGGCCGGGCTGTTTGTCGTTGCGGCACGCGCCGCCTGATTAGGGAGAAGCCCTCATGCAGATCAGAGTAGAAATCGACGTCAAGCCCGATGAGTTGCGCCGCTTTCTCGGCCTGCCCGATGTATCGGGTCTCCAGGATGACATCGTCGCGTTCCTGCGCGACAAGGTGGGAGCTGCCAGCGAATTTGATGCCACCGGGTTCGTGAAGAACAATCTCGACACGCTGCGTCAGAGCCCGGCGTGGAGAAAAATCGCGGCCCGCATCCGTGTCGGCGAAGATGATGCGGAGACTTCGGCAGCTACGCCGGCGCGCAGCCCGCGCAAGAAGCGTGCGGCAGCCGGCCCAGGAGCCGGCGCGGGCGGCAAGCGCCGGCGTCGCGCTTCAGCCGCCAAGTAGCCGGCGGGGCGCAGTGGCGCCCGACTCAGGCCGCTTTCGTGGGCTTGGGCGCCAATTCACCGATCCAGCCGCGCCATAGCTCGCGGCGGATTTGATGGTCGCGGCGCAGGCGGTTGCGCGACTCCGGCAGCAAGTCGATCTGATCGCGCAGCAGCTCGCCCAGGCCACGTGCGCGCCGTGCGACCTGCAGGCGCTCCTGCACCGCAGCGGCATGACCCTGCAGCGATCCGGTCTCATGCAGCACCAGCAGGCTGAAGGCACCTGCCACTCGCTCAATATAGGCCCCCGGGGGCTCAGCCTGTGTACTACGACGCGTTTTCATGGCCTCGATTCCTGCATAAAAAAAGGGCTGGGAGGTTGCGCCCCCAGCCCTTCTTGCCGCCCCCTTGAGGGGCTGAGGGAAGCAATCCCTGATACTTAGGCGCGAACAGCCTTACGGGCCTTCGCGGTTGCCTTCTTGGCAACCTTCTTCGCCGACTTGCGCGCCTTGGCAACCACCGGGGCCTGGCCCTGGATCTTGGCCGAGATGCTGCCGAAGCCCTGCTTGAAGGTCTTGGCGAGGTCGCCGCTGGCCTTGGTCACGACCGACAGGCTGTCGGTGTACGCCGACACCACCTGATCCTTGCCTTCCGGCAGGTAGGCAATCGGGTTGGCAGCAACGGCCTTGATGCCGTCGGTCTTGGCCTTCTCAAAGCTGGCCTGCGCCAGTTCGATCAGCTCCTTGCCAACGGTGACGTTGGTCTCGACCAGTTCCTGCACGCCTTCAACCACGATGGCGGTGCCGGCCTTCAGCGTCTCGACGCTGACTTCGACCACTTCCTGACCGCGGGCAACGACGACGTCCGCGCGGGCCTTCACATCATTCACCAGGTTTTCAACGTTCATGCTGCACTCCATGTTGGCAACGAAAAGATTCAGCTAACTCTCACATTGCTGCGGTGCAGCAATTGGTGCAGTGCATCATAGCAGCCCCCCTGCGCTTGTCAACGGCGTGGCCGGGGAATCCGACGAGCGGCATCTCGTATATGAATGCCATATTAATCATTGCCTTGCGCCTGCCGCCTGCCGCAACGGGGCATTGTGTATGCTCGCTGCATGAATCGTTACCTGATGAAGCTGCGGGAACACCTCTGGGACCTCGAGGCCATGGCCCGCCACCCCAAGCGCTGGGTCAGGCTGGGCCGCTATGCCTTCGTATTGGGCCGGGACCTGGTGGAAGGGCAGCTCAACATGCGCGCGATGAGCATGGTCTACACGACCCTGCTGTCGATCGTGCCGCTGTTGGCTCTGGCCTTTTCGGTACTGAAGGCCCTGGGTGCGCACAATTCGCTGGAGCCGGTGCTGCTGGAATTCCTTAGGCCGCTGGGTTCGCGGGCTTTCGAGCTGACCGACAACATCATCACCTTCGTTGAGAAGATACAGGTCGGAGTGTTGGGTTCAGTCGGCGTGGCCTTGCTGTTCTACTCTGCGATCTCCCTGATCCAGAAGGTTGAAGAAAGCTTCAACTTCATCTGGCGCGTGGAGCGGCCGCGCCCGCTATCGCAGCGGTTTGGCGAGTACTTTGCGGTCCTCACGGTCGGCCCGGTGCTGATCTTCTCGGCGCTCGGCATCACCGGTTCCGTCATGAGCAGCACGGTGATGCTGCGCATCGTCGAGATTGAACCCTTCGGACTGCTGGTTTATCTGGCGAGCAAGCTGCTGCCTTATCTGATGATCGTCGGCGCGTTCACCTTCTTCTACAGCTTCATGCCCAATACGCGAGTCAAGACCTCGGCGGCGGCATGGGGCGGCTTGCTCGCAGGCGTGCTGTGGCAGAGCGGCAGCGTGGCGTTTGCCTCGTTTGTCGCTACCGCAACCAACTACAACGCGGTGTACTCCGGCTTTGCCATCGTCATCTTCCTGCTGCTGTGGCTTTATCTGGGCTGGCTGATCCTGCTGATCGGCTGCCAGCTCGCCTTCTATGTGCAGCACCCGGAGCACCTGAAGCCGATCAAGGCGCCGGGCCTGATGTCCGGCCGACAGGTCGAGTACCTGTCGCTATTGATCATGGCGCTGGTCGGGCGGCGCTTCATGCAGGGGGCAACGGCCTATACCGGCGAGGAACTGAGCCTGGCGCTGAATGCCGAGCCTGAACACGTGGCGCGCGTCACCGACAATCTGATTTTTCACGGGCTGCTGACCGAGGCCGGCACCGACCGAACCACGCTGGTGCCGTCGATCGATCTGGAGTCGCTGTCACTGGCGCGGCTTTGGCGCCTGTCGAGAGCGGGTTATGCACCGCTACCGAAGTCGGCAGATCCCCTGGCCAAGGACGTGATCCAGATGCTGGATGAAACCGAGCACAGCATGGAACAGGGCAAGGGCGGCATTTCGCTGCGTGCCTGGCTGGAACAGTCCGACACGCCACGCTAGTCGGATCACGTTACCTATAATCGCGGCAACGAGAGGAGCAGGCGCACCCGCTGGGCGCGTCCATGAACAACGGGGGCACGGAACTACTTATGGCCAAGCGCAGTGCGGCACATCACGTCTGGTACGGCGAATACCCGAAAGGCGTCGCGCATGAAATCGATCCAGATGCCTACGCGTCCATCGCAGACCTGCTCGAACAGACCTGTCATAACCACCGACAGAGCCCCGCCTACGAGTGCATGGGCGTCGAGATCAGCTACGACGACCTCGACCGTCTGAGCCAGGATTTTGCGTCGTATCTGCAGAACGTGCTCGGCTACCACAAGGGCGACCGTATCGCCCTGATGATGCCGAACCTGCTGCAGTACCCGATTGCACTGTTCGGAATCCTGCGTGCCGGCATGACGGTGGTTAACGTCAATCCGCTGTACACGCCGCGGGAGCTGGCCCATCAGCTCAACGATAGCGGCGCGCGCGCAATCGTGATTCTGGAGAATTTCTGTTGCACGCTGCAGCAGGCGCTGAAGAAAACCCAGCTTCAGTGCGTGATCACCACGCAGATCGGCGACATGGCTCCGTTCCCGAAGAGTGTGCTGATCAACACCATCACCAAGCGCGTGAAGAAGCTGGTGCCGAAGTGGGACATTCCCGGCACGGTGCCATTCCGCGCCGCGCTGGCGCGCGGCAAGGCGCAGCCGTATGCACGACTGGATCTGGGTCACGCCGATATCGCGTTTCTGCAGTACACCGGCGGCACCACCGGGCTGTCCAAGGGCGCAACCCTGACGCACGGCAACATCGTTGCCAATCTCGAGCAGATGAATGCGTGGATGTCTCCCTTCATCGGCGATGAACCGCAAACCATCGTCACCGCGCTGCCGCTGTATCACATCTTCGCGCTGGTCCTGAATTGCCTGCTGTTCATGAAACTGGGTGGCAAGAACCTGCTGATCACCAATCCGCGCGACATGCCCGCGTTTGTGGCCACCCTGAAACGCCATCGCTTCACCGCCTTTGCCGGGGTCAACACCCTGTTCAACGGCCTGCTGAATACGCCGGGCTTCGACAGCGTCGACTTTTCCCACCTCAAGCTCACGGTCGGCGGCGGCGCCGCCGTCCAGCAGGCAGTGGCTGAGCGCTGGCGCAAGGTGACCGGCAAGCCGTTGACCGAGGGGTACGGCCTGACCGAGTGCTCGCCCGCCGTCAGCTTCACGCCGCTGGACAAGCCGGAATGGAATGGCAGCATCGGCGTGCCGATTTCCTCCACCGACGTATCGTTGCGCGACGAGGACAACCGCGAGGTACCGCTGGGAGAGCCCGGCGAGCTATGCGTGCGCGGACCACAGGTCATGCAGGGCTATTGGCAGAAGCCGGAAGAGAACGCCAAGGTCTTTACCGAGGACGGCTGGCTGAAGACCGGCGACATTGCGGTGATGGATGCGCGTGGCTACCTGCGCATAGTGGACCGCAAGAAGGACATGATTCTGGTGTCCGGCTTCAATGTCTATCCGAACGAGATCGAGTCCGTGGTCGCCCTGCATCCGGGCGTCCTGGAATGTGCCTGTGTCGGGGTCCCTGACGACAAGTCGGGTGAGGCCGTGAAGGTGTTTGCGGTCAAGAAGGATGCCGCCCTCACCGAGGCCGCGCTGATGTCGCATTGCCGCGCCAATCTGACCGGGTACAAGGTGCCGAAGCACATCGCCTTCATTGCCGAACTCCCCAAAACCAACGTCGGCAAGATACTGCGCAAGGACCTGCGCGACGCCTGACCCCGCTTGCGTGGACGAACCCGCCCCTCGTCAACGGGGCGGGCTCGCCGCACACGTCGGCTATCGCTCGACGAACGCCCGCTCGATCACGTAGTCGCCCGGCGTGCCGATGTGCGGAGAGATCTGGAAGCCGCGCGCGTCGAGTATGGCGCAGGTGTCCTTCAGCATCGTCGGGCTGCCGCACATCATCACGCGGTCGGTTTCGGGGTTGAGTTGCGGCAGACCGATGTCGCTGCACAGCTTGCCGCTGACGAACAGATCGGTGAGACGGCCCTGGTTGCGAAATGGTTCGCGCGTCACCGTGGGGTAGTAGATCAGCTTCTCGCGCACGACCTCACCGAGGAATTCATGCTGCGGCAGCTCCTGCGTGATGTAGTCGTAGTAGGCCAGGTCGCTGATGTGGCGAGCGCCGTGCACCAGCACCACCTTGTCGAAGCGCTCATAGACATCCGGATCACGGATCAGGCTCATGAACGGCGCCAGACCGGTGCCGGTGCCCAGCAGATACAGATGCTTGGCAGGCTTGAGATCGTCCAGCACCAGCGTACCCGTGGGCTTGCGGCTGACGATGATCTCGTCACCCGCCTGCAGGTGCTGCAGACGCGAGGTCAACGGCCCGTTCGGCACCTTGATGCTGAAGAATTCCAGCGTCTCGTCATGATTGGGGCTGGCTATGCTGTAGGCGCGCAGCAGCGGCTTGCCTTCCACCGGCAGGCCCAACATCACGAAATGACCATTGCGAAAGCGCAGCGCGGTGTCCCGTGTCGTGGTGAAGCTGAACAGCGTCTCGTTCCAGTGGCGGACGTTGAGGACGGTCTCGGTGGCAAATGCGACCATGGCGTAGCGATCCGGTAGGCTTGCTGTGACGGGCGCAGATAGTAAGAAACCCAGCGCGCTTTAGCACTAAACCGTCGCCATTCGTTCTACTCACATGCCGAGATGGAATATCGCGGCATCCCGCGCCCAAATGCCGGAAAGCCCGCTTGCGCGGGCCTTCTCAGCGACAGGCCAGATGCATCAACTGGCGTCCGGCAGGGTGATGTTCATTTCCAGCACTTCCAGACCCGCCTCGCGCTGCACATTGATGTTGACCGCGTTGTCCGGCACCTGCACGTAACGGCGCACGACCGCGAGGATCTCCTCGCGCAAACGCGGCAGATACAGCGGGCCGTTTGCACGTCCCTCGCGCTGGTGGGCTACCACGACCTTGAGGCGCTCCTTGGCTACGGAAGCGGTGCTCTTGGGCTCGCTGCGGAGAAACTTCAACCAATCCATCGCGTGCCCTCCCTCAGTTTCCGAACAGCCGGCCAAACAGGCCCTTCTTTTCCGCGGTCATGAAGCGGTGTTCCCGCTCCTCGCCGAGGAAACGCGCAATGATGTCCTCGTAGGCCTTGCCGGCATCGCTCTCTGGATTGGCAATGACCGGCGATCCGGCGTTGGACGACGTCAGCACCGTAGTCGATTCCGGGACCACGCCGAGCAGCGGGATCGCCAGAATCTCCTTGACGTCCTCGACCGCCAGCATTTCGCCCTTGGCCACGCGCGCCGGGTTGTAGCGCGTCAGCACCAGATGCTCCTTGACCCGGCCGGCACCGCTCTCCGCCAGACGCGTCTTGCTCGACAGCAGGCCCAGCACGCGATCCGAGTCGCGCACGCTGGAGACCTCCGGATTGGTCACGATCAGCGCTTCGTCGGCGAAATACATGGCCAGATGCGCGCCACGCTCTATGCCGGCGGGCGAATCGCAGATGATGTAGTCGAAATCCTTGGCCAGATCACCGAGCACACGCTCGACACCCTCCACGGTCAACGCATCCTTGTCGCGGGTCTGGCTGGCGGCAAGGATGAACAGGTTCTCGTTCTGCTTGTCCTTGATCAGCGCCTGCCGCAGCGTGGCCTCCCCCTGGATCACGTTGACGAAGTCGAACACCACTCGGCGCTCGCAGCCCATGATCAGATCGAGGTTGCGCAGGCCGACGTCAAAATCGATGACGACGGTCTTGTGTCCGCGCATGGCCAGACCGGTGGCAAAAGACGCGCTGGTGGTGGTCTTCCCCACTCCGCCCTTGCCCGAGGTCACGACGACGATTTTTGCCACAGTTCACCCTTTCCAGATATGACCGCTGCCGGCGCTGCCGGTCACCAGTCGAGTTTTTCGATCTTTAGTTTGCCATCGACCAGCAGAACCTGCGCCGCCTTGCCACGCAATTCCCCCTGCATCTGCTCGGCAACGGCGTAGACGCCAGCGACAGCAACGAGGTCGGCTTCGAAGCGGCGACAGAAAACACGCGCGCTGGCATCTCCCCGCGCACCCGCAATGGCGCGGCCACGCAAGGGGCCGTAAACGTGCACACAACCGTCCGCCGCAACCTCGGCTCCGGGGCTCACCGTATTGATGATGACCAGGTCGCCGTCCTGCGCATAAATCTGCTGGCCCGAGCGCACCGGCTCGGTCACCACCCGGGTCGGGCGCCGGGCGCCCGCAGCCGGAGCCGGGGCCGGTTCCGAAGCCACGGTCGCGGCGCGCGCGCCCTTGCCGGAATCCGCCGGCAGGACCGCCAAGCCCCAGGCGCGGCCCGAATCATTGAGCGGGCCATCGGCAACCCCCACCGGCTGCATCCCGACTTCGCGCAGCGCCGAGATCAGGCCGCCAAGTTCCATCGGCGCCTCGGCCTCCAGAATCACCGGCATGCCCTGCACCGCAGACGGCATCTGCCGCGCGAAGTCGTGCAACTGCGCGCTGATGGCGGTCAGGTTGGGGTCCAGCACGCGCACTCGCGTGAGCGAGAGCATGCGGCCTTTGAATTCAAGCGCTTTGTATTGC
>JBFJJW010000027.1:0-19993 GCA_041612095.1 Solimonas sp. | reverse complement strand
GCCGCAGGCCTTGGGTGAGCGGATTGCCTGGTCGGTGGATGGCGACCTGCAAGATGCCGTGATCGAGCTGCATCCTGCGGAACTGGGCAGCCTGACCATACGCGTCGAAACACGTGGAGCGGACGCGCAGGTCACGCTGATTGCCGGTACGGCCGCAGCGCGGGACCTGCTGCAGCAGTCCCTGCCGCAGCTGCGTGAGCTGATGCTGGTGCAGGGCTTGAATCTGGCCCGGGCTCAGGTTGAGCGTCCGGCCACCGCTGCGTCCCCCGAACAGGCCGGGTTCTCCCGGGGGCGCAGCGCCGGCCCTGCCGGCAGCCGCCGACGCATCAGCCAGCTGCTGCTGGTCGATACCTACGCCTGACGGAATTCCGGCGTCGGCGCTGAACATTCGGCCGACGGTTTTCCGACCCTCCAGCCGCTGGTCGGGCACAGCGCCGCACTGATGCGGATTCCGGCCACGACCTGATCCGCGCCGCCATCGGGAACAGGACTTGCTGTGTAGGTGCAGTACCGACCTCCAGAACGCAACGCCGACCCGAGACCGATGGCCACTTCCAAAGCCGAAGACGTAGAAGCAGACGAACCCTCAGCGCCGGCCCCCAAGCCGCCACCCCCCGCCAAGAAGGGTGGTGTGCTGCTGCTGATCGGCGCGGTCGTGCTGTCGATGGGCGCCAGCGCCGGTGTGTCCTGGTACTTCTCGCAGCAGGCGCTTGCAGCGATCAAGGCGACGGCCACTGACGATGCATCCGCGGAAGAAAGCCCGAAGGAGCCGGAGGCCAAGAAGGGACCGCCGCTGTACCAGACCATGGAGCCGGCGCTGGTTGTGAATCTCGACGACCCCAATGGGTTGCGCTTTCTGCAGGTTCAGCTGGAGTTGATGGCACGTGACAAGGAGGCGCTGGAGGCGGTCAATCGCTACAACCCGCGTATCCGCAATGCCTTGCTGCTGCTGCTCGGTCAGCAGCAGGTGCCGGATCTGACAACCCGCGAAGGCAAGGAGCGATTGCAGGCAGCGGTATTGGCCGAGATCCAGAAGGTGCTGCAGGAGGAAACCGGGCGGCCCGGTGTCGAAGCCGTGTACTTCTCGACTTTCGTGATGCAGTGAGCCTGCGCGCATGAGCAATGAACTGCTGTCCCAGGACGAGATCGATGCGCTGCTGCATGGCGTGGACAATGGCAAGGTCGATACGACCCCGACACCCGCCGCGCCGGGCGAGGCGCGTTCGTTCGACTTCACCTCTCAGGATCGCATCGTGCGTGGGCGCATGCCCACGCTGGAGATGATCAACGAGCGCTTCGCGCGCCTGTTCCGCATCTCGCTGTTCAACATGCTGAGGCGTACGCCGGAACTGACCGTGGTCGGCATCGAGACCGCCAAGTTCTCTGAGTACACCCATTCCCTGTTCGTGCCGACCAGCCTGAGCCTGATTCGGGTGAAGCCGCTGCGCGGAACTGCGCTGTTTGTGTTCGAGCCGCGTCTGGTGTTTACCGTGGTCGAGAACTTCTTCGGCGGCGATGGTCGTCTGAATACCAAGATCGAAGGGCGCGAATTCACGCCTACCGAGATGCGCGTGATTCAACTGATGCTGAAGCAGGCCTTCGCCGACCTTCAGGAAGCATGGAGTCCGGTGCTGCCGATGGAGTTCGAATACCTGAACTCGGAAGTCAACCCGCATTTCGCCAATATCGTTTCGCCGAGCGAGATCGTCGTGGTTTCCAAGTTCAAGATCGAACTGGAAGGCGGTGGCGGCCATCTGCATGTGACGTTTCCTTATTCGATGATCGAGCCGATCCGAGATCTGCTGGATGCGGGCATACAGTCCGATCGCGGCGGCAAGGATGAGCGCTGGGCGGCTTCGCTGCGCGAGCAGATCCAGGATGCCGAAGTCGAGATTTCCAGTGAACTGGCCCGCACCACGATCAGCCTGAGAACCCTGGCCGGCCTGAAGGCTGGTGATGTGCTGCCAATCAACCTGCCGAAGTCGCTGAATCTGTGCGTGGAACAGCTCCCCCTGTTTCGCGGCACGTTTGGCGTAGCCCACGGCCAGAATGCAGTGCGCATTACCGGCGTGGCGCAAGCCCAGTCGGGCACACAGCCGCGCGCCGCGTCGTCAGCGGCGGACGCTGCGCCAGCCGCCGTGCCTGCCCAAAAGAACACCGTCAAACACCGTGAGGCCGCATGAACGACACCGCCACCCAGAAAGCCCCGGGCGCCGCGCGCGCCAACTTCGAAAACCTTGAGGATCAGGCGGCGCCCGCCAACGGCGACGTCAATCTCGATGTCATTCTCGACGTGCCGGTAACGCTGTCCATGGAAGTGGGCCGAGCCCGCATTCCGATCCGCAATCTGCTGCAGCTGACGCAGGGCTCAGTGGTCGAACTTGAACGGTCCTCCGGCGAGCCGCTGGATGTCTATGCCAACGGCACGCTGATCGCCCATGGTGAGGTCGTGGTGGTCAACGAGAAGTTCGGCATCCGCCTGACGGACGTGGTGAGCCCGGCCGAACGCATCCGCAAGCTGAAATGAGCGCACCCTCGGCCGCAGCGGTTTCATCGACGGCGCCGTCGCTGGCCGGCGGTGCCGTCGACATGATGCTCAGCCTGATTCTGGTGCTTGCGCTGCTGTTCGCCCTGGCCTGGCTGCTCAGGCGCGTGCAGACGCTGCGCGGCAGCCGGGCCGGGGCGCTGCGCGTGCACGCCGGGCTGCCGCTGGGCACAAGGGAGAAGGTGGTCTGGCTGGAGGCCGGCGGCAAGCACTTTCTGCTGGGCGTCACCCCCCAGGGAATCAACCTGATCCATGCCTACGCGCAGGCGCCGGAGCTTCCTGAGACGAACGCCGAAGCGCCGGTGGTCCCGCCGTTGGCGGGCGCGTTCGCCGACCGGCTCAGGGAAGCGCTGGGGAGAAAATCGCCATGAAACTGGTGGCCGCTGTGCTCGGTGCATCGGTGCTGACCGGGATCGCCGTGCTTCCGGAGGTTGCGGTTGCAGCCACCGGCCTGCCGGCGCTGACCGCGACGCCGGCCGCAAACGGTGCAACCGAGTACAGCCTCAGCATCCAGACGCTGTTGCTGATGACCGGCCTGACGCTGCTGCCGGCGCTGCTGCTGTCGATGACCGCCTTCCTGCGCATCATCGTGGTCTTCGGCCTGCTGCGGCAGGCGCTGGGCACCGGGCAGACGCCGACCAACCAGATACTGCTGGGCCTTGCGCTGCTGATGACATTCTTCGTCATGAGCCCGGTGCTGGATCGCATCTATACCGACGCCGCTCAGCCGTTCATGGACGGAAAGCTCGAGTTCAAGCCTGCGTTGGAGGCCGGCGCAAAGCCGTTGCGGGGCTTCATGCTGGCGCAAACCCGCGAGGCGGATCTGATGACGTTCGCACGCATCGCCGAACAGGGGCCGTATCAGACGCCGGACGACATTCCGTTCAGCGTGCTGGCGGCGTCGTTCATGACCAGCGAACTGACCACGGCATTTCAGATCGGCTTTCTGCTGTTCATTCCCTTCGTCATCATCGACCTGGTGGTGTCCAGCGTGCTGATGAGCATGGGCAGGATGATGTTGTCGCCGATGATGATCTCGCTGCCGTTCAAGCTGATGCGGTTCGTGCTGGTTGACGGGTGGTCGCTGGTGATGGGTACGCTGGCAGCGAGCTTTCAGGCGTGACGCCGGAGAGCGTCCTGACGATAGGCCACGAGGCCCTGACACTGGCCTTGATGCTCGGCGCGCCGCTGTTGCTCACGGCGTTGTCGGTCGGCGTTCTGATTGGTGTGTTCCAGGCAGCGACGCAGATCAATGAGATGACCCTGTCATTCATTCCCAAGCTGCTGGCGATGGCGGCGGTGCTGGCGATAACCGGGCCATGGATGCTGCGGCTGATGACCGAGTACACCCGGCGCTTGATTGAAAGCATTCCCAGCTTGATCGGCTGAGCCCGCATGCCGCTGATGATCGTGTCTCGACCCGCAGTCTGGCGCCATGATTGAGGTCACCGACACCCAGTTGCTGAGCTGGCTACAGCAGTACCTGTGGCCGTTCATTCGCATCGCCTCGGTGTTCATGCTGGCGCCCGTCCTCGGTGCGCGTAACGTGCCGGCGCGAATCCGCATCGGCCTCGCGGTCGCCGTCACCTTGATCGTGGTGCCGCTGCTGCCGGCGCCCCCCCCGATGCCGATGTTCGGCGCGGACTGGTGGCGGACCTTGATCGAGCAGATGGTGATCGGTCTGTGCATGGGCTTTACCCTGCTGCTCGTGCTGGAGGCGGTCGTGCTCGGTGGCGAGCTGATCGCCTACAGCATGGGCCTGTCGTTCGCACAGCTGGCCGATCCCGTACGCGGGACCAGTACCCCGGTCGTGGGTCAGTTCCTGCTGATTCTGGTCACCCTGCTGTTCGTGGGCCTGAGCGGCCACCTGATACTGATCGACCTGCTGGCGCAGTCCTTCCGCAGCCTGCCGGTGGCAAGCGCCGGCTTTGGTGGTGAGCAGCTGGCAGCGTTGCTCGGCTATAGCGCAATCCTGTTCTCCGGCGGCATGTTGCTGGGCTTGCCGGTGGTCACGGCACTGCTGGTCGCCAATCTGGCGTTGGGCGTTATCGGTCGGTCTGCGCCCGCCCTCAATCTGTTCGCGGTTGGCTTCCCTGTCACGCTGGTGGCGGGACTCATGCTGCTGCGCAATGGATTGCCCTCGATCGCCGAGCAGTTCGGTCTGCTGCTCGACTCGGCCTGGGTTGTGCTCACCACGCTGACCACGGCGGTGACGCCGTGAGCGATAGCGCCCAGGAGAAAACCGAACCCGCTACACCCAAGCGCCAGCGCGAGGCGCGTGAACGGGGTGAGGTGCCGCGGTCACGCGAACTGGTCTCCGCCGTCGGAGTGGGCATCGGCGTGCTGACCCTGATGACGGCGGCCGGCACGCTGGGCGCCGGCGCGGCTGAATGGATGCGAGCGGGGCTGAGCTTCGATGCGGGCGCGCTGCGAGACGGCAGTGAGCTTGGGCATCGCTTCGGCTCGATGGGTGTGCAGGCACTCAAGCTGATCGCACCGCTGCTGTTTGCTGCGGTAGTGGCAGCGTTGCTGGCGCCGGTGGCGCTCGGTGGCTGGAACCTCTCGGTCAAGGCACTGAAGCCGGATTTCGGGCGCAGCAATCCCCTGAAGGGCGTGGGTCGCATGTTCTCGTCGCAGTCGGCGATGGAGCTGTTCAAGGCGGTCATCAAGTCCACCGTGCTCGGGGCGATTGCGTCAATCTATCTGTACGTTCGCTCCGATGAGCTGCGCATGCTCGGGCGCGAATCGCTGGCGCCTGCGCTCGCACACGCCATGGATATGGCCTTCGGCTGCCTGATCTGGATGACCGGCGGCCTGTTTCTGATAGCGCTGGTCGACGCGCCCTGGCAGCTGTGGTCGCATGGCAAGAAGCTGCGCATGTCGCGGCAGGAAGTGCGTGAAGAGCACAAGCAGGCTGAAGGCAGTCCCGAGGTCAAGGGCCGCATTCGCCGCCTGCAGCAGGACATCGCCAACCGGCGCATGATGGAGAAGCTGCCGACGGCTGATGTCGTGATCGTCAATCCGACGCACTACGCGGTCGCGCTGAAATACGAATCCGGAAAGATGCGCGCGCCGCGCGTGATCGCCAAGGGCGTGGACCTGATCGCTCAGGAAATCCGCGACAAGGCGCGGGAACACCGCATACCGCTGGTGTCTGCCCCACCGCTGGCGCGCGCGCTGTATCGCGGCGCAGAGCTGGATCAGGAAATCCCGGTCAACCTGTATGCTGCCGTCGCGCAGGTGCTGACGTACATCTACCAGCTGCGGCAGTACGTTGCCGGCGAGAAGCCGAAAGCACCGGTGATCACGGAGGTGCCAGGCGGCGAGCCGGACCCGGTCATCGACTAGCGCATCAGTCGGGCGCAGCCCAGGCCGGGTTCCACGCCACTTCCCAGAGGTGCTGGTCCGGGTCCTGAAAGCAGCCGGTGTAGCCGCCCCAGAAGGCGTCCTTGGCCGGGCTGACGATCCGTGCGCCGGCGCGCTCCGCCTGTGCCATGACGGCGTCGACTTCGGTCTTCGACGCTACGTTGTGTGCAAGCATGAAATCGGTGGGGCTGGGCGCGCCGAGCGGCAGGCCGGTTTCGTGCGCGATGCTCCTGCGGGGCCACAGGCCCAGTCGCAGGCCGCCGCTGAGTTCGAAGAACGCCACGGCACCATGCTCGAATTCGGCGCCGACGATGCCGTCCGTCTTCAGGCCCAGACCGTCGCGGTAGAAGCGCAGCGCGCGCTCCAGATCGTCGACACCCAGCGTGATCAGCGTGATCCGTGGTTTCATCGCGGACGCGCTTACGGCAGGTCGAAGTATTCGACCTCGCCGGTCTCCAGCGAGTACTCGGCGCCAACCACCATCAGGCCGTCGTTCTGGATCAGTTGCTCCAGCAGCGCAGAACCATTGCGCAGATGGTTGACCGAGGCACTGACATTGGCGCGCACCGCATGATGAACCAGCGCCTCGCGATCGTGGCGCAGCTCGGTTTTCAGCAGAACCTCCACCGAAGGCCGCACACGATTGACGATGGCGCGCAGGTTGCGTGACTGGTTCTCGCTGGGCTGCTGCAGTTCCTCCAGGGTGGACAGGATGGCGCCGCATTGCGTGTGTCCCAGCACCACGACGAGCCGGGTGCCGAAGCGCGCGGCTGCAAATTCCACGCTGCCGACCTGCGACGGCGCCACGATATTGCCTGCCACCCGGATCACGAACAGATCGCCTACGCCCTGATTGAAGACCAGTTCCGCGGGGACCCTGGCGTCGGAGCAGCCGAGAATGATGGCGAAGGGTTCCTGCTTCTTGGAGAGCTCGGCCAGCTGTGCATGGCTGATGCTCGAGTTATTGCTGCGCTCGCCAGAGACGAACTTGCGGTTGCCTTCCTTGAGGCGTTCCAAAGCTTCTTGGGCAGAGATCATGTTCAGGTAGTGGGGTGATGAGGCCGCGCCCGGCGGGACCTGTGAATGTGTTGCGCCTGCTTCATGGAAGCAAATGTTCATGACCGCGCCATGATCCACACGAGGTAGGGCGCTGCCTAGATCTCAGTGTAACGAAAGGGCCTGCTGCTGCGCAGATGCGCCGTGGCCCCTGCCGGGGGCCAGTCCGTCATGCCAACACATCCCAGTAGCGCTCGGGACTTGCCGGATGCGGTGCGCGAGCAGCTGGACTCAAGCTGCCGAAGACTGCTGCAGTCGTTGCAGGGTTTCTCGATAGGCGCGCAAGCCCAGCCACAGCACGCCGAACGCGGCGGTATTGGCAACGCCGGCGATGATCAGCATCGACCAGCGCACCGCAAGGTCGTCGGCGAATACATAGTCGGTGATCAGCGCAACCGCCGTCGGCCCGATGCCGAGTCCGATCAGGTTGACGATGAACAGGTAGACCGCAGAGGCCTGACCGCGCATGCGGTTGGGCACGATCTCCTGTATGGCAGCAGGCGCGGCGCCAAACGGCATGCCCAGAAAGAATACGGCGGGTGCCAGTGCGCAGAAGGCAAAGTTGGCATTCGTGGCCATCAGGAACGGCAGGTGAGCCAGCAGGGCGCCGATGGCGGCGAGCATGCCGACGCGCAGTGCCGCATCGGTCTTGCCGAGCTTGAGCCAATGATCGGTGAGCCTGCCGCCAAAGATGATGCCGGCGCAGCCGAACACCAGCACGACCAGGCCATAGGTGACGCCCACCGTGCCAGCGTCGAGGCCGAAACTGCGGATGAAGAACGTCGGCACCCAGGCGCCTGCGCCGTAGGAGCAGAACGCAATCAGCGCGAAGCCCAGGTTATGGCAGATCACGGTGCGGCGGTTGCGCCACAGGTAGGCCAGCACCTCACTGAACGCGACCTCATCCTTGCCCGCGGTGCCCTGGCGCGGCGGCTCGCGCACCAGCAGGAAGGCCAGGCTGAACAGGATGCCGGCGCCGCCAATCAGCAGAAACACCAGCTGCCACGGCCGGATCTGCCCCAGTATCGGCAGCAGGATCTCCCCTTGTGCCGAGGCGAACTGGATCACCAGTCCGCCGAGCAGGAAGGCCATGCCGGTGCCGAGGTAGATGCCCATCGAGTACACGCTGATCGCGGTGGCGCGGCGCTCCGGCGGGAAGTAGTCGGCAATCATCGAGTACGCAGCCGGCGACAGCGCGGCCTCACCGACGCCGACGCCAACCCGGAACAGGAACAGTTGCCAGTACTGGCGGGCGAGGCCGCAGAGTGCGGTCATCAGGCTCCAGACCACGACGCCGGCCGCAATCAGGCCGCGCCGGCTGGTGCGGTCGGCAAGGCGTCCCAGCGGGATGCCCATGATCGTGTAGAAGATCGCGAACGAGAAGCCCATCAGCAGGCTCATCTGCGTATCGCTGATGTCAAGATCGCGGCGGATGGGCCCGACCAGCAGATTCAGAATCTGCCGGTCCACGAACGAGAACACGTAGGCGATCATCAGGATCGCGACTACGAACCACGCATAGGCCAGCGATTTGTCGCTGGTTGGCTGAGGCGTTGCGGACATGTGGTGGCTCCCCTACCCGGTGTCCTGCTTTATGTATGCCTCCCCCGATGGGCTGGGGGAGGGTGCAGCGTCGTGCTTAGCTCTTGCTCACCTGCAGCACCAGCTTGCCGGTGTTTTCGCCCTTGAACAACTTCAGCAGTGTCTCCGGGAAGGTTTCCAGGTCGGCAACGATGTCCTCGCGGGTCTTGAGCTTGCCGGCGCTCATCCATCCGGCCATCGCCTGTGCCGCTTCACCGTAACGCGCCGCCCAGTCGAATACCACCATGCCGGTCATGCTGGCACGGTTGACCAGCAGCGACATGTAGTTGCTGGGCCCCTTTACGGGGGTGGTGTTGTTGTACTGCGAGATGGCGCCGCAGATGACGATGCGCGCATGCATCGCGAGCTGGGTCAGCACCGCGTCGAGTATCTCGCCGCCGACATTATCGAAATAGACGTCCACGCCCTTGGGGCAGTGCTGCTTGAGGCTGGCCTTGATGTCACCCGCCTTGTAGTCGATGCAGGCATCAAACCCGAGTTCGTCGACCACGTAGGCGCACTTGTCCGCGCCGCCGGCGATGCCCACCACGCGGCAGCCCTGGATCTTGGCGATCTGGCCGACCACCTGACCCACGGCACCGGCCGCGCCGGACACTACGACGGTCTCCCCGGCCTTGGGCTTGCCCACTTCGAGCAGGCCGAAGTAGGCGGTCATGCCCGGCATGCCCAGCGTGCCCAGATACACCGGCAGCGGTGCCAGCTTGGGGTCAACCCTGGTGACGCCCTTGCCGTCGGACACGGCATAGTCCTGTACGCCAAACATGCCGACCACGTGCTCGCCCACGGCGAACTTGGGGTGTTTGGACGCAACGATCTTGCCCACGGCACCGGCGCGCATCACTTCGTCGATCTGCACCGGCGGGATGTAGGACTTGCCTTCATTCATCCAGCCGCGCATGGCCGGGTCCAGCGACAGATACTCGTTCTTCACCAGGAACTGACCCTCGGCCGGTTCAGGTGCCGCGCTGACGCTGTAGCTGAAGTCCTCGCGCTTGACCATGCCCTTGGGGCGTTGTGCGAGTTTGAATTGACGATTGTTGTTCATTAGCGGTTGCTCCGGCTGCTGCTGAAAGCCTGCATGGCCTCCTTGGATACGTAGCGCGACAGTTCCAGCTTGCCGACTGCGTTGCGATGTACTTCATCCGGCCCGTCGGCCAGACGCAGGGTGCGAGCCTGCGCGTATGCGTAAGAAAGACCAAAGTCGTCGGTGACACCGCCGCCGCCGTGGGCCTGTATCGCCCAGTCGATGACCTGGCAGGCCATGTTGGGGGCGGCGACCTTGATCATCGCGATTTCCTTGGCGGCGACCTTGTTGCCGACCGTGTCCATCTTGTGGGCGGCATTGAGCGTCAGGAAACGCGAGGAGTCGATCAGGATGCGGGCCTCGGCAATGCGCTCCAGCGTCACCGTCTGCGCTGCCACCGGCTTGCCGAAGGCAACGCGGCTCAGCGTGCGCTGGCACATCTTCTCCAGCGCGCGCTCGGCCAGGCCAATCAGGCGCATGCAGTGATGAATACGGCCCGGTCCAAGGCGACCCTGTGCGATCTCGAAGCCGCGGCCTTCGCCCAGCAGCATGTTGCTGGCCGGCACGCGCACGTTCTCGAACAGGATTTCGGCGTGACCATGCGGCGCATCATCGAAGCCAAATACGGGCAGGTGGCGCAGGATCTTGACCCCCGGGGTGTCGCGCGGCACCAGGATCATCGACTGCTGGCTGTGGCGGCCGGCGTCGGGGTTGGTCTTGCCCATGAAGATGAAGATCTTGCAGCGCGGATCATTGGCGCCGGAGGACCACCACTTGCGGCCATTGATGACGTAGTCGTCGCCGTCGCGCACGATCGAGCTGCAGATATTGGTCGCATCCGACGAAGCAACCTCCGGTTCGGTCATCGCGAAGCAGGAGCGGATCGTGCCGTTCAGCAGCGGCACCAGCCATTGCTGCTTCTGTTCCTCGGTGCCGTAGCGCGCCAGCACTTCCATGTTGCCGGTGTCGGGCGCCGAGCAGTTGAAGATTTCCGGTGACCACATCACGCGTCCCATGACCTCGCACAGCGGCGCGTATTCCAGATTGGTCAGCCCCGCGCCCAGCTCGGACTCCGGCAGGAACAGATTCCAAAGGCCCGCTTCCTTGGCCTTGGCCTTGAGCGTGTCGATGATCTGCGTAGGCTGCCAGCGGTCGCCTTCGGCCACCTCCTGCAGAAAGCGGTGCTCGTTGGGATAGACGTGTTCGTCCATGAACGCGTTGAGGCGCGCCAGCAGGTCCCGGGTCTTGGGGTTGGGTTCAAAGCTCATCAGGAGTTCTCGGTTTGGGGCGCGGATCAGGAGCGCGCCAGGATTTTCTGTACCTGCTGCCAGCCCAGCTCGGCCAGCGGGCCGGCGGCGCGGCCCATGGCCTCCGCCTGCGCGCTGGCGGCCGTGCCGGCCTTCACGCGACCCATGATGCCCTGCAGGATCGCGCCCAAGCGGAACAGGTTGTAAGCCATGTAGAAATCCCAGTGGCTGGGATTGATCTCGCTGCGGCCGGTTCGCTTGCAGTAGGCCGCCACATGTTCGGCTTCGGTGGGGATGCCCAAGTCCGTCAGCTTGGCGCCGCCCAGACCCCGGAACACGCCCTTGGGGATATGCCAGGTCATGCAGTGGTAGGCGAAGTCCGCCAATGGATGGCCGAGGGTGGAGAGCTCCCAGTCCAGCACCGCGAGCACACGCGGCTCGGTGGGATGAAAGATCATGTTGTCGAGGCGGTAGTCGCCGTGGACGATCGTGGTCTCATCGCCGGGCGGGATGTTTGCCGGCAGCCACTCGATCAATTGCTCGAAGGCGGGGATCTTCTCGGTTTCGGAGGCACGGTATTGCTTGCTCCAGCGGTCGATCTGGCGAGCAAAGTAGTTGCCGGGCTTGCCGTAGTCGGCCAGGCCGATCGCCTCGTAGTTCACCGAGTGCAATGCCGCGATCACGCGATTCATCTCCTCGAAGATCGCGCGCCTTTGTGCGGGCTCATAGCCGGGCAGGGTGGGGTCCCACATCACCCGGCCCTCGACGCAGTCCATCACGTAGAAGGCGGTGCCGATCACCTCCGCGTCTTCGCACAGACACCAGGTCCTGGCGACTGGAACGTCGGTCTGTCCCAGCGCACTGATCACGCGATACTCGCGGTCCACCGCATGCGCGGATGACAGCAGCTTGCCCGGCGGCTTGCGGCGCAGGACGTAGTGCTTGCCGGGCGTTATCAGCTTGTAGGTGGGATTGGACTGACCGCCCTTGAACTGCTCAACCGTCAGCGGCCCGGAAAAGCCATCGACGTGAGCACTCAGATAGCGTTCCAGCGCGGCGACATCGAAGCGATGCTGGTCCTTGACTGCTGTAGTGCCGACGAACTGCTCCTGCTGCATGCATCCACCGTCGCAAAGGCAACGCCGCAGCCCGCCGACGGCGGGAGCGACGCAGTATGTTTGCAGTGAGCTTAGGCCGGTCTCTAGACTGCGGCAAATGAATGATTCGGATCGACTTCCATCAGTTCCATGCATATACGCCGCATAGACCTGAATCTGTTCGTTGTTTTTGACGCCATCTACACCGAAGGCGGCATCACGCGCGCCAGTGAGAAGCTCAATCTGACGCAACCAGCCATCAGTCATGCGCTGGCGCGGCTGCGGGAACGCTTCTCCGACCCGCTGTTCACGCGTGAGGGAAGGGCCATGGTGCCGACCCCGATGGCGCGCAATCTGATTGGACCGGTGCGGCGCTCGCTGCGCGAGCTGGAGATCCTGCTCGGGGATATCGACCGCTTCGAGCCGGCCGCCACGCAACGGCATTTCAATCTCGGCGTGCGCGACGTGCTGGAGGCGACGCTGTTGCCGACGCTGATGCAGGCCATCATGCAGCAGGCACCACAGGTGGAAGTGGCGGCAGTGCGACCGGACCGGCGGCAGCTGGAGGCTGAGCTGGCGGCGGGCACGCTGGATGTTGCCATCGACATACTGCTGCCCCTGTCGGACGCGATCTCGCGCAAGCAGCTGGAGCTGGATCGCCTGGTGGTGCTTGCGCGCGCCGACCATCCCGTGGTGCGCCGCAGGCTTACGCTGGACACCTACCTGCAGCAGGATCACGTGCTGGTCAGCTCCCGCCGTCGCGGTCTCGGTATCGAGGACCTGGAACTATCGAGGCTCGGCCATAGCCGGCGCGTACGGCTGCGGTGCCAGCATTACTTCGCAGCCTGCCGCGTGGTTGCACAGACCGATCTGCTGCTGACCATGCCGGAGCGCTACGCCCGCATTGCCAACGAGCAGTTCGGCAACCGCATCCTGCCGTTGCCGCTGGATATTCCGGGGCTGGACGCCTACCTGTACTGGCATACCAACGTCGAGAACGAGCCGGCCAATCGCTGGCTGCGCGAACGCATACTTGAAACCATCCACGGCGCGCCCATCGGCAACCGGCAGCGCTGACAGGCGGTGCTGGCAAGCCGGCGCTTGCCTATGATCCGCTGCGCCGCGACAGTGCACGCCTGAACAACGTAGATGCAAGGAGAATTCGTCGTGAGTCAGAACCGTGATCTCGTCAGTTTTGGTGATGTCCTGCGGGGCGCGCTGAAGACGCTGCCCGATACGCTGACCGTCAATCGCGGGCTGTTCAATCTGGTGACGCTGAAGCCGGACACACTCAATTCCATCGGTCTGCTGATACAGCGGCATGCCGAGCGCACGCCGTCGGCTCCGGCGCTGCTGTTCGAGGATCAGCGCTGGACCTATGCCGAATTCAATGCCTGGGCCAACCGCATCGCGGCGGTGCTGAAGGCGCAGGGCGTGGGCAGCGGCGACGCGGTGGCGATCCTGATGGAGAACCGGCCCGAGGTGCTGGCCTGTGTTGCGGCGGCGGTCAAGCTCGGCGCGGTCGCCGGCATGCTCAATCACCAGCAGCGCGGCGAGGTGCTGGCGCACAGCATCGGCCTGACCAAGGCCAAGGCGATCATCGTCGGCGACGAATGCCTGGAGGCCTTGCGCTCTGGCGGTCATTATCCAGGCGAGAACCGCAATCATCACTATTACTGGATGCGGGAAGGCGCCGGCAGCAGCGCGCCGCCCGGTGGATTCCATGATCTGGCCGCACTGGCCGAGCAGGCCTCCGCGGCCAATCCTGCGGAAACCGCGCGCATCAAGCTCAAGCAGCCGTGCTTCTACGTCTTTACCTCCGGCACCACCGGCCTGCCAAAGGCATCGGTGATGACGCACTACCGCTGGTTGCGCGGCATGGCCGGCCTCGGCCAGATGAGTCTCAGAGTACGCGCCGACGACGTGCTCTACTGCCCGCTGCCGATGTATCACAACAATGCGCTGACCGTGTCCTGGGGGTCGGTGCTCGGCGCCGGTGCTGCGCTGGCGCTGGGTCGCAAGTTCAGTGCGACACGCTTCTGGGACGAGATCCGCCGCTTCGACGCCACCGCGTTCTGTTACATCGGCGAGCTGTGCCGCTATCTGTTGAACCAGCCGCCGACGGCGTCTGATCAGGCGCATCGCGTCCGCATGATCGTTGGCAACGGTCTGCGGCCAGAGATCTGGGACGAATTCCAGCAGCGCTTCAACATCGAGCGCATCAGCGAGTTCTACGGCGCCAGTGAATCCAATCTGGCGTTTGCCAATGGTTTTGGTCTGGCGCGCACCGCCGGCTTCTGTCCGCTGCCGTTTGCGATCGTTGAGTTCGACGCGGAGGCCGAAGCACCGCGACGTGATGCGGATGGCTACATGCGCAAGGTCCGCAAGGGCGAGGTCGGTTTGCTGGTGACCGAGGTTACCGACAAGGCGCCGTTCGACGGCTATACCGACAGCAAGGCCAGCGACGCCAAGTTGTTGCGCAATGTCTTCAAGAAGAACGACGTCTGGTTCAACACCGGCGATCTGGTGCGCGATCAGGGCTTCCGCCACATCCAGTTCGCCGACCGGGTCGGCGATACTTTCCGCTGGAAGGGCGAGAACGTGGCCACCACCGAGGTCGAGGCGGCGTTGAACCGCCATCCCGGCATCGACCAGGCCTGTGTCTATGGCGTACAGCTACCGGGCGCCGACGGGCGCGCCGGCATGGCGGCGCTGACCCTCGCGCCGGGAACGACACTGGATGGGGCCGCGCTGGCGCGGCATCTGTGCGCCGAGTTGCCGGCCTATGCAGTGCCGCTGTTCCTGCGCTTGCGTGAGGAGCAAGAAACCACCTCGACCTTCAAGTTCCGCAAGGTCGATCTGAAGCGCGAAGGCTTTGACCCACAGCAAGTCAGTGACGCCTTGTACGTGCTGGCCGATCGTGCTCGCGGCTACGAGCCGCTGACGGCTGTGCTCTGCGAGCAGATCGCCTGCGGCGGGCTGAGGCTGTAGCCGCTCCCCCCCGGGGATGCGGTGGCGTGGTGCGGGCGGATTGGCTGGGCCGCCGGATTGGCGTGCGGCACGGCCAAGGTCAAGGCGCAAAGGACCATGCACTCTGGCGGCCATTGCAATGCAAACCTGCGCGTGGAGGCGCGAGGGCCGTGAAGGTAAACATCAAGATTCAACGCTCGCTGGATGTGCCGGCACCGTATGCCGAGGTCAGCGCACTGCTGCACGACATCGAAGGCACCATTCGCCGCTTCCCCAAGTTGCGCAAGCTGTCCAAGGTTGGCAATAACGCCTACCTGTGGGAGATGTCGCCGATCGGCTCCAAGGCCGCCGGCATTTCGCATGAAGTCAGCTATGGCGCGCAGTACGCGATCGATCCCAAGCGCGGCGAGCTGTCATGGAAGCCCCTGCCGAAGTACGGCAATGCCGTGATCGAAGGCCGCTTCCTGCTCGCTGAGCAAGGCAAGCTTACGCGGCTGACGTTCGATGTTGCCGGCGAGCTGCGGGATGTGCCGGTACCGCTGATGTACCGGCTGCTGGCGCCGCCGTTCATCCAGGGCAAGTTCACGCGCCTGGTCGATGTCTTTCTTGAGGAAACCCGCACTGCGCTGACCCAGCGTTGAGCGGCCTGCCGGGGAAACGGATGTCCGCACTGGAAAAGGCGATGGGGCTGGGTCTGCGCAGCCTGAACTGGTTCGCGCGACTGCCGCTGGCGGACCGGCTGGGCCTGCGCAAGGCCTCGGAGCGCGTCGTGTTCCGAGGCGCCCGCGCCGGCTTCCGTGGGGCCAGTGCCGCGGCGCGCGTGTTTCAGTCCACCCAGAAGCTGGTCAAGCCGGCGCGCCTGAAGACGGGCCCCCGTCGCGGCCTGTTTGATCTGACCCCCACCGATGAACAGCAAATGCTGCGCGAGGCCGCGCAAAGCTTTGCGCTGGAGCAGCTGCGGCCGGCCGCGCTGGCGGCCGACAGCGCCAGCGCAGCTCCGGCCGCCTTGCTGCAGCAGGCCACCGGGCTCGGCTTCAGCCAGCTGGGGATACCGGAAACCCTGGGAGGTGCCGGCAACGAACGTTCGGCAATCAGCAACGCCCTGATTGCCGAGGCACTGGCGCTGGGCGACATGGGGCTGGCGGTCGCGTGTCTGGCGCCGGCCGCCGTCAGCACGGCCCTGGTGTTGTGGGGGGATGAGCAGCAACAGGCCCTGTATCTGCCGGCCTTCGTCGGGGAACAGGCTCCCGCGGCTGCACTGGCCCTCATGGAGGCGCGGCCGCTGTTCGACCCGATGCACCTGCAGACCACCGCGCAGCGGGATGGCACCGACTTCGTCCTCAATGGCACCAAGGTGCTGGTGCCGCTTGCGGCGACTGCGGAACTGTTTATCGTCGCGGCGCAACTCGACACCGGGCCTGCCTTGTTCATCATCGAAGGCGGCAGCCAGGGGCTTGAAGTCGAACCCGACCCTGCGATGGGTCTGCGCGCGGCCGCCACCGGCAGGGTGCATATGCGGCAGCTGCGTGTGCCGGCCGCAGCGCTGATCGCCAATGGTGCTGCCGAGGTCTACAGGCAGTGTCTGGCCCTGTCGCGCCTGGGCTGGTGCGCGTTGGCGGTGGGAACCGCGCAGGCGGTGCTCGACTACGTCGTGCCATACGTCAACGAACGTGTCGCCTTCGGTGAGCCCATCAGCCATCGCCAGTCCGTCGCGTTCGCCGTGGCCAACATCGGCATCGAGTTGGAGGGCATGCGTCTGGCGACGTGGCGCGCTGCAGCGCGCGCCGATCAGGGCCTGGATTTCGTGCGCGAGGCCGCGATCGCGCGCCGACTGTGCGCCGATAAGGGCGCGGTGATCGGTGCCGACGCCGTGCAGTTGCTGGGGGGGCATGGCTACACCAAGGAGTATCCGGTGGAGCGCTGGTTCCGCGACCTGCGCGCTGCCGGGCTGATGGAAGGCGCGGTGCTGATCTAGCGGGAGCAAGCCTGTTCTTGCTGAAATCTTAGGGACTCTGCGGCAATGATTGATCTCGAAATACCGAAGAAATTCGCACCGCTGGTAGCGCAGGCCCATCAGGTCGCACTTGAGATCTTCAGGCCGATCTCGCGCAAGTACGATCTGGCCGAACACAGCTATCCAAAAGAGTTGGACATGCTGGCCTCGCTGCTGGATGGCATGAATGCTGGTGGCGGCGGCGAGGGAGCCGGCGCTGCCGGCGTGCGTCGCGACAGCGTCAAGGATGAGGGCAATCGCAACAGCAGCAATCTCTCCACCGTGCTCGGCATCATGGAGTTGTGCTGGGGCGATGTAGGCCTGCTGCTGTCGATGCCGCGCCAGGGTCTGGGCAACTCGGCGATCGCATCGGTTGCCAACGAGGAGCAGCTCAGGCGTTTCGACGGCAAATGGGCGGCGATGGCCATCACCGAGCCGCAGTGCGGTTCAGACTCGGCCGCGATTCGCACCAGCGCCCGTCTGGATGGCGATCATTACGTGCTCAACGGCGAGAAGATCTACGTCACCAGCGGCGAGCGCGCCGAACTGGTCGTGGTCTGGGCCACGCTGGATCGCAATCTGGGCCGTGCCGCGATCAAGTCCTTCGTGGTCGAGAAGGGCACGCCGGGCTTTGAGCTCGTGCGCCTGGAGCACAAGCTTGGCATCCGCGCATCGGACACCGCCGCCTTCATGCTGAAGGATGTGCGCGTGCCGAAGGAGAATCTGCTCGGCGATCCGGAGGTGAACGTCGACAAGGGATTTGCCGGCGTCATGCAGACCTTCGACAACACCCGTCCGCTGGTGGCCGGGATGGCCGTGGGCCTGACCCGCGCCTGCCTGGATGAAACGCGCGCAGCGCTGGCGGGTGCCGGCGTTGAAATCGATTACGCGCGGCCTGCGCTGTGCCAGTCGGCGGCCGCTGCCGAACTGCTGCGCATGGAATCCGACTACGAGGCCGCGCGCCTGCTGACCCTGCAGGCGGCGTGGATGGCCGACAACCGCAAGCCCAATTCACTGCAGGCGAGCATGGCCAAGGCCAAGGCCGGCAGAGTGTGTGTCGATGTCGCGCTGAAATGCGTGGAGCTGTGCGGCGCCATCGGCTATGCCGAGACCCATCTGCTGGAGAAATGGGCACGCGACGCCAAGATTCTCGATATCTTCGAGGGCACCCAGCAGATCCAGCTGCTGATCGTGGCGCGACGCCTGCTGGGCAAGTCCTCGGCCGAGCTCAAGTAGCGCCCCGGCGAGTTACCCCTCGAACTGCCGTGGCGCAAACTCGGGCGGCTTGCGCTCGGTGTTGGCCTTGACCGCGATGCGCTGGTTGCGACTGTTCAGCAGCTTGAACTGGTAGCGCCGCTCGCGCCGCAGGGCCGCGTTCTCACCGGCGAGCCAGTTGTGCTGGTACAGCGTCTTTCCCAGTGACAGGGCATCCGGCGACTTGCTGCAAAGCTCCGCAGCCCATGCGCGCGCCGTGGCTAGCGGATCGTCTGCGACCTCAGTGACGAGGTTGTAGTCGCGAGCTTCGCGGCCGCTGAGGACTTGGCCGGTCATGGTCAGTCGCTTGGCCTGATCAATCGGCATCAACTCGCGCAGTGTCACGGTTCCGGACATATCTGGGATCAGCCCCCACTTCACTTCCATGATCGAGAGCTTGGCGTCAGGCGCCGCGATGCGGAAGTCCGCCCCGAGCGCGATCTGCATGCCACCACCGAAGCAGTTGCCGTGAATCGCGGCGATGACGGGTATCGGCAGGTCGCGCCAGCACAGACCGACATCCTGAAAGATGTTGCGGCGCTTGATGCCGAAGGTGGCGAAGTCCCGTGCGAACTTCGGCAGGCTGGAGAACGCCGACTTCACGTCCAGCCCTGCGCAGAACGACGGCCCGGCGCCGCACAGGATGACCGCGCGAACGTCCTTGCGTTTCCTCAGAGAACGCGCTGCTGCGACGATGGCGTGAAACATCGGCAGGTCGAGGCCGTTGTGCTTTTCGGGCCGGTTGAGCGTTACGGTGGCGATGGCGCCGTCGATGTCGATAGTGACGCGCTGGTCCATGAGGTCATCCTGCGGGCAATGGAAAAGGGGCGGCGGAGAGTCTCCGTCGCCCCCGGCGATGGATGCAAGTCACTAGCGACTGCGTGCCTTGCGCTTGAGGTTGCCCGGATCGAAGTAGGAGTCTGGAAACACCGCCTCGAAATCGGTGATCGCATCCTCGTTCGACAGGGCGGTAACGAAGTAGCGATTGGCCTGCAGGTCAATGATGACCTCCGGAATCCCGGTGGTGGTGGGAATGAACGGCGCGGTCAGCAGATGGGCCTCCTGCAGCTTCCACAGCGTGCCGCGGCCGTCGTAGCAGTCAACTGCCGCGATCGACCACGAATCCTCGTCGACGTAGAACGTGCGCCGCGCAAAGTTGTGGCGTGTACCCTGTTTCAGCGTGGCGTCGACCACCCAGACACGATGAAGCTCGAAGCGCGTCAGCTCCGGATTGACGTGATACGGCTTGAGGATGTCCTTGTACTTCACCTTCGGTGAATTGATCTGGTAGGAGTTGTAGGGGATGTAGATCTCCTTGCGGCCCACCAGTTTCCAGGTGTAGCGATCCAGCGCACCGTTGAACACGTCGATCTGGTCGTTGTACTGCTCGTTGTCGGTGCCGATCGACGGGTTGTCGTAACCCACATCCGGGGCGCGGTTGACCCTGCCGAGGCCCGGCGAATAGATCCACGCTGCGCGACCGCCTGAGGACTGGTCTGCGGTCTCGTGAACCAGCGTGATCTGCCCCGCGACACGCGGTGGCGACAGCACTTCCTGCAGGTAGTAGGCAATCAGCTTCTCGGTGCTGGAGTTGCCCGGCTCCCTGAGGTTGGCGTACTTGAACTTAACGTCTTCAGTGATCTTGGTGATGATGTAGCTGCCATCGCCCTTGACGATGGCCTGATTGTTGTAGCGCGTTGCCGCCGAGCCGCGGAACTTCAGCTTGTGGTTCCAGATCACTTCGGCGCCGCTCTTCGGGATCGGGAACGGAAAACCCAGCTTCGCGTCCTTGACCGAGTCGGTACCCTCGAGATGCGCACGCGTGGCGTTGGCGATCGT
>JBFJJW010000026.1:0-20007 GCA_041612095.1 Solimonas sp. | reverse complement strand
GTGCTGGCCGAAGGTCGCCTGATCAACCTGGGCTGCGCGCACGGTCATCCGGCGTTCGTGATGTCGAACAGCTTCTCCAACCAGACCCTTGCCGCGATGGACCTGTGGACGAACAAGGACAGCTACGAGAAGACCGTCTATCGCCTGCCGAAGAAGCTGGACGAGGAAGTGGCGCGCCTGCATCTGGAACAGATCGGCGTCAGGCTGACCCAGCTGACGCCGGCTCAAGCCGAGTATCTCGGCGTGCCGGTGGACGGCCCCTACAAGCCCGACCATTACCGCTACTGAAGACGATGGTCTGCCGCGGCAACGCGGCAGACCATGCCCCGCCGGATCAGAGTGTTCGCACCTACGCTCGGGCGGGTTCAATCTTGAGGGGCGGGCAACCGCCCCTTTTCTCGTTCTGGAGCCAACATGGCTGCCCAACAGATTCACTTTTCTTTCGAGCTGTTTCCACCGCGCACACCGGCCGGCGTGGAAAAACTCCCCACCGTGGTCGCGCAGTTGGCGGCGGTGCAGCCATCCTTCTTCTCGGTCACCTATGGGGCCGGCGGATCGGATCAGGATGGCACCTACGAAACCGTTTCGATGGTTCGCGACAACACCGGCATCGAAGCCGCGCCTCATCTGACCTGTGTCGGCTCGACCCGCGCCAGGATTTCAGACCTGCTGCAGCGCTATCGCGACGCCGGCATCACCCGCATCGTGACCTTGCGCGGTGATCTGCCCGCTACTGCGGTGACCACGGAAGCTCCCGGAGAGTTGCGCTACGCCAACGAACTGGTGGCCTTCATCCGGGAACTGCATGGCGATCATTTCAAACTCGAGGTCGCAGCCTACCCCGAGGTACATCCTCAGGCGGTGAATCCTCAGGCCGATTTCGACGCCTTCAAGCGCAAGATCGACGCTGGCGCCAGCGGCGCGGTCACGCAGTACTTCTACACGGCGGACAGCTACTTCGATTTCGTCGAACGCTGTGCCAAGGCGGCGATCACGGTGCCTATCGTGGCCGGCATCATGCCGATCACCAATCACGCCCAGCTGACGCGCTTCTCTGCGGCCTGTGGCGCCGATATCCCGCGCTGGATACGTCTGCGGCTGGAGCAGTATCAGGACGATCGCCAGGCGCTGCAGGACTTCGGCCTGGATGTGGTCACGCGGCTGTGTGCGACGCTGCTCGACAACGGCGCGCCCGGCCTGCACTTCTACACGCTGAACCAGGCTGAGCCGACCCTGCGCCTATGGCGAAATCTCGGCTTGCCGGCGCCGCTGGCCGCATGAGTGCATGTGAGCGCAGCACCTCCCTTTGATCTGGTTGTCATCGGGGCCGGCCCCGCCGGCGCCGCGACGGCTTTTCACGCCGCCCATTCGGGGTTGCGTGTGGCGCTGCTGGATCAGGCGCGCTTCCCGCGCGACAAGATCTGTGGCGACGGCCTGACCGCACGCGCGGTCGTGGAACTGCGCGCGCTCGATGCCGAAACCGCGGCGGCCGGCATGGGCGCGCGGATCAATCGTTTCGAGCTTGGGGCGCCGCTCGGCCACACGCGCTCTGCGCTGTACGGGGCAGACGGGTATCCCGACTATGCGTACGTCGTGCCGCGACTGAAACTCGATGCGCTGCTGGTTGAGCGCGCAGTGGCTGCTGGCGCGACGCTGTTGGAAGACCACGCGGTGGAGCGCTGGCAGCAGGTGGGATCGGCGCTGCAGCTAAGCGCGCGGCATGCGGGGCGCGGCATCACCCTGACGGGCCGTTGTGCCGTGCTGGCCTGCGGCGCTCACCTGCGGCCGCTGCTGCGCAACCGCATCCTGACGCGCAAGCCGCAGGTGATGATGGCGGTGCGCCAGTATCTGGAGGGTGTGGCCGACGACGACACCTGGCGCCTGCACTACAGCCGCCGCACCGTTCCCGGCTACGGCTGGATATTCCCCGCCGGGGCGGGCCTGGCCAACGTAGGCATCGGCCTCTACCGCCGACGCTCTGGCGAGCGCCTGGCCGACACTCTCGCCCACTATCTGGCGCAAGGCGGTGCCCGCGAGCACTTGCGGGGCGCCCGCGCCTGCGGGCCGGCCGTCAGCTTTCCGCTGCGCTGCGATTTTCTCGAAGCGCCGCTGTCGGCACCGCGCCTGCTGATCGCCGGTGAGGCGGCCGGGCTGGTCAATCCCCTGACCGGCGAGGGCATCGATTACGCATTGGAGTCCGGCCGGATCGCGGCCGCGCATGCGGCGCGCATGCTCACGGAACGCGATGAGTCCGCGGTGCGCGCCGACTACGAACGCGCCCTGCATCATCGATACGCCGCACTGTTTGCCTTCTGCCTGCAACTGCGGCGCTGGTGCAGCTCACCGTGGCGGGTCTCGGCGCTGACCGTCGCCGCGCAGCTGCGCCCGGATTTGCGCCGGCGCTTGGTGCGGCTGCTGCTGGGGGGCGGGGAGATGAGCGCGCCCCCGTCCGCTCGACGGATACTACGCGCGGTGCTGGGCCTGGCGCCTGGCAGCCGTTGACCTTTACCCGCCGCTTGCGCAGGCTAGCGGCCGTTTTCACCGTGGCGAGCCATGACCCTGTTGCGCATACTTGATCTCGCCGGTGTCGGCGTATTCGCGATCTCCGGCGCGTTGGCGGCCGGCCGCAAGAGCCTAGACCTGCTGGGCGTGGTGGTGATCGCCATCGTCACCGCCATCGGCGGCGGCACGCTGCGCGACCTGCTGCTCGATCGGCCGATCTTCTGGGTGCTGGACCCGGTGTATCTGACGGTCATCATCGCCGCCGCGCTGTTCACGGTGTTGTATGTGCGCTACCGGCGCGCGCCGGAGCAGGCGCTGCAGGCCGCGGATGCGCTGGGGCTGGCCCTGTTCACGATCTCCGGCGCGCGCATCGCCGAGGCGGCGGCCCACCCCGGACTGATCGTCGTGGTCATGGGCACGATCACCGGCGTGTTTGGCGGCGTGCTGCGCGACGTACTGTGCGCGGAGATCCCGATGATTCTGCGCAAGGGCAGCATCTATGCCACGGCCGCGATTGCCGGCGCCTCGCTGTACGTGGTGATGCAGGCCAGCGGCGTCGATCGCAATACGGCGGCGATGACCGGCATGACGCTGATAGCGGCGCTGCGGTTGGCGGCCATCTACTTCCGGCTGACGCTGCCGGTTTTCAGCCTCCGCGACCCCCCTTGAGCCCACCATGGCCGAGCGCAGAGCCCCCAGCCTGCAGCCGCGTCCGGCCGAGGACGGACTGAGCGTGCCCCGCCGCATGCGGGGGCACGCCCGCGCGCCGCGCCGGCGGCGCGGGCCGGTGCGCTGGCTACTGTGGCTGCTGAGCCTGACGCTGGCGCTGGTATTGCTGCCGGTGCTTGCCTTGCGCTTTCTGCCGCCGCCCACCAGCGCCTTCATGCTGCAAAGCCCGACCCGGCCGGTGCAGTACCGCTGGGTGGCGCTGGACAGGATTGCGGAACCCGCCCAACGCGCCGTGGTGGCCGCCGAAGATCAGAAGTTCTGGCAGCACCAGGGCTTCGACCTCGAGGCTATCGAGAAAGCGGTCGAGCACAATCGCAAATCGCGGCGCAAGCGGGGCGCATCGACGATCAGCCAGCAGACCGCCAAGAATCTGTTCCTGTGGTCGGGCGGCGGTTACTTCCGCAAAGGTATCGAAGCCGGGTACACGATGCTGATCGAATGGCTGTGGCCCAAGCAACGCATACTCGAGGTTTACCTCAACATCGCCGAGTTCGGCCCCGGCATCTACGGTGTGGAGGCGGCTGCGCAGCGATTCTTCGGCAAGCCGGCGGCGCAGCTGACGGCTACCGAGGCCGCGCGCCTGGCGGCGGTGCTGCCCAGCCCGCGCCGCTGGAGTGCAGCCCGGCCTGGCCCCTACGTGCTCAAGCGCAGCCAATGGATACTGCGGCAGATGGGCTACGGTCCTCGGCTTCCACCGGTGCAGGAGGATTTCGAACCCGAGCCGGAGTACGCGCCGGGCGATGAGGCAGACGACGCCGATCCCGGGCCGGACACCCCTGAGGTCCCCGCAGCCGCCACGCCGCTCGGCGCCCCTGCTCTGGGCGCCGACGTGCCACCGGCGCCCAGCGAAGATCTGCCGCCGCCCGCAGATGCCCAGCCAACGCCCGCAACCCCCGACGAATCTGCGGGTGCAGGCGCAGCCCCGCAGCCGCCGTCGTCCGGCGACGCACCCTCCCCCTGATCACTGCGGCATCGCGCCTGGACCCGAACCCCGGCAGCCGCGTGGCCCTGGGGCTACCGCGCCGGCAGCGCCTTGCGCATCAGCGCGTTGGCGCACAGGCCTCCGCGCATCCGCGAGGCTCAGGGTGCCGTCACCAGCAGCCGCGAAAGGGCCGGTGCCACACCCTCCGGCGCGATCCACACCGCGCCCGCTTCGTCCAGGGCCACGGCTTCGTAGTAGCGGCGGTCTCGCGGCAGCGGCCAGACCTGCGGCCGGCGCTGCAGCACGGCCTGCCAGGATTCGGCAGGGTGTCGTTCGAACATCAGCAGATTGCGATCATCCAGCAGTGCCCAGCGCGTGCCATCCCGGCTCAACGCCATGTCACTGATCGCGCGGCGATGCAGAGCAGGAGAATCACCGGTGGCCGGCCAGGCCTGCGGTATGTCCGCCAGCCTGCGCGCCACCTGACGCAGCGGCCCCTCCAGCTCCAACGCATACAGGGTGGCGGCTCCACGGGTCTTCTCCGCAATCAGGATCTGCCCGGCGGCCACATCCACCATCAAGGCCTCGGCATCGCGCGCGCCGTCGGGATAGCGGAAGCGCAGTTCGCGTGCAGTTGCGCGCTGCAGCTGCGGCTCGGGCTCGGGTAACAGCAGCACCGAAGCCTCCCGGCGCAGGCCGAGGTTGTCGCCGATATCGCCGATCGCGAGCCAGGGCTCGCCGCGCCATTCGAACGCGGCCAGGGCCTCCCAATCGAAGCCGCTGGTCGCACCGATGGTCACGGCGCCCAGATTCTGCCCCGCTGCATCGAATGCGTGCAGCTGCGGGGCATTGCCGCTGTCGTTGACTGCCCACCAGCGCTCCGGGTGCCGGTGGGACGGCGCCAGGCCGGACAATTCACGCAGGGCAGGACTGTGTATCGTCGCTACACGCTGCCATGCGGCGACCGCCGACGCCGCGCCCGCGGCGACGACTCCAAGCAGCAGCGCACCGCCGATCCAGGCTGAAAACCCGTGGCCGTTCATTGACAGTCTGCTTTAACAGTGGCGGCTAAGTGCATCACTTTGCTTGGAAACATCTGTTCTGCCCACAGCGGCTGTGGATATCTATGTGCGCAATCTGCGGACGAGTACCGTAAGTCACCGTATCCGCGCCAGTTTCTACTCCGGGGCGAGATTCTATCCACAGGCATTTTTCCTTGATAATCATGTGCGTATGAAATTCTTGCGGCATTCTTGCAAAAAAATGTCGCTGTGGCGCGATACTCGCCGCCCCTGCGTCGCACCTGTGCATAAGACCCGCCGGAAAGCAAGCGGTAAAACCCCGCCAAACCACTAGACTGCCTCATGACTGCGCCACGCTCGCTTCCCCAGATCCTGTGCATTTCCGGCCATGACCCCAGTGGCGGCGCCGGCCTGCAGGCCGACATCGAGGCGATCTGCGCCCAGGGCGCACACGCCGTTACCGCCGTCAGCTGCCTGACCGTACAGAACACCTGTGACGTCAGCCGCGTGGTCGCCACCGCCCCCAGCCTGCTGGCGCAACAGCTGGCGGCGGTACTCGACGACTGCCCGGTACACGCCATCAAGATCGGCCTGATCGGCAGCGCCGCGCAGATGCCGATCATTGCGGAGGCGATCCGCCGTGCCGCCGTGCCGGTGGTGCTGGATCCGGTCCTTCGTGCCGGTGGCGGCGCCAACCTGTCGGCGGCGGATACCGTCCTTGCGCTGCGCTCGGAACTGCTGCCGCTGGCGACGATCATCACGCCCAATGCCGCCGAGGCTCGCCGCCTCGCGCCCGGCCTGCCCGATCTGGATGCCTGCGGGCGGGCGCTGCTGGCATCCGGCTGTGCCAACGTCCTGATCACGGGTGGCGACGAGCCCACCGCCGACGTCGTCAACACCTGGCACCGCCACACGCTGCCGCCCGCGGTATTCGAGTACGCGCGCATCCCCGGCGGATTTCATGGCGCCGGCTGCACACTTGCGGCAACGCTGGCCGCGCGGCTGGCGCTGGGTGAGCCACTGGACGTGGCCCTGCCATCGGCTCAGGACTATGTCGCGCGCTGCCTGCAACGCGCGTTGGTGGTCGGAGGTGGGCGCGCCATCCCGGGACGTCACGCATGATGCCGCTGCGCGGCCTGTACGCGATTACCTCCGAGACCCTGTGTCGCGAACCCGCACACATGGCGCCCGCGGTCGCCGCCGCGCTGCGTGGTGGCGCGGCGCTGATTCAGTACCGGGACAAATGGAACGCGCTGCCGCTGCGCCGGGAGCTGGCGCAGACCTTGCTGCAGCTGTGCCGAGCACAGCGGGTACCGCTGATCATCAACGATGATCCGGATCTGGCCGATCGCGTCGGCGCCGACGGCGTGCACCTGGGAGCTGACGACGGCGATCTGCGCGCGGCGCGCGTGCGACTGGGCCCGGACGCCATCATCGGCGCGACCTGCGGAGACTCCCTGGAGCGCGCTCAGATCGCGGCGCGCGCCGGCGCCAGCTATCTCGCATTCGGACGCTACTTCCCGTCCCGGACCAAGCCGAAGGCCCCCGCGGCGCAGCTGCAAACCCTGGGGCAGGCACGCGCGCTGGGGCTGCCGGTCTGCGCCATTGGCGGCCTCACGCCGGAGAACGCCAGTATCGCACTGGCGGCCGGGGCCGACCTGATCGCTGCAGTGGGCGGCGTGTTTGCCGCAGCCGATGTCGAAAGCGCGGCGGCGGCGTACCGAGTACTGTTCGATGGCAAGCCCGCAGCACGCATCCCTTAGAATTGCGGACTCCTGACATCCCTGGCGCCGGCTGCACCCTGCGGCGACCGCCCATTTTTTGCACGACGGACACCATGACCCGCTCGGAACACCTGTTTGCACGCGCGCAGCTCACCATCCCGGGTGGCGTCAACAGCCCGGTCCGCGCCTTCAAGGCGGTGGGGGGCGCGCCCCGCTTCATTGCCTCGGCGCAGGGTGCGTACATGGTCGACGCCGATGGCCGTCGCTATATCGACTATGTCGGTTCCTGGGGCCCGATGATCACCGGGCATCAGGACCCGGTGGTTGTGGCGGCCATCCGGCGGCAGCTGGACATCGGGGTGTCCTACGGCGCGCCTACCGAGCTTGAAATCGAGATGGCGGAGCTGCTCTGCGCACGCGTGCCCGGCATGGAACAGGTTCGCATGTGCAATAGCGGCACCGAGGCCACGATGAGCGCCTTGCGGCTGGCCCGCGGCGCTACAGGGCGCGACCACATCCTGAAGTTTGAAGGCTGCTATCACGGCCACGGCGACGCCTTGCTGGTCAAGGCCGGATCCGGCCTGCTGACCTTTGGCGTGCCCACGTCCCCGGGGGTGCCGGCTGACCTCGCCAAGTACACGCTGACCGCTCAGTTCAACGACCTGGACTCGGTGGCCGCCGTGTTCAAGGACCACGGGCCCGACATCGCGGCCATCATCGTCGAGCCGGTGGCCGGCAACATGAACTGCGTGCCGCCGGCGCCGGGCTTTCTCGAGGGCCTGCGCGCGATCTGCGATCGCCACGGCTCGATCCTGATCTTCGACGAGGTCATGAGCGGATTCCGGGTCGGACCGCGCGGCGCCTCCGGCCTGTATGGCGTCACCCCCGATCTGACCACGCTCGGCAAGATCATCGGCGGCGGCTTGCCGGTGGGCGCGTTCGGCGGGCGGCGCGACATCATGCAGAAACTGTCCCCGGTGGGGCCGGTGTACCAGGCTGGCACCCTGTCGGGCAATCCGCTGGCGATGAGCGCGGGCCTGGCCCTGTTGCGCAAGCTCGACGACGCCAAGCTGTACGCGCGCCTTGAGCAGACCACCGCGGACCTGTTGCGCGGCCTGCAGCGCGAAGCCGCCGCGATCGGCCTGCCGTTTCTGACCACGCAAGTGGGCAGCATGTTTGGCTTGTACTTCACCCAGCTATCGGGCATCCGCGGCTTCAAGGACGTCATGGCCGGCGATGGCGCAGCCTTCAAGCGCTTCTTCCACGGCATGCTCGCACGCGGTGTGTATCTGGCACCGTCGGCCTATGAGGCGGGCTTTGTTTCGAGCGCGCACGGCCCCGCCGAGATCCAGCAGACGCTGGACGCCGCCCGCGAGGCGCTGCGCGAGGCGCAAACCGCCGCATGACCGCAGTGCTGCAGCAGTTTCTCGACTGGATCGGGGCGCACCCCAGCTGGGCGCTGCTACTGCTCCTGCTTACCGCAGGCCTGGATGCCATCTTCATCGTCGGCGCATTCATCCCGGCCGCCGTCGTGCTGTTCGCGGTGGGCGCGCTGGTGGCCCTCGGCTCGCTTGACCTGTGGTCCGCGGTGCTGGTGGCCACCGTGGGTGCCGTTGCAGGTGACGGCTTCAGCTTCTGGCTGGGGCGCCGCTACGGCGATGCCCTGTTCGCGCATCGCCTGTTTCAGCGATACCCCGATGCCATTACCAACGCCCGGCGCTTCTTCGACCGCTACGGTGTGCAGGGGGTGATGCTGGCGCGCTTTCTCGGACCGGTGCGCGCGATCACCCCGGCAATGGCGGGCGCGTCCGGGCAGCGAACCTGGGTGTTCGTGGTCGCTGACAGTATTGCCGCCCTCGCCTGGTCGCTGGCCTATATCCTGCCCGGCGTCGCGTTCGGCGCCTCGCTGGGCCTGGCGGCGGAAGTCGCGGGCCGACTGGCCACCTTGCTGCTGTCGCTGATCGTGCTGCTGTGGCTGACCATCTGGCTCAGCGGATTGATCGGGCGTCGCCTGCAAAGTCACGCCGAGGACTGGATTGGCAGCATGCTCGACTGGAGCCGCCGTCACCGCCGGCTCCGCACTTTCGGCGCCGCACTGGCCGATCCCAAGCTGCCGGAAACGCCCGTGCTGGCGCTGCTGGCCATCGTGCTGCTGACGCTCAGCGGCATCTGGCTCTATCTGTGGGCGGCGCCGGGGCTGCATCCCTACCCCGGTGCCGTTGATGCGGCCATTTTTCAGACCCTGCGCGATCTGCATACACCCTGGGGGCTGGCCTTCGCACAGCTCGCACTGCAATTGGGCGAGTGGCCGGTATACCTGCCGGTTGCGGCCATCACCTTCGCGGTGCTGCTCGCACTGCGCAAGCGCCGCGCGAGCGCCCACTGGCTGGCCGCGCTAGGCTTCGGCGCGGTGCTGTCGCTGGGCCTGCACGCGGTGCCGACCCTGGCGCCGCCCTATCAGTTCTTCGGCACGCCGCAACCCCAGGGCTATTCGGCACGCGACCTGGTGCTGGCCGCCGTGATCTATTTCTTTCTGCCGGTGCTGCTGTCTACCGGCCGCAGCCCCTGGGTCCGGCGCCTGTTCTACGGCACCAGCTTCGGGGTGCTCGCACTGATTGTGTTCGCGCAGCTGTATCTGGGCGCCCAGTGGTACAGCTTGACGCTGTTTGCAATCGTAGTGGCAGGCATCTGGGCCGCGCTGCTGGGCTTGGGCTACCGCCGCCACCGTCCCGAACTCTTGCCCGCGCGGCGCGTGCTGCCACCGATACTGGCGGCATTCGTACTGGCGGTCTGTGTCGGCCTCAGCCAGACCCATCTGCAGGCGCCGCATGCAGCGCCCGCCTACGCGCAGATCGAGGCCCAGCAGTGGCGCGATGCAGTCTGGGAGCTGCTACCTGCCCAGCGCCAGGACGTTGCCGGGCGCCTCAAGCAGCCGTTCCAGCTGCAGTGGGCCGGGGAATTGACGCAGATCGACGAAGAGTTACGCGCCGCCGGCTGGCTGGAGCCGGCTCCGCTTTCGGCCGGCAATGTGCTGCACTGGCTGTCCAGTGATTCTCCGGCCGAGGAACTGCCGATCCTGCCGCAGGTCCACGCCGGTCAGCATCCCGCGTTGATGCTGCGCTTGCCGATCGGCACCGACGAACAGTATCTGCTGCGCCTGTGGCCCTCGGGTTACCGGTTGACGGACGGCCGCCCGCTGTGGATTGCCAACATCAGTCTGACCCGTGCGCGCAGCTTTTACCGCGTGTTGCGCTACCCGGTGGCCGAGACCGCGACGCCGGACATCGAGCACTTGCTGTCGCAGCTGCCTACGGTGCACCGCGCCGCGCGCGGCACGACCTGGCTGCTGTGGTCTTAAACTGCGGCAGCTGACGATCCTCCCTTGATCCTTACCTGACGATACCCGCATGGCTGAAACCGGCATGATCCGCAAGCTGCGCTCGCGCCTGAATCAGAGCGCAGGCGACTCCTGGCTGACGCGTGACATCGGCAGCTTCTTCACTGCAGACGCGCTGCGTGATGACGCCCTGGAGGAGCTGGAAACGCGCCTGCTCACGGCCGATGCCGGGCTGGAAGCCACGCAGTGGCTGCTGGAGCGTCTGCAGGTGGAGATCAAGGCGGGCCGTGTACGCAATGCGTCCCAGCTGCGTGGCGCGCTGCGCAAGCTGCTGCTTGAGCTGCTCGCGCCCATAGCCAAACCGTTACTGCTGCCTGACTTCATCAAGCCGTTCATCGTGTTCGTCGCCGGCGTCAACGGGGTCGGCAAGACCACCACCATCGGCAAGCTCGCAGCGCGTTACCAGCGGGAGGGCAAATCCGTGCTGCTGGCCGCGGGCGACACCTTCCGCGCAGCGGCGGTCGATCAGCTGAAGACCTGGGCAACCCGCGCCAACGTTCCCATCCTGTCCCAAGGCGAAGGCGCTGATGCAGCCAGCGTCATCTACGATGCGGTCTCGGCCGCCAAGGCACGCGGTGTGGATCTGGTGATTGCAGACACGGCGGGGCGCCTGCACACGCAGAGCCATCTGATGGAGGAGTTGCGCAAGATCAAGCGCGTGGTGCAGAAGCACGACCCGTACGCGCCGCATGAGGTCTTGCTGGTGGTCGATGCAACTACCGGCGGCAACGCGCTGACCCAGGCATTGCAGTTTCACGAGGCGATTGGCCTGACCGGCCTGGTCATCACCAAGTTGGACGGCACCGCCAAGGGCGGTATCCTGCTGGCCATCGCGCGGCGCATGGCATTACCGGTGCGCTTCATCGGAGTCGGCGAATCGGTGGACGATTTGCAGCCCTTCGACGCAGAAACCTACGTGGACGCCTTGATCGGGGAATGAGGCCTTGAGCGACATCATCCGCTTCGACCAGGTCAGTTACCGCTATGCCGGTGGCCAGGACGTGCTGGAGAACGTGAACTTCACGATCGATCAGGGCGAGATGGTCTACATCACCGGTCCCAGCGGGGCCGGCAAGACCACGCTGCTGCGGCTGATTGCACTGCTTTGCCGCGCAAGCCGCGGTCAGGTGGTGGTGATGGGCCAGAACCTGTCAGTGCTTAAATCGAGACAGGTGCCGGACTACCGCAGCCGCATCGGCCTCGTGTTCCAGAACTTCAATCTGCTGTACGACCGCTCGGTGTTCGACAACGTCGCGCTGCCGCTGGTGATTCGCGGCTACGCCTACAGCGATATCGGGCGTCGCGTGCGTGCCGCGCTTGATTCCGTGGGCTTGCTGGGCCGTGAAAAATCCCTGCCGCTGACCTTGTCCGGCGGCGAGCAGCAACGAGTCGGCATTGCCCGCGCGATCGTCACCAAGCCGGCACTGATTCTCGCGGACGAGCCCACGGGCAACCTGGACCCCGAGATGGCGCTGGAGGTCATGCACGGCTTTCAGCGCTTCAACGATGCCGGGGTCACCGTCCTGATCGCGACCCACGCCATTGATCTGATCGAGGCGCTGCCGCATCGCAATATCCATCTCGAGCACGGCCACATTACCGACAAGCGTCCGACAGCAGCTTCGCGTCTGGGAGACCGCAATGGCGTTCGTTGAAGCCGGCCTTGATCGGCCCAACTGGCTGGCGCGCTTCGCGCATGAGCATCTGCGCGTGTTCTTTTTCTCTCTGGGCAAGCTCGGGCGCGCGCCCCTGGCCGCCAGCCTCACTGCGCTGGTCATCGGCATTGCGCTGGCCCTGCCAGCCGGCCTGCACGTCCTGACCCGGAACCTGACGCTGGTCGGCAACAGCTGGCAGGACTCGCTGCAGATTTCCCTCTTCCTGAAAGACAGCGTGCCTCGGGAACGCGGCATGGCGCTGGCGCGTGAACTCGAGACCGAGGCCGCCATCGCGCGCACGCTCTACATCTCGCGCGAAGCCGCGCTGGTCGAGTTTCGCGAGCAATCGGGGTTTGGCGACGCGCTGGATCTGCTTACCGACAATCCGTTGCCCGGAGTCATTGCAGTCACGCCGGACCGGCATCTGCAGAAGCCGCAGATACAGGCACTGCTGACACGCCTGGAAGCGCAACCCGAAGTCGAACTGGCGCGGCTCGATCAGAAGTGGCTGGAACGGCTGTATGCGATTCTGGCGATCGGCGAGCGGGCCGTCGGCATCATCGCGTTGCTGCTGGGTGTTGCCGTCATGGTGGTCATCGGCAACACCATTCGCCTGGATATCGAGGCACGCCGCGAAGAGATCGAGGTGATGAAGCTGATTGGCGCGCCGGACAGCTACATCCGCCGGCCGTTTCTGTACGCCGGATTCTGGTTTGGGCTGCTGGGCGGGGCCCTGGCCTGGATCATGGTGCTGCTCGGCACCGACATGCTGGCTACGCCCAGCGCCGAGCTTGCAGCGCTGTACGATAGCGACTTCAAGCTGGTGGGCCTGGGCGTCAGCGACGGCTTCTCGCTGATCGGGGCCGGCGTGCTGCTGGGCTGGGCGGGCGCGCTGGTGACCGTGACTCGGCGCCTGGCTGCCATAGAACCAAAATAATCTTCTCTTACAGTCAGTTGCGGCGGCAGCGGAACTTTGCCTGCGCTTAGCACTCTATTCGCGCGAGTGCTAAAATAGCCCGTCAATCTTTGGGAGATCCGAGATGAGTACGACCGTCGCCGCGAATACTGCCATCAGCCTGCGCCAGCCCATGTCGCTGGTGCCGCTGTCGGGTAGCCTCGACGCCTATATCGCCCATGTGAATCAGCTGCCGGTGCTGGACGCCGCAGAGGAGAAGCGGGTGGGTGAGCGCCTGCGCGATGAGGGCGACCTCGGGGCCGCCCAGCAGCTGGTGCTGTCCAACCTCCGCCACGTGGTGCATATCGCGCGCGGCTACATGGGTTACGGCCTGCCGCTCGCGGACCTGATACAGGAAGGCAACATCGGCCTGATGAAGGCGGTGAAGCGCTTTGACCCCGATGTCGGCGTGCGTCTGATCTCGTTTGCCGTGCACTGGATCAAGGCCGAGATCCATGAGTTTGTGCTGAAGAACTGGCGCATCGTCAAGATTGCGACGACCAAGGCGCAGCGCAAGCTGTTCTTCAATCTGCGTTCCTCGAAGAAAGGGGCCGGCTGGCTGACCCAGACGGAGGCCGCGGCCATTGCAGCCGATCTGAACGTCAAGCCCGAAGAAGTCTTCCAGATGGAGGCGCGCTTCAGTGGTGGCGATGTTTCGTTCAGCGCCACCGCCGCAGACGGCGAAGACGCCTACATGCCGGAGGACTATCTGGCCAATGGCAGCGACGACATCGCCGCCATCGAGGAAGACGAATGGCAGGAGGCACGCGAGGCACGCATGCATTCCGCGCTGGTGTCGCTGGATGACCGCTCACGGGACATCGTCCAGCGGCGCTGGCTTGCCGACGGCGAGAAGGCCGGCTTGCAGGAACTGGCGGATGAGTACGGCGTTTCCGCGGAGCGCATCCGTCAGATTGAA
This sequence comes from Solimonas sp., assembly GCA_041612095.1. GTDB lineage: Bacteria > Pseudomonadota > Gammaproteobacteria > Nevskiales > Nevskiaceae > Solimonas. Next base: position 6,182 of record JBFJJW010000026.1, on the reverse strand, counting down.
TCTGCGGCCATGAAGAAGATGCGCAAGGCGATCGAAGCCTGAGCTACGCGGTGATCGCACCCATGAAAAGGCCCGCATGCGCGGGCCTTTTTTATTGGGCAAGCCTTTACCCCAGCAACGGGGCCACGTAGTGGTCGACCAGCAGCAGGGTAAAAATCCCCATCAGATAGACGATCGAGTAGCCGAAGGTGCGCATCGGCAACTGCGGCGTGGGCCACCACTTCAGACGCACCGCGTAGTACAGGAACACCCCGCCCAATATCAACGCGCCCACCAGATACAAAAGGCCGGACAAGCGCGTGGCATACGGCAGTACCGTCACCGCCACCAGCAACACGGTGTACAGCAGCACCTGGGTCCGGGTGAACTCGATTCCGTGAGTCACCGGCAGCATCGGAATATCGGCCTTGGCATAGTCGTCGCGACGGTCGATGGCCAGCGCCCAGAAGTGCGGAGGCGTCCAGATGAAGATGATGGCGAACAGCACCAGCGCATGCGCGTGCAGTTCACCGGTAACGGCCACCCAGCCCAGTACCGGTGGCGCGGCGCCGGCTGCGCCACCAATCACGATGTTCTGCGGCGTGGCTCGCTTCAGATAGAGCGTATAGATGCCAGCGTAGCCAATCAGCGTGAACTGGGTCAGCACTGCGGTCAGCGGATTCACCAGAAACCACAGCACCGCGAACCCGAGCAACCCCAGCGCTGTGGCAAACGCGATGCATTGCGTCATCGTCAGCGCGCCCGTTACCAGCGGTCGCCCACAGGTACGCGCCATGCGTGCGTCGATATTGCGATCAATGATCTGGTTGACCGCTGCAGCTGACGCCGCCTGAAGACCAATGCCGAGCGTGCCCCAGACCAACGCCGCCAATGGCGGCAGTCCTGGCACCGCGAGAAACATGCCGACCACGGCCGTAAACACAATCAGCATGACCACACGCGGCTTGCACAGCTCGTAGTACTCATGCAGGCGCGCCTGCAAACCCAGGGTCGTCTGCCCGTTGGTAGCGTGTGACGTCATTGGCGTGCGCGCTCAGCCCAGGCGTGGTAGTTCAGCGTGACCATGACCATCAGCAGCAAGGCCGCGCCTGCATTGTGCGCAGTCGCCAAGGCGAGCGGCAGCTGCAGCTTGACGATGCCGAGGCCAATCAGCACCTGCAACCCGAGCGCACCGAGCACCGCAACGCCCAGGCGCCGCCATAGCAGGGCGCGCTGTGCACGCCACAACCACAGGCCCAGCAGCAGCAGCGCGGCGGTCACGACGACGGCGCCGACCCGGTGAAACAGATGGATGGTGACGCGAGCCCGGGCGTCAAGAATGCCGTACTCGTAATTGATGCCGAGCCCATGCCAGAGCGTATAGGCCGTCGGAATATCCGTCTCGGGCCACCAGCTACCATGGCAGGTCGGCAGATCGGGACAGGCCAGTGCAGCGTAGTTGGTGCTGGTCCAGCCACCGAGAAATATCTGGCACACCAGCAGCAGCAGGCCGATGGCTGCGAACAGGCGCAACCCCCTTGGCGCCACTGCCGCGTCAGCCGCCGTTGCGTCGGAAGACTCGCGCGCCATTGCCAGGGCAATATGCCGTTCACTGCGGAATTCGCGCAACGGCCCCTGATCCTGATGCGCAGGGCGGCGGCGCACCGAGAGCCACAGCCACAGCAGCAAGGCCAGCGTCGTCATGCCTCCCAGCAGGTGTGCGGTCACGACCAGCGGCTTGAGCTGCCAGGTCACGGTCCACATCCCCAGTACACCCTGGAAGACGACCAGGCCGGTGAGCACCCACGGCAGCCGCTTGGGCGCAGCGGCGACGAATCGCGAGGCAATCGCCAGCATCAGTATCAGCAACCCCAGCGTCGACGCTAAGTACCGATGCGCCATTTCCTTCCAGGCCTTGGGCGCCTCCACCGGGCGCTGCGGGAACCTCTGCTCGGCTCGCGCCACATCATCGGCGGCGCTGGGCACGCCAACGTGCCCGTAACAGCCCGGCCAGTCCGGGCAGCCCAGCCCAGCGTCCGACAGGCGCACATAGGCACCGAGCACCACGACACAGGAGCAGAGCACCAGTGCGGCGACAGCGAGATTTCGAAACCAGGTCATGGATTGCGCATGGACAAATCGGGCGCGCGGGGCGCGCGGTGGTCGCGGATTTTACCGCATCCCCTATGCCGTCCCAGCCGCGGCTAAGGCGTCGCCTGGGTTTCAGCCAATCTGGGAGACCCGCAACAGGCGCTTGATGTCCTTGAGGATTCCGGGGGATTCCGATGCCGCCGAATAGACCATCATCAGATTGCCCAGTGGGTCAACAAGGTAAAGCGCCAGTGCATCGGCCTGAGGGGCCGCTGCACGAAACAGGCTCGCGATCACCTGCCCATCGTCGGCTTCCACGAGAAACTTCAGATCGGGATGGTCCGCTGACAGCTGCGCACGCGCCGCAGCCAGTGCCGTCGCACTGGGCGCCAGGTATACACGCTGCACGCGCAGACGCTTTTCGTTGAGCAGGGTTCGAATCTGGCGAATCTGGTAAAGCTTGTCGGCGCAGGACGCATCGCAGGATGCCGCGCCCAGATAGACAAAGCTCCACTTGCCTCGCAGCGCGCCCTCGCCCAGCGGCGCCGACTGCTCGTCAACCAGGGCGACATCCGGCAACGGTCGTGCCGGCGAGATCAGCTCGCCATAGTTGGTATGTCCTTCTGGCTGCCATTGCGGCGCAAAGAAGAACAGGCCAATCGCTGCGAGCAGCGGCGCAAAAAACAGGACCGCGAGGAGGATGAACTGCTGGCGACCACGAACCCGGGGATCTGTCATGACTTACGACGCAAGTTGAGTTTGATGAAGATGGCGATCAGGGTCAGCGCAAAGGCGAACCACTGTGCGGCGTAGCTGTAGTTCTTGGTCGGCGACAGCTCAGCGCCCCGATCCCATTCGCGGACATAGCCGGCCGCGGCCAGGGGATCCATCAGCACCAGCCCGTCCGCGACATACTCCCCGTACAGACAGCGGAATTCGGCAATGGTTGGATACTGAACGATGCGCGGCCAGCGGTCGCCTGCGCAGTTGTCGACCTCCAGTCGCATCGCCGGCGCCGGGAACGTCCGCCATAGGCCTTCGAACTCGACCTCTCCGGTCGGCACGCTCAGATCGGGCAGCTGCCCTTCTGGCGGCAGCGGGACCCAGCCGCGGTCAATGATCGCGGTGCTGCCATCCTCCATCAGCAGTGGCGTCAGCACGTGATAGCCCGGCTTGTGGTTGTGGCTTTGGTTGTCCAGCAAGAGTTGGCGGCTACCGTCGAAGCGCCCGCGAACCCGGGCGCGCTCGATCAGTTCGGGATCGGCCACGCTGCCGGCACTGACGCCACGGGCAGTGCGCGCTTCAGCTGCCGCATAGCGCGCCTGCAGTTCAGCCTTGGCCTGCCCACGCTGCACCTGCCAGTATCCGAGGCTGCACATGCCTGCGGCGACAACGACCACGGCGGCACTCGCCCATAGCGGGGGTTTGAACGTCCACGATGACATGCTTGCTCCGTTAGTCGCCGGCCACTCGATGGCGTGACGCTGGCATCCGTGCTGGAATTTGGCCGTATGATGCCTGCTACCGCCGCCGCATGACAGTCAGATGATCGTCAAACTTGTCGTTATATTCCTGCTACTCGCGATACTCACCACGCTGATGATCAGCATGGTGTTTCTGGTCCGTGACCCGAGCAGCCGCAAGCGCGCCCTCACCGGGCTCAAGATTCGTGTTGCGCTTTCGGTAGCGCTGATACTTTTCGTGCTGCTGTCGTGGCAGCAGGGCTGGCTTCAGCCGCACCGAGCGCTGCCCCCGGCAGCGGCGCCTGCGCCCAGCGCCACCCCTTAGGCGAACGTCAAAAAAAGGGCGGCCATCAGGCCGCCCTTTTGTTTGCCTGGACCTAAATCCAGTAAACGACGATGAACAGCCCGATCCAGACGACGTCCACGAAATGCCAGTACCAGGCCACGCCCTCGAAGCCGAAGTGCGAATCCGGCTTGAAGTGGCCCTTCATCAGGCGCAGCGTGATCACGGCCAGCATCAAGGTGCCCAGGGTCACGTGCATGCCGTGAAACCCGGTCAGCATGAAGAACGTGGAACCGTAGATGCCGGACCCCAGGGTCAGGTTCAGGTCGTTGTAGGCGTGAATGTATTCCTCGACCTGAAAGAACAGGAACGCACACCCCAGCGCCACGGTAGCCCACATCCACAAGATGCAGGCCGTGCGCTTGCTCTCCTTCAGCGCGTGATGGGCCATCGTGATGGTGACGCCCGACGTCAGCAGGATCAGCGTGTTGACCAGCGGCACGTCGAATGCCGGAATGGTCTCGAAGTCGCCGCCAATCCCGGCCGGCCCGTTTGACGGCCAGACCGCCTCAAACCCGGGCCACAGGATCAGGTGGGTAGAAAGCTTCGCCCCCTCGCCGCCCAACCACGGCAGCGACAGCCCGCGGGCGTAGAACAGCGCGCCAAAGAATGCACCGAAGAACATGACCTCGGAGAAAATGAACCAGGACATGCTCCAGCGATACGTGCGATCGACCTGTGCACCATAGAGGCCGCCCTCGCTCTCGCGCGCCACACCGCGGAACCAGAGGTAGATGATGGAAATCGCCAGCGCCAGGCCGGCCCAGACTGGCACAGGGCCAATGCCGCCATCTTCCAGGAACGAGGCAGTGCCCCCGAGCAATGCGACCAAACCCAAGGTCAGCAGAAATGGCCAGACGCTGGGCTCCGGTACGAAGTAGCGCTCAGTATTTTGGGCGGCGTGGGTCCCCATGATCAGCTCCTGTCAATCTCGATTCAGTCTTGCTTCATTGCGACGTCACTGACGTCGAAGAACGTATAGGACAACGTGACGCGATCCACGTCGGCGGGCAGCTCGGGATCGAGCACGAATACCACCGGCATGGTTTTTTCCTCACCCGCCTTGAAGGCCTGGTTGTTAAAGCAGAAACACTCTGTCTTGCGCAGATACTTGGCCGCATCCCACGGCGCCACATTCGGCACCGCCTGCGCCACCAGATCATGCCCCTCGGTGTTCTGCGCAAAGAAGTTCACCGTGGCCATCTGCCCGGGATGCACCTGCACGCTGGGTTGCGCCGCGCGAAACTTCCAGGGTCGCCCCCCGTTGACTGTGGTCACGAACTCGACTGTAACCAATCGACTGGTATCGACCGCCGCCGGCAGGGCTGCCGCGGCCTCGAGCTTGACCTTGCCGTTCAGGCCGATCGCGTCGCAGAGAATGTCGTACAGCGGCACCAGCGCGTAGCCAAAACCGAACATGCCGATCACGACCACGCCCAGTCGCAGCGTATGCAGGCCGCGCGCACGCGCGCTCACTGCTGCACCACGCGGTAGACGAACCAGGCCAGAAAGAACAAGGCCAGCCCCACATGCGCCAGAAACAGCAGCAGGTTACGGCGGGCTTTGGTCGGTTCCTTGGTCATGTCGAAAGTTTATGGGGCCCGCTGCCGCTGCTGCGCAACGGGCCCGCGTCAGATTCAGGCGTGGTGCGGTGCGTCGTGTACCGCCGTCGTCTCGCTTTCCGGCAGCGGCGGCGGGGTCTCGAAGGTGTGATACGGCGCGGGCGAGGCAACAGTCCATTCCAGACCATGGGCGCCTTCCCAGACACGGTCGGGCAGATTCTGCTTGCGCCCGCCCCAGCCATAGCAGCTGGCCAGCATGTTGTAGACGAAGATGAACTGGGCGACAAAGAAGCCGAATGCCCCAACCGAGCTGATGATGTTGAAATCAGTGAACTGGACGGCGTAGTCCGGCACGCGTCGCTGCATGCCCGCCAGACCGGCGAAATGCTGCGGGAAGAAGGTGATGTTGATGAAGACCGCCGACAGCCAGAAATGCAGCTGCCCGAGGCCTTCGCTATACATGCGGCCGGTCCATTTCGGAATCCAGTAATAGACCGCTGCGATGATCGAGAACACCGCGCCCGGTACCAGCACGTAATGGAAGTGGGCAACCACGAAGTAGGTGTCGTGGTACTGGAAGTCCACCGGCGTGATGGCCAGCATCAGGCCAGAGAAGCCACCGATCGTGAACAGGAACACGAAGGCGAGCGCGAACAGCATCGGCGTCTCGAAGGTCATCGAGCCGCGCCACCTGGTGGCCACCCAGTTGAAGACCTTCACGCCGGTCGGCACGGCAATCAGCAT
>JBFJJW010000025.1:0-20975 GCA_041612095.1 Solimonas sp. | reverse complement strand
GCGCGCACGCGGCGCAGTGTGCCGTGATCGACGCCGCGGAATTCAAAACCGTTGCCGCCGGTATCCAGCACCGTCAGGTCTTCGATGACCAGGCCACGAACGTTGACCGCCAGTACGCCCTCGGGGGCGTTGTTGTTCTTGAAGGAGAGAACGGTGCGGTCCTTGCCGCAACCCTTGATCAGCACGTCCTCGGTGTCCGTCAGCTGCAGCGAGGAGGTCAGCTCGAAGTAGCCGCAGTCGAACTGGATCACGTCGCCGGGGGCGGCCTGTACCATCGCGGCGATCATGTCGCGTGTGGCATTGGCGTCCGGCTTGATCAGATAGGTGCGGCCTTTGCCGCCGCTACCACCGCCGTTGTTGCTGCCCGAACCGCTGGAACCGCCGCCGCCACAGGCAGTCAGCAAACCCGCGCAGGACAGCAACGCAAACGCCGCAACAGCGAATCTCTTGGTGGTAAACATCGTTTCGGCTCTCTCTACAGTATTGACACGCCCCAATGCGCGCCCACGGGCAGACGACACAGTGCGCCCTGCTTACAGTTTACGCTCGAAGACCGGCATGGAATCTAGTAGAAATAGCCCAGAATATGCCGGAGCCCCCCATAAATCGTGACTTTCCGCCGCCGCAGTGCCCATTTCCGCGTAGCGGCCCGCGGCCCGCGGGCTACACTGATCCTCGCTCTGCGCCCCTGCCGGAACCCCTATCGATGACTCCTCCGATCCCAGCCTCGCGCCCGGTGGCCTACTCCGCGATCCGCGAACAGGTCTACATGGTGTTCCCCAACGACCTGAATGCCAATGACACGGTGTTTGGCGGCCTGATCATGGCGCAAATGGATCGCTTTGCGGCGGTAGCCGCGGACCGCCATGCGGCTGGCGTATGCGTCACCGCCAGCGTCGATGCCGTGGTGTTCGTGGCCCCGGCGCGCCGCGGCGATGTGCTGATCTTCAACGCATCGGTCAACCGCAGCTGGACCACGTCGATGGAGGTCGGGGTGCGCGTGGAGGCGGTTGGCTACGACGGCAGCGACCGCCGGCATATCCTGTCCGCCTATCTCACGTTTGTCGCTCTGGATGCCAACGGCAAGCCGCGGCCGGTGCCGGGCATACAGTGCGAGTCGGAGATCGAGCGCCATCGGTATGAAGAGGCCCACTTGCGGCGCGAGGCGCGCCTGCAGAATGCGGAGGCGCTGAAGCGCCTGCGCGCGGCCCGACGCTAGCGTTGTGCATCCGGCTGCTGGTCCGGATGCGCCCGCTGGAACGCGGGCAGTTCCATGCACTGAGCTGCCATCTCAGCCAGCCGCGGATAGCGGCTGGCGTCGCAGCCAAAACGCTGCGCCGAATAGATCTGCGGCACCAGCAGGCAGTCGGCCAGCGTCGGCGCAGCACCGAACACATAGTGCCCATCACCTGCCGCGCCGTATTCCTGTTCCAGCGCGGACAGACCTCGCTCGATCCAGTGACGCATCCAGTCGCCGCGTGCGGACTCATCGGCCGCAAACCGGCTCGTTAACGCGTCCAGCGTAGACAGGTTGTGGAAGGGCTGGATGTCTGCTGCGATCGCCTGGCAGAACGCGCGCACCTGGGCCCGCGTCGTCAGCGAGGGCGGCAGCAGCGAGGGCTGAGGGTGGCGGTCCTCCAGGTACTCGAGAATGGCCAGCGACTGATTCAGCCGTAAATCGCCGTCCACCAGCAGCGGCACCCGACCCTGCGGATTGAGTGCGCGGTAGGCGGGGCCATGCTGTTCGCCGCCGCCACGCAGCAGGTGCACCGGCGCGATCTCATACGGCACACCTTTCAGGTTCAGGGCGATGCGCACCCGGTAGCTGGCGGAGGAGCGCCAGTACGAATAGAGCTTGAGCATGTCGGTCCTCGCGTCGTTCAGCGCACGCCGGCGGCAATCAGCGCCGGTAGCGCGCAACCACCTGATCGATGGCGCCGAATATCGAACGCCCCTGCCGATCAAGCATCTCGATACGCACCTGATCGCCGTAGCGCAGAAATGGCGTCGCCGCCTTGCCGTAGCGCAGGGTTTCGACGCAGCGCAGTTCGGCAAGGCAGGAATAGCCGACGCCGCCTTCGCTCACCGGTGCCCCCGGCCCCCCGTCGGCACCGCGATTGGATACGGTGCCGGAGCCGATGATGCTGCCGGCTGCCAGCGCCCGCGTCCTCGCGGCATGCGCGATCAGCCGCGGGAAATCGAAGGTCATGTCGATACCGGCGTCCGGCCTGCCCAGCACATAGCTATTGATCACGGACTGCAACGGGCCACGCAGACGCGCGCCATCCCACGCCGCCCCCAGTTCATCAGGTGTGACCGCGCACGGCGAAAACGCCGATGCGGGCTTGGCCTGGAAGAAGCCGAAGCCCTTGGCCAGCTCGCCGGGAATCAGATTGCGCAGAGAGACATCGTTGACCAGCATCAGCAGGCGGATGCAGCCCGCGGCCTCTTCGACGCTGACGCCCATCGGTACATCCCCGGTGACGACGGCGACCTCGGCTTCCAGGTCCAGCCCCCAGCTTTCGTCGGCGACCTCGATGGCGCCCATCGGATCGAGAAAGCGATCGCTGCCGCCCTGGTACATCAGCGGATCGGTCCAGAAGCTCTCCGGCATCTCGGCGCCACGCGCCTTGCGTACCAACTGCACGTGGTTGACGTAGGCCGAGCCATCCGCCCACTGATAGGCACGCGGTAGTGGCGAATGGCAGGCAATCGCGTGGAACGGATCAGCCGCTTCACCGTAGCCCCCCGCGTCAAGCCGGGCGGCGACAGCGCCGAGGTCGTCGGCAACGGCGTCCCAGCGGTCCAGTGCCGACTGCAGCGTCGGTGCAATATCCGGCACTGCGATGCAGGTCGACAGATCGCGCGAGACGACCACGAGGCGGCCATCGCGGGTTCCATCTTTGACAGTGGCTAGCTTCATCGATGCGGGGCTCGGACTTATGGGGTGGACCAGGACCGATGGTACTCGGCCCATTCGACCGATTCCGCATCGCCGGAGACCTCAAGCGCATCGCGCGCATCGATCATCACCGCATATTCATCGGTAGCCGGCTTGTCTTGCTGCAGCATCTTGCCCAACGCCTTGGGATGCGGGCCGTGCGTGAATCCGCAGGGGTGCAGGGTCAGCATGCCCGGCTTGATGCGATCGCGCGAGAAGAAATCTCCGGCGTGATAGAAGATGGCCTCGTCATAGTCGTCGTTGTTGTGGAAGAACGGCACCTTCAGCGCACCGGGATCGGACTCGAACGGCCGTGGCGCAAACGTGCAGACCACAAAGCGCTGGGCCACGAACGTCGTATGCGCCGACGGAGGCAGATGGTAGCGTGCGCTCATCAGTGGCCGGAACTGCTTGACGTTGATGCGCACCGGGAGCAGCGTGCCCTGCCAGCCCACCGCATCCAGCGGGTTGTACGGGTAGGTGACCGTGGAGATCTGTTGCCGTCGCTTGATCCTCACGCGCCAGCCGCCGGGGCGCTGTGCCTGCGCGCGGAAAGCCTCGTCCAGCCGCGGATAGTCCAGCAGCGCCGGGTCGAAGATGGCGTGCTCGCCGACCAGGCCCTTGTCCGGCAGCTGGTAGCTGGAGTTGGTGGCCTCGATCAGCAGCCACTGCGTGGCGGCCACGCATTCGATGCGCCACATGGTGCCACGCGGCAGCACCACATAGTCGCCCGCTGCCAGCTCCAGGTGTCCGTAGTCGCAGTACAGAGATGCGGCTCCGGCGTGCAGGAACAGCAGCTCGTCGCCATCTGCGTTGCGCACCAGTTCATTCATTGAGCGCCCGCAAACCCACCATCGCAGGCGCAGGTGCGCGTTATGCAGTATCGGATGCGCGGCCCAGGGCGTGGCGGCTGCGACGCCCTGGGCTGTGGTCAGCGGGTTCAGGTCGAAGGCGCGGGGGCGCAGCGGGCCCTCCCAGTCACTCCAACCTGTCGGCGGCCTTGGGTGCAGCATGTGCGTGGCCGGACCGAAGAAGCCTTCCTTGCCGAGTTCGCGCTCGTAGGTATCAGGCGGCAGATCGGCATGCGCCTGGCGGGGCGCCTGCCCCTCCACGATCGGCCGGTATATCCATTTGCGCATCACAATCTCCTGTCTTCGGAGCTGGGGACTTCACCGACCGCAACCGCCACACGGACCTCCGGGCGCACCCTCAAGCGACTTCGGTCTTGAGCACACCGCGGCGGATCTGGTCTTCCTCGATCGACTCGAACAGCGCCTTGAAGTTGCCCTCGCCGAACCCTTCGTTGCCCTTGCGCTGGATGATCTCAAAGAAGATCGGCCCGATGACGGTGCTGGTGAAAATCTGCAGCAGGATGCCTTCAACCGGCGCGCCGTCGATCAGGATGCTCAGCTCGCGCAACCGCGCCAGCGGTTCGCCGTGGTTCGGCACGCGTGCGTCCACGCGTTCGTAGTAACTGTCCGGTGTCTCCATGAACTGGACACCGCGCGCGCGCAGCGCCTCTACCGTGGCGTAGATGTCCTCGGTCGCCAATGCGATGTGCTGTATGCCCTCGCCACGATACTGCTGCAGAAACTCCTCGATCTGGCTCTTCTCGTCTGCGCTTTCGTTGATGGGGATGCGAATGCGCCCGCACGGGGAGGTCATCGCCCGCGAGAACAGGCCGGTCTGCTTGCCTTCGATGTCGAAGTAGCGGATCTGACGGAAGTTGCCGATGCGCTCATAGAATCCGGACCACTGATCCATGTTGCCGCGCTGCACGTTGTGGGTCAGATGGTCGATTTCGGTGAGACCGACGCCACGCGGATGCCGATCAACACCATCGAAGTAGCGGAAATCAACGTCGTAGATCGACTGTTCCGGGCCATAGCGGTCAATGAAATACAGCACGCTGTTGCCGATGCCGTACACCGCTGGCAGGCGCAGCTCCATCATGCTGGGCCGCGTGTCAAACGGCACCGCGTTGCGGGCCAGCGCGTGCTCATAGGCCTTGACCGCATCGCGTACCCGCCAGCCCATCGCGCAGGCGGAGGGACCATGCGCAACGGCGAACTGCTGAAAATGGGTGTACGGCGTGCCGTTGACCAGAAAGTTGATATCGCCCTGGCGAAACAGGGTGACGTCCTTGCTGCGATGTTTGGCGACGGCGACAAACCCCAGCATCTCGAACAACTGGTGCAGCTGGTGGATGCCCTCGGCCGTGGGCGCGGTGTACTCGACGAACTCGAAGCCGTCGGTCTGCAGCGGGTTGTCGATCATGTCCATAGTCGGGTCCGGGTGGAATATCAGGCGGCGTGGCGCTGGCCACGGGCGGTGGTCGGGATGTCGCCGGGATAGCTGCGGTCCGGCTCGAGTTCAGGCAACGTCCTGACGCGTTCGATCACGGCGCCAAGATCGCCATCGACGGCCATCAGCAGTTCATCGATGGAACTGATCACGAAGTAGGTCTTCTGATATGCATCGATGCGGTAGCGCGTGCGCATGATCCGCTCCAGATCAAAGCGCAGTCGCAGCGGCTGCGGGCTGTCCAGCGAGTAGCGCGTTTCACCCGCTGACGACAGGATGCCGGCCCCGTAGCTGCGCAGGCCCTCGGCATTCTCCAGCAAGCCGAACTCGACGGTGTACCAGTACAGCCTCCCGATCAGCGCCAAGGCATCCTGCTCCAGTGCCTGCAGGCCCAGCATGCCGAATCGCTGCATGTAGTCGGCGTAACGCCGGTGAAACAGCATCGGCACATGCCCGAAAAAGTCGTGGAAGATGTCCGGCTCCACCAGATAGTCGAACTCTTCCGGCGTGCGCAGCCACACCGTCACCGGAAAACGGCGCGCGGCCAGATGCCGGAAAAACTGCAGGTCGGGAATGAACCCGGGCACGGCCACCAGCTGCCAGCCACTGGCAGCGGCAAGCGCGACGTTGACCCGCGCGAGCTCGGGGATCGCCGCCGCGCAGTCAGTCAGCGCCAGGCCTTCGCGAAACTCGCGGCAGGCATCCGTCGCCACCTGCGCCGATTGGCGCGCATACAGGCGTTGCCACAGCTGCTGATCTGCCTCGCTGTATGAGTGCCAGGCCTGATCAACAGTGAAATCCTCGCGCGCCCGGCGGTAGTCGCCGCGCAGTTCGCTGGTGGTATTGGCGCCGTACATGAATACGTCTCCGGCCGATGAGCCCTGCAGACTACTGTACGCCGCTTGCCACGGGCACTTGCTGCAAAACCTGCGCAGAATATGCACACATGCGGTATAAATCACTACAAACTGTCATCTTTCTGGTGATTTCATGCGTGCCGACCTCGATCGCACCGATTTATGGATTCTAGGTGAGCTGCAGCGCGACGGACGCCTCGCCATCGTCGAGCTGGCGGAGCGGGTGGCGCTATCCCCTACCGCCTGCCAGCGACGGGTACGGAAACTGGAGAGCACCGGCGTCATCGAGCGCTACGCCGCCGTGCTCGATCCGGCGCGACTGGGCCAACAGATTCAAGCCTTTGTACGGGTATCCATCGAGCGACAGTCGCAGGACGCAGCAGCGGCCTTCCAGCAGGCGGTGCAGAAGCTGCCGGAGGTGCGGGCCTGTTATGTGATGACCGGCGACCTCGACTACCTGCTGCATGTCTGGATCGAGGATCTTCAGGCCTTCGCCGCGTTCTCGATGAAACAGCTGATTGCGCTGCCGGGGGTCAAGGACGTGCGCTCCAGCCTGGTGCTGGAAGCCATCAAGAAAGACGAGGGGCTGGCCCTGCGGTAGCGGGGCCACCTGCGCCCCGCGGCCACGCGCTTCATCGGCGGCTATACACCGGCGAAGCGGTCCGTCGCCTCGACCAGCTTGGACAGAATCCCGGCCTCGCTGGCCGCGTGTCCGGCGTCCGCGACCACATGAAACTCGGCCTCCGGCCACGCCCGGTGCAAATCCCAGGCCGAGCGCATCGGACAGACCACGTCATACCGACCCTGGACGATCACCGCGGGAATGTCGCGTATCCGATCCACGTTGGCGAGCAACTGGTCATCCCGCTCAAAGAAGCCCTTGTGGGTGAAATAGTGGCATTCGATGCGCGCGAACGCATCGGCAAACGTGTCCTCGCCGAACCGGGCCAGCAGGTCACCGCTCGGCAACAGCTTGCTGGTGGCGCCTTCCCAGATACTCCAGGCCTTGGCGGCGGCGGCGCGGACCGCCGGATCATCGCTGGTCAGCCGCTTGTAGTACGCAGACACGAAATCGCCCCGTTCATCGGGCGGGATCGCGGCGACGTAATGCTCCCAGGCGTCCGGGTAGATCCAGCTGGCACCTTCCTGATAGAACCAGTCGATCTCGGCCTTGCGCAGCAGGAAAATGCCCCGCAGCACCAATGCCGTGCAGCGCCCGGGGTGGGTTTCGGCGTAGGTCAGCGCCAGGGTCGAGCCCCAGGATCCGCCGAAAACCACCCACTGCTCAATCGCCAGCTGGGCGCGGATTTTCTCCATGTCAGCCACCAGATCCCAGGTGGTGTTCTCGCGCAACTCTGCGTGCGGCGTCGAACGCCCGCAGCCGCGCTGATCGAACAGCACGATGCGGTATTTCTCCGGGTTGAAGAACTGGCGCTGCCAGGGTTCCACGCCGCCGCCCGGCCCGCCATGCACGAACACCACCGGCACGCCTTCAGGATTGCCGCATTCCTCGATGTACAGCTCATGCAGGTCCGAAACCCGAAGGCGCTGGGTGCGATAGGGCTCAATCGGAGGATAGGGCTGTGCCATCTTCGGGACTCGCAGAATGTGGGAGAGTCCAGAGTCTAAATGAACGACTTGCCGTTCTGCGCTTCATTGCTGCGGCCCACGCTGCGCAGTACCATCATCACACCGCAGCGTGATACCCCGTCGCCTGCGTTTTTGCCCCCACGCGCAATGCCTTCGACCCTCAGCCTGACCCGTCTTGCACTCAGTTCCCTTGTTCTCGGATGCGCGACTGCGTCCGCGCAGCCGGTGCCCAGCTCCGGCCCGGCTATCGCCGGACTCTCGGACACGCTGGCAACGACAGCGGCGACGGCAGCCGACGCCGCAACCCCGGCGCCGGTCAACGCCGTGGAGCTACGCCCCACGGCCCTCCTCAGCAGCTCAGCCGCGCTGAGCGCTGCGGCCCCGACGCTACCGGCGGCCGCACCATCGCGGATCGACCCGCGCTTTCCGCGCTACAAGGCGCTGGATCCGGCCGTTGCGTTCTGGGGCGACGTCTTCGGCAAGTACTCCGAACTGCAGAGTGTCGTCCATTTTCGCGACTATCCGCAGAAGATCATCACCGTACTGGACTTCCGCGACGAGGCGTTGCGGATGGACAAGTTTAGACTCGACAAGCTGCGCGTCCGTGAGGAGAGCGACGCCAAGGACCGCGCCGATGCGTTGCTGCGCCGGTTGCATGCCAAGCAGCACGCGCCAGAGACACTGAATGCCGAAGAGCGCCGGATCTACGATCTGCTCTCGGACGTGCGCGGCGACGACCGCTTCAAGAAGCTGATTGGCTCGGTACGCACCCAGCGCGGCCTGCAGGAACGCACGCTGCAGGCCCTGCAGACGGCGGATCGCTATCTGCCGCAGATGGAAAGTACGTTTGCCGGCTACGGTCTGCCGCTGCAGCTGACGCGGCTGCCGATCGTCGAGTCGAGTTTCAATGTGGAGGCCTACTCCAAATCCAAGGCCGCCGGTATCTGGCAGTTCATCCCGTCTTCAGCCCGCATCTACATGCGTCTGGATGAAGTTGTGGATGATCGCCGTGACCCCTGGACCTCCACCGATGCGGCAGCTCGTCACTTGCGAGACGACTACGCGCTGCTGCAGGACTGGCCCCTGGCGCTGACCGCCTACAACCACGGACGCAATGGTATTGCACGTGCGCTCGCGGCCACCAACGGCAAGACCATCATGGACCTGATCGAGCGCAATGATCACCCACGCTGGGGTTTTGCCGGCAAGAACTACTACGCGGAGTTCCTGGCCGCGCTCGACGTGGAGAGCGAATACCGCAACCGCGTGCAGCCGAAACGCGGCGGCCTGCTGGACTTCGAGGTTGTCGAGACCCGTCACTACGTGCCGTATGAAACGCTGCGCCGGCTGTGTGGTGCAGACGATGAACTGTTCCGAAAACTCAACCCGGCGTACCGGCCCGAGGTCATCGAAGGCAAGCTGTATGTGCCGCCCGGCCACCTGATACGGGTACCGTCGGGGCGCGCGGAGAATTTCGCCGTCGCCTATTCGCGGCTCGGCAGCCACGAACGTTTTGACTCGCAGCGTGTGCTGTTCCTGTTGCACAAGGTCCACAAAGGCGAGGTGCTGGGCCGCATCGCCACACAGTACGGCGTGACCCAGCATTCGATACTGCAGGCCAACGATTTGCGCAGCGCCCACAAGCTACGCATCGGCCAGGTGCTGAAGATTCCGCCGCGCAAGGAATATCGCCCAGGGCCTATCTCGGTCGCTGTGGGCGAATCCAAGCCAGCCCAGACCCGCAGCCAGAAGCTGGCCGAAGCCCAACAGAACAGCAAAAGCAGCAGCTCGCGTTACCGGCTGCACAAGGTGCGCGCCGGCCAGACGCTGCACTCGATTGCCCGTCAGTACAAGGTCAGCGTTTCCGATCTGCAACGCGCCAACAATCTGGGCAGCTCCAGCCATATCCGCGCGGGCCAGAAGCTGAAGGTGCCAAGCTGACCTGAGCCGGCGACACGCACCGTCGTCGGCTCAGATGAAGTAGGCGAACAGGAAGATGCCGACCATCGCCAGCGATATGGCGAGCTTGGCGATCGCTCCCAACAATAGCCCCAGCCATGTCGCGACGCCAACCGTGGTGGCGCGCCCCATGCCGCCGCGCGCCGAGAGTTCGCCGATGACCGCGCCGACAAACGGCCCGAGCATTAAACCCAGCAAGCCGAAAAACATGCCGACCACGCTGCCGAGCAAGGCCCCCGTGACGGCCTGCGGACTGGCGCCCACCTTGCGCGCACCCAGCGCGGACGCGATGAAGTCGAGAATCAGGGCCAGTACGGTCAGCACCGCCAGAACCACCAGCGTCACGCTGCCGACCCGGGCGTAGGCGTCGATCCAGGCGGCCAGCCACAGTCCGCCAAACACCAGCGGCACCCCCGGAAGCACCGGCAGCACAGCCCCTGCCAGCCCCGCCGCGATCATCGCCAGTGCAAGCGCCCACAGAGTGACGATCAACCATGCGTCCATAGATTCCCTGCTCTTTGTCCGGATCTTCTACCGCATTGCAGCAATTCACCTTACACTCGGGTACATGCGGACTCCCCCTCGTACCACCCGGCGACTGATCGCGCAGCGCCAGCAGGAGCTCGACCACGCTGCTGATTACAACAGCTGGCGCGAGATTGCGCTTGATCTGGATCGCCTCGAAGGCGGTGACGTCTGGAAGCAGGACGAGACCAGCGAGGACTACGACTACCTGCTGATCCGTGAACGCATCGCGCAGATGCGCGAACTGCGCAAGCACGCCGATGCGCGCCGGCTGGCCTTTGAGCTGTACGAGGGGCTGCACGGCAACCTCGGCAACATGTCGAACCCGGCGCTGTACGGGTACGCCCGAGTCGGCACCAAGCGCCTGATCGAGGAATACGTCGTGGAGGTGGCCCGCTGTCTGGACTTCCTCTGCGCCGGTGATTTCGTGGATTTCGGCTTCGAAGACAAGATTCAGCTGTTCAAGCGTACCGCCACCGCGTTTGGACGCTCGGCGCTGATGCTCTCCGGTGGCGGCACCCTGGGCATGTTCCATCTTGGCGTGATCAAGGCCCTGCACGAACAGCAGTTGTTGCCGCGCGTACTGTCAGGTTCGTCGGCCGGCTCGATCATTGCCAGTGCTATCGCCGTGCGTAACGACGACGAGATCAGCGCCATGCTTGCCCCGGGCGGACTCAATCTCGATGCCTTCCGGCCGGTTCCGCTGCAGGCCGCGATCAAGGGCGGCGCGATGATGGATGGCAGCCAGCTCGAAAGCTGTCTCGCCGCGAATCTGGGCGATCTCAGCTTTGTCGAGGCGTTCGATCGCACCAAGCGCATCGTCTCGATCACGGTTTCCCCGGCTGAACCGCACCAGCAGGGTCGCCTGCTCAACTATCTGACCGCGCCGCACGTCTTGCTCAAACGCGCAGTGTTGGCCTCCTGCGCGGTCCCTGGCGTGTTTCCGCCGGTGATGCTGCAGGCGCGCGACTACGCGGGCCGGATCGTGCCGCACATGCCCAGCAAACGCTGGGTCGACGGCACGCTGTCCTCGGACCTGCCGATGCTGCGCCTGGCGCGCCTGCACAACGTCAACCATTACATCGTCAGCCAGGTGAATCCGCATATCGTGCCGTTTCTTGCGCAGCTGGAGCGCGAGGCACGCGGCGGCCGCGGTGTGGCGCCGCTGGTTCGCGAGCTGGTCCGGAATGGCTCGCGCGGCGCGCTACAACTGGCGCGCAAGCACCTGGATCCATACGGCGGCGGGCGGGTCATCAACAAGATCGACAATATCGTGCGCCAGCGTTACTCGGGCGACGTCAACATCTATCCCCAGTTCGGGCAGCAGCGCGTCACCAGCCTGTTCACCAATCCCAGCGAGGCCGATATCCAGGCCTATCTGCGCCAGGGTGAACGCGCCACCTGGCCGAACATCGAACGCATCCGCACGCAGACCCTGATCTCGAGAACCTTCGAAGATTGCATACGCCTGCTCAAGGCGCGCGAGCACGCTGCCCTCAAGCCTCAGCCACGAGCCGCCAAGCTGCGCGCCGTACGCTAGCCTCCGCCCAGGCGTCGCAACGCACTGGCAAGGGCGAGAAATCGCGCACGATCAGGGTGCCGCGTATCGGCCAGCAGCTGCGGCAGAGCGGCACGCGCCTGTTCATCCGCTCCGCGGCGCTCGCTGAGATCCCGAATGTGGACGTACAGCAGCCGCGCGGCGACCCGATCGTCCGGCCAGGCTTCGCGGCCGCGTTCAACCAGCAGGTCCAGCAGCCAATCACGGCCGGCCGCCGCCGCCGCCTCGGCGAGACTGAGGGTCTGATCCGGATGGCTCGGCAGGAAGTGCGGATGCAGGCTGTTGCAGGCTTCGAAAACGTCCAGGGCGCGCGCACAGCGCTTCTGGTTCAGCAGCTCCGTGATCAGCTTGCGTCCTTGCGCCTGGATCAGCCATGGCGTGCCGCGCAACAACAGCCGCTCAAACAGGGTTTCGTGCAGGCGCAGCCGCTGCGCCTGGGGCACGTCAAGCTCCAGCGCCGCTACCGCCCCCGCCGCATCGCCGGCCTGAAGGTGGGCCTCCAGGCGCAGCAGCAACAACTCGATCTGCCGCTCCAGCTGCTGTTCTGCGGCGACCGCCTGCGGCTGGCGGATCATCACCGGCAGATCCAGCGACTCACGTCGGATCGCGGCGCTTGCGCCGATGGCATGTGCAGAGAGCACAGCCAGATAGCCGCTGATCGCAGCGCTGAGTCCCAGCGGCCAGCCGGAGTGGACGGCCTGCGCTACAGCCGATGCGGCCAGCATGCACAGGCCACTGGCGAGCAGATAGGCGGCGCCGAACCCCACTGCGAGCCGCAGCCAGACCCAGGGATTGATTGCGCGCAGGAGCACATCTTCAAACGCGAGCACGAACAGGTAGGCCGGCGCCGCAATCACGGCGACCAGCCACAGCAGCCGCGATAGCGCACCGTGGGCAACGCCTTCCGCCGCGACCAGGGCGACGGCCAGCGCGGCGGGCGCCAGCAGCGCGCGCGCTGTCCGCCATCCATCCAGAAACACCACTTCGGCGCTCATCGCCGGTGGCGTTGCCTCGCCGTCTGCGCTGCGCTGTATCACCTGCAGCAGGTAATGCAGCATCCATATCGCCGTGATCGCCAGCAGCGGTATGCCCAGCAGGCTCTTGCTGCCGATGACCACAAAGACTGCCACCATCGCCAGCACTGCCAACGCGTTTCCGTGCAGGGGGTACAGCGGCAGCCAGGGCAAATACGCCCAGACCGACTGTGCGGCAGCCAGCCGCGCATCCGCTGCCGCGTTGCGATGAGGGCGGCGACTGCTCACGCAACGCCCTGCCGGAGACTCAGCGCTGCTTGAGGAGGTCGCGTATCTCCACCAGCAGCTTCTCCTCGGCGCTGGGCTCGGGCGGCGCGGGTGGCGCAGCCGGCTTGGCTTCCTCCTTGCGCTTCAGACGATTGAGTGCGCGTATGGCCACGAAGATCGCGAAGGCGATGATCACGAAGTTGAATACGGCCTGCACGAAACTGCCATAGGCAAACAGCACGGCCGGTTGATCGCCCACCGCGGGTTTCAGGGTCAGCGCCAGGTCCGAGAAGTCCACACCCCCGACCAGCAGGCCGATGACCGGCATGATCAGATCCGCCACCAGCGACGACACGATCTTGCCGAAGGCGGCACCGATCACCACACCGACGGCAAGATCAACGACGCTGCCGCGCATCGCGAATTCCTTGAACTCCTTCATCATGCTCATGCCGCGCTCCTCGGGTCGGCTGGCGATCCACCAGCACCGGCGATTCTACTCAGGCCCTGGCGGGTAAAGCACACCGCCTTAAAGGCAGGCCGGCAGTCCGATTTCCAGGTTGGGAAAGCTAGGCTGGAAGCGCAGCTCTTGGCGCAGGCGCTCCGTCCGCAGGCGCTTGGACTCCTCCATGAACGACCACATTGCCGGGGTGAACACCTGGCGCGCCTCGTCGAGGTCCACGGCCGACGGCGTCGGCAAGCCGAGCAGGACGGCACATCGCGTGAAGTAGTCGGCCATCGTCGTCGGTTGCCCGTCGCTGACGTTATAGGCGCGACCCGCCCGGCCGTAGACCGCCGCATGCAGGGCGGCGTCGGCAAGATCGTCCGCATGCACGCGGTTGCTCCAGGGCGAAACTTCGGCCTTGAGTACCGGCATGCCACGACTGAGTCGCTCCCGCGGCAAACGGCCGGGCCCGTAGATGCCCGGCACACGCAGCACCACGACTTCCGTGCCGCTGCGGGCCGACCACTCGGCCAGCGCTCGCTCGGCATCCACACGACGATGTGCGCGGGGAGTCTGTGGCTTTAGTGGCTCGTCCTCGTCGATCCAGCGCCCCTGGCAATCACCGTACACCCCCGAGGTGGAGATGTAGACCAGTCGTGCGATCGTTCCTCGCTGCGCCGCAAGCCATGCACGCAAGCGCGCATCCGTCGAGCCCTGGGGCGGCGGCGGCGCAAACCAGAACAGCAGCGGCCAATCACCGGCCGAGGCCGGTTGATCGAGGTCCTGCAGCAACAGCTGTGCGCCGCGTGCGCGCAGCGCGCCCTGCTTTTGCGGGTCACGCAGGATTCCCGTAACCTCGCGCCGCATTGCAGAAAGCCGCCCTGCCACGCGCAGGCCGATATCTCCGCAGCCGGCGATCAGCGCACGCGCCGGCATACCCGCTTCGAGTTCGTTCATGTCGCAGCTAGTGTACTTGGCAGGGTCGACGCAGCCATTTTTGGTCGAGGATGGAGAGACCGTTCTGCAGGCGGGTCTGCGTCACGGCCTGCCGTTGCCGTTCGGCTGCCAGTCTGGAAGTTGCGCGTCCTGCCGCGTGCGGTTGCTGTCCGGCGAGGTCAGCTATCCGTTCCCCCCGCCGGCCCTTTCGGAACAGGAGATCGCCGCCGGCTACATCCTGATGTGCCTGGCCAAGCCCGCCAGCGAGCTGACCCTCGACCTGCACCAGCCGCCCCAGATCGAGTCGCTGCGTCCGCGCCAGCTGCCGTGCCGCGTGCAGTCAAGAACCTGGCTCAGCCACGATGTGCTCGGGCTCACGCTTAAATTGCCGAAGGGCAACGATTTTCGCTACCTGCCCGGCCAGTATCTGGACTTCCTGCTGGAGGACGGTCGTCGACGCAGCTTTTCGATCGCCTCCGCGCCCAACGGCGACACATTGAGCCTGCACATCCGCGTGACCCCCGGCGGCCGCTTCGCCCACTGGGCCGCACATGAGATGCCGGACAAGGCGATCCTGCGCTTTGAAGCCCCACTGGGCGCGTTCTATCTTAGGGACGATTCGACGCGGCCGATCCTGATGATGGCTGGCGGTACCGGTATAGCCCCGCTGCAGGCGATGCTGGAAGAACTGCTGCGCCGCCCGCTACTGCGCCCCACTCACCTGTGCTGGGGCGTGCGCGGACAGCGTGACCTCTATCTGGATGAGCGGCTGCGCGACTGGGCCAGCAGCCATGCCCACTTCAGCTATACCCCGGTACTGTCCGAGCCGGGAGCGGACTGGCAGGGCGCTCGGGGCCTGGTGCACGAGGCCGTGCTGGCACAACATCCGAGCCTCGCCGAA
Source organism: Solimonas sp. (assembly GCA_041612095.1). Classification (GTDB taxonomy): domain Bacteria; phylum Pseudomonadota; class Gammaproteobacteria; order Nevskiales; family Nevskiaceae; genus Solimonas. Next base: position 5,718 of record JBFJJW010000025.1, on the reverse strand, counting down.
TACGCCGCCTATTTGTCCGGGCCGCCGGTGATGGTCCGCGCCGGCAAGGACGCCTTTCTGAACGCGGGCCTGAACGCTGACCACCTGTACTACGACGCCTTCGACTACGCGTTTGAAACCTGGCCGCGACTCGGTTGAACCGGCGGGGTTCACTCGGGCATTGGCGCATCCGGCAGGTATTGAACCCCGCGCATGCCTGATTCCAGCACGGCGTCGCGCAGCAGCATGATGGCGTGGCGGCGGGGATAGGTCTTGCGCCATACCAGCGCGATGCGGCGGCTCGGCGCGGGCGCAGCGAACGGCTTGGCAATCAGCCGCGAACGATCCTCGGGCCGGTTATCAGCCGAGGACCGCGGCAGCACGGTGATGCCCAAACCTCCCACCACCATGTGTCGTATGGTCTCCAGACTGGAACCCGTCTGCGGATGCCCACTCTCGGCGTCGGCGTCCAGGCACTTGGGACAGGCCTCGATCACTTGCTCGCGAAAGCAATGCCCGGGCCCCAGCAACAGCAGCGGCTCACCGGCCAGTTGTTTGGCCGGAATCTTGCCGGCGTCGGCCCAATGGTGATCCGGCGGCAACAGCACGACGAACTCCTCGTCGTATACCGGCCACGCCGACAAGCCGTTTAGATCCACGGGCAGCGCCACGGTAATGACGTCAAGTTCGTTGTCGCGCAATTGCTCCAGCAGCCGCGCAGTGAAGTTCTCCTCGATCACCAGTGGCATGCGCGGCGCTCGCTCCCGCATCAGTGGCACCAGATTCGGCAGCAGGTATGGGCCTACGGTATAGATCGCACCAAAGCGCAAAGGGCCGGTGAGTTCGTCCTGCCCCTCACGGGCCAGGTCCTCGATCAACCTTGATTCCGCCAGTACGCGCTTGGCCTGGGCGATGATGCGCTCACCGACCGGAGTGGGTCGGGCCTCGCCGCGGTTACGCTCGAACAGCAGAACGCCGAGCTGGTCTTCCAGTTTCTTCAGCGCCACCGACAGCGTCGGCTGCGAGACGAAGGAGCGCTCGGCCGCTCGGCCGAAGTGGCGCTCCTTGTCGAGATTCACCAGATACCGCAGTTCGGTCAGGGTCATGCCCGCCAGAGTACTGCCTGGCCTGCGGCGCGCAAAGCGCGCGCCTGAAAACCCGCATCGCCGTCAAAGCCAGTCGCGCGGCGGCAGGAACTGCTCGTACAGCGCCGCTTCCGCGGATCCGGCTTCTGGTTTCCAGTCGTAGCGCCACTCGACAGCGGGCGGCATCGACATCAGGATCGACTCGGTGCGGCCCCCGGACTGCAAGCCGAACAAGGTGCCTCGATCCCAGACCAGATTGAACTCGACGTAACGCCCCCTTCGATACAGCTGAAAGCTGCGCTCATGGTCGGTATAGGGCGTGTCCTTGCGGCGCTCGACTATCGGAATGTAGGCCGGCAGAAAATGATCGCCGACGCTCTGCATCAGCTCGAAGCTTCTGGCAAACCCGTCGGCATGCCAGTCGTCGAAGAACAGGCCGCCAATCCCGCGCGCTTCGTTGCGATGCTTGAGGAAGAAGTACTCGTCGCACCACTTCTTCAGCCGCGGATACAAGTCCGCGCCAAATGACGCACAGGCGGCGTGCGCGGTGGCGTGCCAGTGTCGGGCGTCATCCTCGAAACCGTAGTAAGGCGTCAGGTCGAACCCGCCGCCAAACCACCATACCGGGGCCTGGCCTGGCTTCTCGGCCACGAAGTAGCGGACGTTGGCATGTGCCGTCGGCACATAGGGGTTGCGCGGGTGTATCACCAGGGAGACGCCCATTGCGCGATAGGAGCGGCCTGCCAGCTCCGGTCGCGCCTGGGTGGCAGATGGCGGCAGTTTCGAACCACTGACACTGGAGAAGGCAACCCCGGCGCGCTCGAACACGGCACCACCTTCCAGCACGCGGGTATCCCCGCCGCCGGCCCCCAGGGCGGAACCGGCTTCGCGCTGCCATTGGTCGCGGGTGAAGGCCGCGCCGCCCTCCAGGGCCTCGAAGGACGCGCAGATCCGGTCCTGGAGCGTGTGCAGATAGCGCTCCACGGCCGGCGTATCGGTATCGGCGTGCCTGTCGCTCATTGCCTCAGAATATGGCCGGTGCTGACGTCGCGGATGGTCGTGGGCTTGGCCAGGCCACCCAGTGCACCCGGCACAACCAGATCCACGCCACCCTTGAAGTACAGGTGCACCTGTGTCGCGCTGAGTGCAGGTTTGCGCGCGCTGGGGTTGGCGCTGGTGGAAACCAACGCACCCCCGATACGCGTGCACAGGGCGCGCAGCACCGGATGTGCGGTCACGCGCACTGCGATGCTGGGCTGCGACCCGCTCAGCCAGGGCGGGGTGTGCGGCGCAGCCGGAAAGACCCAGGTGGCCGGGCCGGGCCACGTCGCCGTGGCGCGTTTCATTGCGTTGTTGGATGGCAGTTCCACGTACGGCAGCAACTGCTCGAAATCCGCAGCCACCACGATCAGACCTTTGCGCCAGTCTCGCTGCTTGAGTTGCAGCAAGCGCGTCACGGCGCGCTGATTCATCGGCACGCAGGACAAGCCCCAGACGGCCTCCGTGGGGCAGGCGACGATGCCGCCGGCGGCCAGCGCATCAGCCGCGGCCAGCAGATGCCAGGGGGCAACGTCCATCACACGGTCTTCTTCGCAGCCTTCTTCGCCGTAGCTTTCTTGGCTGCAGTTTTCTTGGTGGCCTTCTTCGCAGCCTTCTTGACCGCCTTCTTCACAACCTTCTTGGCAGCCTTCTTGGCCACAGGCTGGGCATCGCCGGCAACGGCCTTCTTGGCTACGGCCTTCTTGCCTTTGCCCTTGGCGGGCGCAGCCGCAGCCTCCGCCAGATAGGCCTCACATTCAAATACGCTGAGGCTTTCGGCTTCCTTGCCCTTGGGAATACGCGCCCGGCGCCTGCCATCGGTGATGTACGGCCCGAAACGACCCTTGATGATGCGGATACCGGTATCGCCATACGATTTGATCGTCGCCGCATCCAGGGCGGCTGCCTTCTGCTCGATCAGTTCGATGACCCGCGGCAGTTCGATCGTGTAAGGGTCGTCTTCCTTTTTCAGGGAAACGAACAGGCCGTTGTAGCGGGCATAGGGGCCGAAACGGCCGATGTTGACGTCGACTTCCTCGCCGCTGGGCAGCGTGCCCAGCTTGCGCGGCAGCCGGAACAGGGCCAGCGCCTCATCCAGCGTGATCGTGTCGATGCGCTGATTGGCGCGCAGACTGGCAAAGCGTGGCTTGTCTTCGTCTTCCTTGGTGCCGATCTGCACGAACGGACCGAAGCGGCCCAGGCGCGCGCTGACCGGCTTGCCGCTGACAGGGTCGGTGCCGATCTGACGCGCCTCGGAAACCTCCTTGCGCGACAGCTCCATCTTCTCGTCGATGCGTGGCTTGAACCCCTGCCAGAATTCCGCCAGCAGCGGTTGCCATTGCTTCTCGCCTCGGGAAACCGCGTCGAGGTCATCTTCCAGATGTGCGGTGAACTCGTAGTCGACGTACTGGGTGAAGTGATCGGTCAGGAACTTGTTGACGATCATCCCGACATCCGACGGGTTGAACGCCTTGCCCTCCAGCCGGACGTAGTCGCGCGCCTGCAAAGTGGAGATGATCGACGCGTAGGTCGACGGGCGCCCGATGTCGTACTCCTCCAGTGTCTTCACCAGGCTGGCTTCGGTAAAGCGCGGTGGCGGCTCGGTAAAGTGCTGGTCCGCGATCAGATCGGCCAGGTCCACCATCTCGCCCACTTCCAGTACCGGCAGGCGCTTGTCGTCGTCGTCGTCTTCCTTGCCGGTGGGCGTATCGAAGCTCTGCGTGTACGCGGCGATGAAGCCGGGCTCGATCAGGGTCGACCCGTTGGCACGGAACGCGTGCCTGTCGCCGGCGCGCAACTCCGCTGCCACGGTATCGAACAGGGCCTGCTCCATCTGGCTGGCGACGGTCCGCTTCCAGATCAGCTCGTAGAGCTTGGCCTGCTCCGGCGACAAATACTGCGCAACATCCTTCGGCAGGCGGGCGGCAGAGGTTGGACGTACCGCCTCATGCGCTTCCTGCGCGTTTTTCGACTTGGTCTTGAAGACCCGGGCCTCCGCCGGCAGCGCCTTGGCACCAAACTGCCTGGGGATGACCTCGCGGATTTCCGCCAGCGCATCCTGCGACAGATTGACCGAGTCGGTACGCATGTAGGTGATCAGACCCAGGGTTTCACCGCCCAGATCAATACCTTCATACAACTGCTGCGCGGCCCGCATCGTGCGGCTGGCAGTGAAGCCGAGCTTGCGGTTGGCCTCCTGCTGCAAGGTCGAAGTGGTGAACGGCGGCGCCGGATTGCGGCGGCGCTGCTTCTTGTCGACCACCGCCACGCGCAGCTTGCCGTTGGCCGCCTTGTGCACCATGCTCTTGGCCGTCATCGCGCCGACGGCATTGCTCAGGCTGAACTGCTCGACCTTGCGGCCGTCCAGCTCGATCAGCTTGGCGGAAAAGCGCTGACCGCCCTTCTCGGCCTCGGCAACCAGCGTCCAGTACTCGCGCGGAACGAACGCGCGGATTTCCATCTCGCGCTCGCAGATCAGACGCAGCGCCGGCGACTGCACGCGGCCCGCGGAAAGCCCCGGCTGCACCTTGCGCCACAGCAGCGGCGACAGGTTGAAGCCGACCAGATAGTCGAGGGCGCGGCGCGCCTGCTGCGCGTTGACCAGGTCAATGGAGATGTCGCGCGGCGACTGTATCGCGTTCTGCACTTCGCGCTGGGTGATCTCGTAGAACACCACGCGCTTGACCGGCTTGCCCTTCAGCGCGTTCTTCTCGCGCAGCAGCTCGGCCAGATGCCAGGAAATGGCCTCCCCCTCGCGATCAGGGTCGGTTGCCAGCCAGAGCTCGTCGGCATCCTTCAGCGCGGCGATGATCGCCCGCACATGTTTTTCATTGCGATCAATGACCTGATACTTCATCGCAAAGCCATTGGCAACGTCGACGGCGCCGTCTTTCGGCACCAGGTCGCGCACATGGCCATAGGAAGCAAGGACTTCAAAGTCCTTGCCCAGGTACTTCTTGATCGTCTTCGCCTTGGCGGGCGATTCGACGATAACCAGATTTTTAGTCATGTAGCTCGGCATACTTGGACCGGAGCCTCATGGCTGCGGTGGGCGCCTTATAAGCGCAAGCGCTGCGGAAAGTCCAGCCGAACGCCTTGCTTAGTGCTTAAATTCGCCGTGGTAGTAGACGAGTTCCTCGAGGTGGCCAAAGGCCTCATCGGAGTCGGGCTCGTTCATCATCACCAACAGACAGACCCATTTGACGCGCTCCAGATCGACATCCTCATTGAGCGCCATCAGACGATCGATCACCAACTCGCGCGACTGTGCATTGATGATGCCCAGTTGCTCGAGGTAGATCAGAAAGCCGCGGCAATCGACCGACAGCTTGCCAACCTCCTCCCGCGTATACATGCGCGTTGCGCTGCTCGGCCCGAAAACCAGCGGTAGCTGGCGATGGGCGGCCAGACCATCAACCCATGCAAATGCGCTCTGCACCTCTTCGTTGGGAAAGCCCGCGGCTATCAGTTCGTCGTGCAGCGTGTCCTTGCTGCCGGCGTCCGAAAACTCGACCTCCTGATAGTTCTCGAACAGGTACATCAGCACATCGAGGACGGTCTCTTTCATCGCTTGCTCCGTACCGTGTGGTTTCAGTGTAGGGGATTTCCGCCAATT
>JBFJJW010000024.1:0-21141 GCA_041612095.1 Solimonas sp. | reverse complement strand
ATTAGGCCGGCATTATATTGGTGCATCGCGTCATCGTCCACGGAAATTTTCCGTGAATCGGCGATTATCGTTTAGAAATCCAGGCCCAGCTGGTCTCCCGGCTGCGCAGGAACGCGAAATAGACCGGTCTCGAGCTTCAAGCGCTCACCGGTATTCAGCCCCAACCTGCGGCAGGCGAGCCGGAAGCGCTGCGCGATGAGCCCGGCATACTCGCCTTGCCCGCGCATGCGACTGCCAAACTCAGGGTCATTGTCACGGCCGCCGCGCATCTGCTGGACCAGACTCATCACATGCGCCGCCTTCAGCGGGGCGTGCTGCTGCAGCCAGTCACGGAACAGATCCTTCACCTCGTAAGGCAACCGCAGCGGAATATAGCTGGCGGCGCGCGCACCGGCTGCAGCCCCGGCTTCAAGCACCCGCTCCAGTTCAGCGTCGTTGATGAACGGGATCACCGGCGAAAAAAATACCATCGTCGGCACCCCGGCATCGCTCAGCATCCGCAGCGCCCGCAGTCGTGCCTGCGGCGAGGAGGCACGCGGCTCCAGGGTACGCTTCAGCCCCGGATCCAGCGTGGTAAGCGATATAGCGACCATGGCCAGCCTATCCTTGGCCATAGCCGCCAGCAGTGGCAGATCGCGCTCAATCAATGCCGCGCCCTTGGTCACGATCCCTACGGGATGGCGGAAGCGCTGCAACACCTCAAGGATTCCGCGTGTCACCCCCAGCTTGCGTTCGACCGGCTGGTAGGGGTCGGTGTTCGACCCCAGCGAGATCATTGAGCACCGATAACCGGGTCGACGCAGTTCCTGCTCGAGCAGGCGCGCTGCATCAGGCTTGTAGAACAACTTGCTTTCGAAGTCGAGGCCGGCGGACAGCCCCAGATAACCGTGGCTGGGCCGGGCATAGCAGTAGATGCAGCCGTGCTCGCAGCCTCGATACGGGTTAATCGACTGATCGAAGTTGATATCCGGCGATTGATTGCGCGCAATGATGCTCTTGGCGTGATCGATCAGCAGCGTCGTCTTCAGCGGCGGCGGCGCGTCGTCAAGGCTGTCCCAGCCGTCGTCAACGGTGACCCGATCATGTACCTCGAAACGCCCGGGCCGGTTGGACCCGGCACCCCGCCCCTTGCCGCCATGACCCGTCGGATGCTTCATGCGGGCAAAAGCTACACCACCTCCGGCTCAGAATCCGAGCCCGTCACGGGGCCTGCAGATAGTCGAGTGTCATTCCAGCCAGCGCCTTGACTCCCACCTTCAGCGAAGCCTCGTCCATGAAGAACCTGGGCGAGTGGTTGGACGGGAAGCCCAGTGCGGGCACGTCATGCGGCCGTATACCCACGAACAGGTAGAGGCCCGGAATCTCCTTCTGGAAGAACGAGAAGTCCTCGGCGCCGAGTATCGGCTTGGCCTCGACCAGCTGCTCTGCGAACGTGTTGCGCAGCCACGGCAGCATGCGCGCGGTCAACGCCGGGTCGTTATAGGTCACCGGATAGGCGTGGCGCTCGGCGATGAACACCTCGGCCCTGGCGCCGGCGCTTTCGGCAATCTTCTGCGCGGTTCGGGTAACCCGCTCATGTATCTCCTGGCGCGTACGCTCATCAAGGGCGCGTAGGGTCCCCTTCATTTCCACGCGATCGGGAATGATGTTGTCGCGCAAGCCCCCCTCAATCATGCCAATGGTGACGATGCTGGGCGCTAGAGTGGAATCCAGTTGCCTCGACGGTATGGTCTGCAGGGCCAGCACGATCTGCGCGGCCACAACGATGGGGTCCACGCCCAGCCACGGTGCAGCCCCATGGGTCTGTTTTCCGCTCACCACGATGCGCATGTCGTCGGCGCTGGCCATCGCGCCGCCACTGCGATACGCGACCTGACCCACTTCGTAGTTGGACAGCAGATGCAGGCCGAAAATGACCTCCGGCTGCGGCGCTGACGTCAAGACCCCCTGTTTCACCATCAACTCGGCGCCGCCCTCCTCGCCCAGGGGTGGACTTTCCTCTGCCGGCTGGAAGATGAACTTGACCGTGCCGGGCAGTGCCGCCCGCTGCTCGCTCAGGAGCTGGGCCACGCCGAGCAGGATCGCCATATGACCATCGTGGCCGCAGGCGTGCATGACCCCCACTTCGCGCCCTTCAAACTGGGTCCGCACCTTGGACTTGTATGGCAGCTCGCCTTCCTCCGTTACCGGCAAGCCATCCATATCCGCCCGCAGCGCGACAACCGGGCCGGGCAAGCCGCCGCGCAGCACCGCCACGACCCCGGTATGCGCGATGCCCGTTTGCACCTCAAGACCGAGTTGGCGCAGCGCCTTCTCCAGATAGTGCGCAGTCGCGGTCTCGCGGTTAGACAGCTCCGGGTGCTGGTGCAGCCAGCGGCGGTGCTTGATGACCTGCGGCTCGACGCGGCTTGCCGCAGCGTCCAGATCGGCGGCGTTGGCATCGGCCGTGATCGCCAGAAACGCCCCTGCGAAAACCAGCAGCATGAGCCGCAGCAGCGTCGATACCCATGTAGTCATCATCGACTTCTCCTTCCCTCGCTGGCAGCCGACTGCGACCCCGGCGCAGCCGCTGTCTTCCACCCGGTCATCGTTCCATCGCCGCCTGTACCCTAGGCGGCTGACCTCGACAACTACGCTCGCCGACTCTGCGCGGCCAGCGCGTGCAGCGCCTTGCCGGTGAGGCGCTTGATGATCCAGTCGGATTGCGCCTCGGCCCCCAGGCGCCGATAGAACCCGCGCGCCGACTCATTCCAGTCCAGCACGGCCCACTCCAGACGCCCGCATCCGCGCGCAACAGTGATTCCCGCCAGCTCCGCCAGCAGCGCCTTGCCAATCCCGTGACCGCGAAACTCGGGCCTGACGAAAAGGTCCTCGAGATGGATGCCGGGTAGCGCCAGAAAGGTCGAGAAGTTGTGGAAGTACAGTGCAAAGCCGGCGGGCTGCCCCTGCCACTCCGCGATCAATGCCTCCGCGTAGGGACGCGCGCCAAACAGGTGCTTATGCAATCCCTCCGGGGTGGCCACCATCTGGTGTTCGAGCTTTTCGTAGACCGCCAGCTCCCGAATCATGGCCAACAGCAGCTGTACATCTGCGGCTACTGCCGCGCGCAGCTGTGCTTGGGTGTTCACCGCCATCAGAGGCCGAGCACGTCGCCCATGGAGTACAGGCCCGGACCCCGCCCATGCAGCCAGGCAGCGGCACGAACCGCGCCATTGGCAAAATTCATGCGGCTGGATGCCTTGTGCGAAATCTCCACGCGCTCGCCGTCGCCAAGAAACATCACCGTGTGGTCGCCCACCACATCCCCGCCGCGAACCGTAGAGAATCCGATCGTCCGCTGCTCGCGAGGCCCGGTCTGGCCGTAACGCTCATACACCGCACAGGATTTGAGATCACGACCCGCTCCGCGCGCCAGGGCGGCGCCCATCGCCAAAGCTGTGCCGGAAGGGGCATCGACCTTGTGCCGGTGGTGCGCCTCGACGACTTCGATGTCGAAATCATCTGCCAGCGCCTTGGCCGCCTGCTCAAGCAAGCGCAAGCATAGGTTGACCCCGATACTGAAATTCGCCGCCATGCAGATGGGAATGACCTTGGCCGCCTGCTCGACCTGCGCCCTCTGCTCGGGTGTAAAACCCGTGGTTCCGATCACCATGGCACGCTGCTGAGCCACACACAGCGGCAGCGCGGCCAGCGTGCCTTCCGGACGTGTGAAGTCGACCAGGACATCGAAGCGCGCGACCGAGCCTGCAAGGTCCGCGCATATCGACACGCCGGTATCTTCGGTGCCGGCCAGCAAACCGGCATCACGGCCAATATCGGCGTGACCCTCTACCTCTATCGCGGCACCCAGCTTGATCAAGGGTGAGGCAGCGGCGGCCTGAACCACGGCTCGGCCCATGCGGCCGGTGGCGCCGAGCACGGCGATACGAGTAAGTGCGGTCATGTGTGCTGGGCCATGTGAGCGGGGCGCATAGCTTAGCGGCGTCGCTGCCGCGACGGAAATGCCTACAACTCCAGTTCGTGGGGCTCCGCAGCGAACCCTAGCGCCAACGCGCCCTCACCGACGTTGATCGCGCCGGTCACGCTCATGTGACTTTCGAATACCTCGACCTCGTGCTGCGCGCACACCTTCATCAGGCTTGCGTAGCCGGGCAGCTTGCGCATCTCGTCCAACTCTCCACCGTAGCTGAGGCACAGTGTAGGTGTGATCAAACCCGCGACCACACGGCGACCGGCGTAGGCAAACAGCTTGGACACCACGTCATCGAAATGGCGGAGCTTGGCGACGGGCCCGGTCTCGTTCCGGTACGCGCGCAGCAGCGGCTTGATGTCCAGCATCGTGCCCAGCGTCGCCCCCACCCAGCCAACACTGCGATCGCCCTTGGTTTTCGCGCGCACGCGCAGGTAGTGCAAGTCCCGCGGAACCATATAGCCATAGGTGTTCTGCGCGACATGGTCCAGACGCTCCCGCAGCTTGTTGGTGTTGGTGAGGCCCGAGTTGATCAGACGCACCGCCTCCACGGTCGCGATCCCCTGCCCGGCAAACAGGTTCTGCGAGTCGATCACTCTCAGCGAAAAATGGCCCGGGAGGTTCGCAGCTGCGCGGATCGGCTTGTATTCGTTGATGATGGCAAACGAAGCCTGGGTGGCATGATCGTAAATCGGGCTGCGCGAGCTCGCGATCGTGATACAGAACACGAAATCGAAATCAAGCACCATCTTCGAGAGGAACAACTGCTTGATCTGATCAGCGGTCTGCGGTGATGTCGCGGCATCACCTTTGGCGCACAGGTGACGCCGGTAGAAATCCAGTGTGGTTGCGGTATCTCTTGTATCCACCAGATCGTGCCCGTCCAGATGCACGGTGACCGGCAGAATCTGAATCTTGTGCTGCTCGAAATACTCCCGCGGCAGATCGCACGCGGAATCCACGACTAAGCCTATGCGCATTGCGCCTCCCCTACTTGCTTTTCCCTCGCAGCGAATCACCTTTGGCGGCGTCGCTCGCTCATGAACCGTCCGTCGACTACGTGGTCGTCGGCTCGTTATTACTCAAATCGCTTGGCGTCCTGCCAAAGCACTTCCATTGCATCTATCCGGCGAGGATCACCCATCGGCGGCAGTTTCTCAAGGTTTTTGACAATATGCGCGAAGCGCCGCTGAAACTTGTCGTTGGTGCTGACCAGGGCCGCTACCGGATCAATTTCCAGATGCCGCGCGAGATTTACTGCCATGAACAGCAGGTCTCCGAGTTCATCGGTGGTGGCCACCTGCCCCTTCGGCACCGCGTCGCGCAGTTCGGCAATTTCTTCAGCCAACTTTGCCCACAGCTCGTCCAGATGTCGCCAGTCAAAGCCCAGCGCAGCTGCATTCCGCTGCAACTCCAGTGCTTCCAGCAGGGCCTCGCTCAAGTACCGCTCCTGTGGCGCTCGAACTTCTGCGCGAGATTCCAGAGCATGCCGGCCGTTGCCCCCCAGATCCGGTGCCGCTCCCAGTTCAGCTCGAAGAAGGGCAGATTCAGACCATCACGACTGAAATGCTTGCGCTCATAGCTGCGCGGGTCCAGTACCAGACTCAGCGGCACTTCAAAGACCTCAGCCACCTCGTTCTCGTCGAGCTGCCAGCGCGGATCGCCATCGATGACGCCGACTATGGGTGTGATCAGGTACCGCGTCAGCGTGGGGTAGTCATCCAGATAGCCAACGACTTCAACCTGCGTGGGATCAAGACCAATCTCCTCCCGAGCCTCGCGCAGCGCCGTGCCGATGGCATCGTTGTCACCGGGATCACGCCCCCCACCCGGGAAGCTGATCTGCCCCCCGTGCGACCGCAGATGCGCTGAGCGCACGGTGAACACCATCGACAAGGCCGTTCCGCGTCTAACCACCGGCGCCAGCACCGCTGCCGGTCGCAACGACGCCAACATCCTGGGGCCAATCAGCTTGTCCAGCCTGAGCGGCAGCTCCAGATTGATGACCGGGCGCGGCGTCTCCAGTCGAGTCGCAGCCAAGGCCATGCGCAACGCCCGTTCGAGTTCGGGCGCAGTGTCGGTAACTTGCATGACCGGCATCGCAGCATCCATGCGCCCAGTTTAGCCGATAGGGTCGCCGCATCTCCTACAATCAAGCCAATCATCTTGATCACAGCCCATGGACAATCCAGATTTTCATACCCTGCTGCGCAGACGCTTTGCCGAGTTCACGCCGCACGTGTCCGAATGCGGCATGCAGATCGTGGAACTAAGCGCCGAGGCCGCCGTCGTGACACTGCCCTACCGCCGGGATTGGCTGGGCGACACCGAACGCAACGTCATCCACACCGGCATCATCGCGACTCTGATCGACTCGGCCTGCGGTGCCGCCGTCCTTGGCGCAATCGGCCGTGTCCAGGCCATTGCCACTATCGACCTGCGCATGGATTACCTCCGTGCGGCCTACGGCGGACTGACGCTGCACTGTCGCGCAGAATGCTATCGAATGACCCCGAATATCGCGTTTGCGCGCGCCAGCACCTGGCAGGACGACCCCAATACCATCGTTGCCAGCGCGGTCGGCACCTTCATGCGTTCGCCGGCACGGCGCTCGCAGTTCACCTCATCGGCAACCGCGGCATGAGCGCGGAGCTTGAGGCCGCCCGCAGTGCCGCCCGCGAGCGCGGGGACTACAAACCCATGGTGCAGCTGGTGCCGTATGCAGCGTTCCTGGGCGTGGAGATCTCCATGCACGAAGGACGCCAGCGCTGCCGCCTGCCATTCAGGGCCGGCTTGATCGGAAACAGTACGCTGCCGGCGCTGCACGGCGGTGTCACGGCTGCCTTCATGGAAAACGCCGCGCTGCTGCATCTGCTCTTGCAGCTCGATCAGGATCGCATTCCGAAGAGCATCGACTTCTCTATCGACTATCTGCTTTCGGGCCGCGCCGAGGATTGCTACGCCGAGTGCGAGGTCACACGAGCCGGAATCCGCGTCGTGAATGCCGTGATCCGCTGCTGGCAAAGCGACCCGACCAGACCCATAGCCTTGGCGCGCGCCCACTTCCTGCTTGCTGCGATGGAATGAGCGCTTACCAGAATACCCGGACATTGCGCGAACTCGATATCGCCAGCGGCGCCGTCAAGGGTTCCGCATTTCGCGCATTCAAGGCGTTGCTCGAACAGCTTGGCGAAGGCACCGACTATCACGTGCTGAACCCCGAGCGGGACGCGGCTCTGCTGGAACACCTGCGCAGTACCGGCCGCATCTACCCCTCAAGCATCAACGTGGTGCTACTGGAAGCGCTGGCGGCGGATAAGGTCGCCGCGGCCATCGCATCGCGCCGCGCCCGGCAGGCACCTGTATCGCGGTAATGTCCGTTTCCACTACCTCGTTTGCGTGGTTGCCGCACACCCCGCCGCTGGTTAGGATGCCACTCCTTTTTACGTACTTTCCGGAGAGATCCATGTCCGCTGCCGAACTGCTCAAGAAACTGCCCTCCGCTTTCAATGCCGATGCTGCTGCGGGCACCGACTGCACGATGCAGTTCAATTGCTCCACGCCGATGAACGTCGTCATCCAGGGCGGCAGCTGCGCCGTCAACGATGGCGCAGCTGCCAGCCCTGACGTCACCATCACGATGGAGGACGATGATCTTGTGGCGCTGATGAAAGGCGAGCTCAACGGCATGACCGCTTTCATGACCGGCAAGCTGCAGATCGAAGGCGATCTGATGCTGGCGCAGCGCCTGGCCACGATCTTCGACGCCTCCAAGCTGTAAGGTTGAACGTCGTAGACACATCGGCCCCGGGCAGCAATGCCCGGGGCTTTTGTTTTTCCATCGAGGAAAGTCCTCAAGGGCTGCAGCTCCGGGCGGCTCATCGGCCAGACTACGGGCCGATCCGTGCCGATTGGCTGGGCTCCGAGGTGCGCAGAAGAATCCAGGCGGGCAAGCGCCAGTTGCTGGCGCGCGCGATCGGCCTGCACAAGCGGGCGGACCTCAGCATTTTCGATGCCACAGCCGGGCTGGGGCGTGACGCCTTCACGCTGGCAGCGCTCGGTGCTCGAGTGACGCTGGCGGAACGCCACCCCCTGCTGCAACGCTTGCTGCTGGACGCGCGCGAGCGCGCCCTCACGGCTGCCGGCACCGCAGCCGCCGCAGCCCGCACCGAAATCCTTGCCGGCGATGCCCTATGCCTGCTCGACGGACAGCGCCGCTGGGATGTGGTGCATCTGGACCCCATGTATCCCCACAGCGGCAAGCAGGCATTGCCGCAGAAGGAAATGCAGATTCTTCGCGACTTGACGGATGGCGACCCCGATGCCGCGAACCTGCTTGCCCCGGCACGCGCCTGCGCGACGCTCAGGGTCGTCGTCAAGCGACCTCGCCGCGCGGGTTTTCTAGCCGGCATCGCACCCAGTTTTCAGTTGGATGGCACGCAGGCGCGTTACGACATCTACCTGCCGTCATCTGCCTGAACACCGGCTGCGTTAGCATCGCAAACCTTCGGACCGAGGAGCTGTCATGCGTGTCTTGACCCTGATTCGCCACGCCAAGTCATCTTGGAATCAAGCGAAGCTGAGCGACTTCGAGCGCCCGCTCAATGAGCGTGGCCTGCGCGACGCGCCTCGCATGGCCGCTCGTGTGCTGGAACTTCTCGGGCGGCCTGATCGCATTGTCACCAGCCCTGCCGTCAGGGCGCTTACCACAGCACAGTGCTTCGCCGGGGTGCTGGAGCTTGGCGCGCACAACTTGCAGACATCCGCGCGCATCTACGACGCCAGCGTATCGACACTATTCAAGCAGGTGCGGGACCTGGACGATGCGGATCGCCATGTGATGATGTTCGGCCACAATCCCGGCTTCAGCCAGCTTGCGCAGCAGCTGGCACCTTGCCCGTTTGACGACATGCCGACCTGCGCCGTCGTTCAAATCGTCCTTGCGGCCAACAGCTGGGGCGACGTAGACCACGGTTGCGGGCGGGTGCTGCACTACCTCTACCCCAAGCAGTTTCGCGGCTAGCCTGCCGCCGCCTAAACCGGCTTCAGCTGGCTACGGAAGCGCTGCGCATTCTGCACGTAATGCGCCGCCTGCAGCGTCAGGAACTTCGCCTCCTGTGGCGACACCTCGCGTACCACCTTGGCCGGCGCGCCCATGATCAGGCTGTTGTCCGGAAAGGTCTTGCCCTCGGTAACCAACGAGTTCGCGCCGACAATCGAGTTCTTGCCGATGCGCGCCCGGTTGAGAATGACGCTCTTGATGCCGATCAGTGTGTTGTCTCCGATTTCGCAACCATGCAGCATCACCAAGTGGCCTATCGTGCAATCGCTGCCGATACTGAGCTTGATCCCGGGATCGGTATGCAGCACTGAGCCGTCCTGGACGTTGCTTCGATCCCCAACGATGAGATCATCGTTATCGCCGCGCAGCACGCAGTTGAACCAGATATTGGCCTGCTCGCCCAGAATGACCGAACCGATCAGCGTGGCGTTGTCGGCCACCCAGTACTCACCTTTAAACTGCGGCTGACGATCTCCAAGAGCGTAGAGCATTTGTATGACATCCCTAACGAGAACGAGGTCTTGCAGTGTGACCAGACTGCTGCCGTGGCTGCAAGCAGCGGCGCTGCTGTTGGTCACCGCCTGCAGCGGCGACACCATACCGCGTGTAGAACGGATAGACAGCGACGCGGTCATTCTTGCGTTTGGCGATAGCCTGACCTACGGCACCGGCGCAGAACGTGACCGAACTTATCCCGCACGACTCGCTGAATTGACCCAACGCAAGGTTATTAACGCCGGGGTGCCGGGTGAAACCACGGCTGAGGGGCGCGCGCGTCTATCCGAGACACTCGATGACTTCGAGCCGCAACTGGTCATCCTCTGCCTGGGCGGCAACGACATGCTGCGACAGATGGATCGCGCACAGATGAAGTCCAACCTTGCGGAGATGATCAAGGAAATCCGCGGCCGTGACATCGGCGTTGTGTTGCTCGGAGTTCCCGAACCCAAGCTGCTGGGGCTGAGCGCCGATCCCGCTTACGCGCAACTGGCCAAGGAGTTCGCGCTGCCGCTGGAGCAAAAGATCATCCCCGAGGTGCTGGGCCAGCGCAGCTTGAAGTCCGACCAGATTCATCCAAACGCCGCAGGCTACGCCGAGATCGCCGAGGCGCTGGCCGCGCTGCTGAAAAAGGCGGGCGCAATCTAGTGCGCCGCGATCACTAGACCGCTGCCGCGTCTGCGGTCTGAAGCTGCGCGCCGAATCCGTGACCTTGTTCGACCAGGAAGTCCAACCACTTCTCTAGCAGCAGGTTACGTCGCCACTGCGCACTAAGAAAGGCATGCGCCGCATCGCCTGCCTCTTCAGCCAGCCAGGGTGGGCGCTCCATGCACTGCAGGGCCTCTGCGACGGCCGCGTCATGGTAAAGACGCACCCAAAGATCCGGCTGTCGGCGCAGCCCTTTATCGTCGATGAACTCGTAGGTCAGATGCAGCGTCAACGTGTAGCGATCACGGCTCATGACCTCGACATGCAGCGGCATGTCGCTGGCGCTGAAGGATGAAGAGCGCGCGGACATCGTGTCCATGTCCGGCAGCAGCCGGCGCAGGCTGCGGTAGTTGCGTTCGTAAAGCTCAAGCAGGTGCGCGATGCGACGTGGTTTGCCGCAGCAGGGGCATAGGTGCGTAGTGGCTTGCATGGCAGGGACTATAAGATAGGGCTTCGCCATCAACAATCCGACGACGCTGACAATGCCTGTTCGTGAAATATCAACCAAACCCTACCTCGACCAGAAATCGGGTACGGCGGGTCTGCGCAAGAAAGTGGCGGTATTCCAGCAGCCGCACTATCTTGAGAACTTCCTGCAGTCGATCTTCGACTGCATGCCGGAGCTCAGCGGCGGCTGCCTGATTATCGGCGGCGATGGCCGCTACCACAATCGCGATGCGATTCAGACTGCCATCGCGATGGCTGCCGGCAACGGCATCGGCACCGTGGTGGTTGGCCAGGGCGGCCTGCTGTCCACTCCGGCGGCTTCAAACCTGATT
The DNA here is from genome assembly GCA_041612095.1 of Solimonas sp. Classification (GTDB taxonomy): domain Bacteria; phylum Pseudomonadota; class Gammaproteobacteria; order Nevskiales; family Nevskiaceae; genus Solimonas. The sequence goes on along the minus strand of JBFJJW010000024.1, from coordinate 10,124 downwards.
CGAGTCCGCAAAGCGCGAGGTGGCCTGCTGTTCACGGCCAGCCACAACCCGGCCGGTCCGGACGGCGACTTCGGCATCAAGCTCAATATCGCGGGCGGCGGCCAGGCCCCTGAGAGCCTGACCAATCAACTCTTTGAGACCAGCAAGTCGCTGACCCGCTACCGCATCGTTGACGGCGGCAATATCGATCTTGACCGTCGTGGCACCCAGCAGATTGGCGAGACCACGGTCGAGGTCGTCGACTGCGTTGATGATTACAGCGAGTTGATGCAGCGCCTGTTTGATTTTGATCGCATCCGCGACTGGCTCAAACGCGGTCACAGCCTTCGCTTTGACGCCATGCACGCCGTTACCGGGCCCTATGCACAGCGCATACTCGTGGAGCAGCTAGGCGCCCCCAGGAACTCGCTGCTGAACGCCACGTCCTTGCAGGACTTCGGTGGAGGACACCCCGATCCCAACCTGATCTATGCCAAACCACTGGTCGATCTGGCGTTCAGCGCGCAGGCCCCTGACCTGCTGGCTGCCAGCGATGGTGACGGCGATCGCAACATGATTCTTGGCGCCGGCATCTTCATCTCGCCAGGTGATTCCCTGGCCATGCTCGCCGCCCACCTGTCGGCGTTACCCGGCTATCGCGATGGGCTGAAGGGAATTGCGCGTTCGATGCCGACCTGCCGCGCCGCCGATCAGGTCGCCAAGGCACTCAATGTTCCGATGCACGAGACCCCCACGGGCTGGAAGTTCTTCTGCAATCTCCTGGACAGCGACCAGGCAACGGTGTGCGGCGAGGAAAGCTTCGGTACCAGTTCCAGCCATACGCGAGAAAAGGATGGACTGTGGGCGGTGCTCGCCTGGCTGAACGTGCTGGCAGTGACGCAGAAATCCGTGCGCGAACTCGCCGAAGAACACTGGGCCCGCTTTGGTCGGCACTACTACGCGCGCCACGACTACGAAGATCTCAGTACCGCTGGCGCCGAGGCGGTAATGCAGTCGCTGGTCGCGACGCTACCCGAACTACCCGGCACCACCGCCGGAGACTGGACCATCAGCGCTGCCGACGAGTTCAGCTACCGAGATCCCGTAGACGGCAGCCTGGCCGAACACCAGGGCCTGCGCATCGTCTTCGGCGAGCAGGCGCGCATCATTCTGCGACTGTCGGGCACCGGCACCAAGGGCGCAACGCTGCGTCTGTACCTCGAACGGTTTGAAACCGAGAATGAAAAGCTGCAATGGAAAGTTGCCGAAGCGCTGGCCCCGCTTGCGGCCATAGCCGACAAGCTCGCGCGCATCGGCGAACTCACCGGCCGCAAGGCGCCGAGTCTGGTGACCTGAATCGACGCTCATCGCACCGCAGCGAAGTCAGCGCAGCAACAGGCCCGGGATTCTGGCCGACCGCAGCAGATCGGAAGTCTTGCTGCCGAAGATCAGCGAACGCAGCGGCGAGTGCGCGTATGCACCCATGATCAGCAGATCAATCTGCTGTTCGCGAACTGCGGTGGCGATGGTGCTTTCCGCATCACCTGGAACCAATTCGGCTACGGTCTCGAACCCCGCCGCCTGCAGCGTCGCCTGGGCTCTGCTGAGCTGTTGCCGCGCGTCGGCCTTCGGCTTGCCGGACATCAGGACATGGATCGACAGGCCGCGCAACAGTGAACTGGCGGCCAGCATCTCCACGCCACGACGGGTGACGCTGCCACCGTCAAACGCGACCATGACCCTTCGCGGCTCACGGAAGCCCTCAGTGACGGTGAGTATGGGCTTGCGCAGCGCCCGAACCACGCGCTCGACGTTGCGCCCGAGATCGCGCTGGGTGATCTCCGCCGAACGGCCGCGGCGACCGAGCACAAACAGGCCCACATCCGGCTGTTGCTCGACCAAAGTCTGCTCCAGGCTTCCGTGACGCTGGCGTATATCAACACTGGCCGCGCCGGCAGCAAGCGCGCGCTGCCGCACCCGGTTCAGGAAGATACGGCCCTGCTCGCGCGCGGCCTTGCTGCGTACGGCATCCTGGGCCGAAAGCTCACTTAACAGCGCCTGCTGCGCATCGACGCCGATTGCGCCGCTGTGATCATTGCCGGTCGCGATTTCCGGATGCCGGTCGATGACGTGCAGAAACTCCAGCGGTGCATCCATGCGGGCCGCCGCCCAAGCCGCATAATCGGCGACGTAGTCGGCGAAGCGGGATTGATCAACGCAGGCCAATACCTTGTCGTGGGTCTGCATCTCAATGCCCCATCAGTTGTTCAACGGCGTCCGCCTTGTCGTGGGCCGCAAATCGATCGACCATCGTCGCGCTGGCCTCGTTCAGTCCGACCACTTCGACCTCCGTGCCTTCGCGCCGGAACTTCACAACCACCTTGTCGAGTGCGCTGATTGCGGTGATATCCCAGAAATGGGCTCGACTGACGTCGATACGTACGCGCTCGATGACTTCCTTGAAATCGAAGGCTGCGACGAAGCGCTCGGCCGAAGCGAAGAAAACCTGGCCGATGACACGATAGGAGCGCTCGCGCCCTTCGTCCTCGGAGCTGGATCCGACGTACAACACCAGACCGACCTTGTGCGCAAAGAAGAAACCGGAAAGAAGCACGCCCACCAGCACGCCACGCGCCAGATCGTGGGTGGCCACGACCACCACCACCGTGGCCAGCATGACCGCGCTGGAGCTCTTGGGATGCGCCCGCAGATCACGGATCGAGGCCCAGTTAAAGGTCCCGATCGAGACCATGATCATGACGGCAACCAGCGCCGCCATCGGGATGCGCGCGACCCAGTCCCCCACCAGCACCAGCAACAGCAGAAGAAACACGCCGGCCGACAGCGTCGACAGTCGCCCGCGCCCGCCGGACTTCACGTTGATGACCGACTGGCCGATCATCGCGCAACCTGCCATGCCCCCCAGGAATCCGGAGGCAATGTTGGCAAGGCCCTGCCCAACGGCCTCTCGGTTCTTGTTGCTGGGCGAGTCGGTGAGGTCATCGACGATCGAGGCCGTCATCATCGACTCCAGCAAGCCGACCACCGCCAGCGTGGCCGATACCGGGAAGATGATGGACAGCGTCTCCAGATTCAGCGGCACCTGCGGCAGCAGGAAGATCGGCAGGCTGTCGGGCAACTGACCCATATCACCCACCGTCCGAATATCGAGCCCGAGCATCATCGCCACCACCGTCAGCACGACGATCGCCACCAGCGGCGATGGCACTGAGCGTGTCAGGTACGGAAACAGGTAGATGATGGCCAGGCCGGCAGCCACCATCGCGTACACCGGCCAGCCCACGTCAGTCAGCTCCGGCAACTGCGCCATGAAGATCAGTATGGCCAGGGCGTTCACGAAGCCGGTGATCACGGAACGCGAGACAAAGCGCATCAAGGCCCCCAGGCGCAACCAGCCGGCGACGATCTGCAGTACGCCGGTCAGCAGCGTCGCGGCCAGCAGATACTGCAGGCCGTGGTCCCGGACCAGCGTCACCATCACCAGCGCCATGGCACCGGTTGCCGCGGAGATCATGCCCGGCCGCCCACCAGCAAAGGCAATCACGGTTGCGATGCAGAAGGAGGCATAAAGACCGACCTTTGGATCCACACCGGCAATGATGGAAAAGGCGATCGCCTCCGGAATCAGGGCCAGCGCCACCACCAGGCCGGCCAGCAGATCGTTGCGGACGTTGGAGAGCCAGTCCTGGCGAAAGGTATTCATCAATTGCGGCGTTCCATGGGTAAAGTAGCGCCCATGACTCGGGCACGATCGATTCGATGGCGGGATTCCTGACGGCACCGGCGCGACGCGCGCGAACGCGAGGCAGCAATACGCGGCTGGAAAAGCGACGGCGGGGTCTGCGTCTGCACGCGGGTGGGTTAAGCTGCCGGACCGTTGGGACGCGTGCCGGGCTCAAGCCAGCGGGTCCTGGCCGAAACCTTCGGTGCGACCGGCGCGAATCTTACGCGATTTGCTGCTGTGCAACAATTTGACCGGGGCCGTATGGAACGTGAAGGCACCCCAGACGACCCCTCTACCGCTGCCGCGGCCGTGGCCCTGCGCAGCGACAGTCTCGTAATACTGTTCCACCCGCTGAGATAGGCAAGCCCAACCCGTGTGGTTATCCGACACTTCCGTAAAGCGCCCGGTACTGGCGACTGTCATCAATCTGCTGCTCGTGGTCTTTGGCGTGGTGGCGCTGCTATCGATCACCGTGCGCGAATACCCGGACATCGACCCGCCGATCGTCTCAGTTCGCACCAACTACGCCGGTGCCTCGGCTGCCGTCATCGAGACCCAGATCACGCAGATCATCGAGGACCAGATCGCCGGTATCGAAGGCATCAAATCGATCACCTCTTCATCGCGGGACGGCGACTCGCGCGTAACCATCGAATTCAATCTCGCCCGTGACATCGATGCCGCGGCCAACGATGTCCGTGACCGCGTTTCCCGCGTACTCAACAACCTGCCGGAGGAAGCCGAGCCGCCAGAAGTCACCAAGGCCGACGCCGACGCCAGTCCGATCCTGTGGATGGTGCTCTCCAGCGACCGGATGACGCCGCTGGAGCTGTCGGACTATGCCAACCGCTATCTCAGTGATCGCTTTGCGTCCATCGACGGCGTATCGAGAATCTTTGTCGGAGGCGACCGTACGCCGGCGATGCGTGTCTGGCTGGACCGCACGCAGCTGACCGCACGCAATCTGACCGTCGCTGATATCGAAGAGGCGTTGCGCACGCAGAACGTGGAACTGCCGGCCGGGCGCATCGAATCGGTGGATCGGGAGTTCACCTTGAGGACGGCGCGGCTGTTCCGCAGCGCGGACGAGTTCAGCCGGATGGTGGTGGCACAAACCTCCGACGGATATGCGATCCGGCTGGGTGATGTTGCCCGGGTCGAGGTCGCAGCGGAGGACGAGCGCAGCGACTTCCGCGCCAACGGCGTGCCCGCCGTCGGCATGGGCGTGGTCAAGCAATCCAAGGCCAACACGCTGACCGTCGCGCGCGCGGTCAAGCAACAGATGGCGATCGTGGCTGACGACCTGCCCGAGGGCATGCAGATTCGCGTCAACTCGGACTTCTCGCTGTTCATTGATGCCTCGCTGCGAGCCGTGCTGAAGACGCTGGCGGAAGCCGGCCTGATCGTCATCGCCGTGATCTTTGTATTCCTCGGCAACCTGCGGACGACGCTGATCCCGGCAGTGACGGTACCGATCTCGCTGCTTGCCTCGTTCATCTTTCTGTCGGCGCTGGGGTTCTCGATCAACATCCTGACGCTGCTGGCGCTGGTGCTGGCGATCGGTCTGGTCGTGGACGATGCCATCGTCGTGGTCGAAAACATCCACCGCCGCATAGAACTGGGCGAACCTCCGCTGCTGGCGGCCTATCGCGGCACCCGCGAGGTCGGATTCGCGGTGATCGCGACGACCGCCGTGCTGATCGCAGTGTTCACCCCGATCGCGTTGCTCGGCGGCAATGTCGGGCGCCTGTTCCGTGAGTTTGCGCTGGCACTTGCCGCCGCAGTGGCCTGCTCCAGCCTCGTGGCACTTACCCTGTCCCCGGTCATGGCAGGCCTGCTACTGAAACCTCACGACCACAGCGAAGCGCCGGGTCTGATCGAGCGATTTTCCTTGTGGCTGGAACGCCTTTCCGATGGCTACCGACGCCTGCTCGCCGCGCTGCTGGCGCGCAGCCATGTCGCTGTCGGCGCCATCCTGGTGCTGTTGATGGGCTGCTATCTGCTGGTCCGACAGCTGCCGTCAGAAGTGACGCCCGCCGAAGACCGTGGCCAGTTCTCGGTACAGCTGACAGGCCCAGAAGGCGCCAGTTTCGAGTACACGCGTCGCTACGTCAGCCAGATTGAAGCCTCGTTGGTTGAACAGCTGGGTCAAGGGGAAATCGATCGCCTGATCGTGCGCCAGCCCGGCTTCGGTGGTGGCGACGACGTCAATACCGCGACGATGGTCGCGTCACTGGTGGACTGGAACGCACGAGAGCGCAGTACGGCGGATGTGGCGGCGGATTTCAATACCTACCTCGGCCAGATCACCGCCGTCCGCGCGGTAGCCAATCCGCGCGGCAGCTTTGGTGGCGGCTTTGGCCAGCCGGTGCAGCTGGTGATCGGCGGCGGCACCTACGAGGAGCTGGCGCGCTGGCGTGATCGGCTGATGGCGCGAATACAGCGCGAGAATCCGCGCCTGCTGCGGCTGGACTCCGATTACAAGGAAACCAAACCCACCGTCGAGATTGCGGTTGACAGCGACCGCGCCGGCGACCTCGGAATTCCGATGCAGACCATAGGCCGCACGCTGGAAACCTTGATGAGCGGACGACGGGTCACGACCTACGTCGATCGCGGCGAGGAATATGACGTCATCCTGCAGGCCGAACGTTCCGAGCGCGCCAGCGTCGCCGATGTCGCCGATATCAACGTGCGGTCGGATTCGACGGGTCAGCTGATTCCACTCGCCAACGTAATCAGCATGCGCGAGACGGCGGGAGCCGCGACCTACAACCGCTACGACCGGATGCGGGCCATTACGCTGTCTGCCAGCCTGGCGGGAGGCTATCCGCTAGGCGAAGCCCTGAGCTATCTGGAATCCATTGCGCGTGAAGAACTGCCCGCTACCGCAAGACTTTCCTACAAGGGCGAGTCACAGGAGCTCAAGCAGGCGTCGGCGGCGCTGTACTTGACGTTTGCATTGGCGCTGGCCGTCGTGTTTCTGGTGCTGGCCGCGCAGTTTGAGAACTGGTTGCACCCGTTGGTGATCATGACCACGGTGCCGTTGGCCTTGTTTGGCGCGCTGCTGGCACTGTGGCTTTCAGGCAACACGCTGAACATCTACAGCCAGATTGGCATCGTCATGCTGATTGGCCTTGCCGCAAAGAACGGGATCCTGATCGTCGAGTTCGCCAATCAGCGTCGGGATGCGGGTCTGGCATTTACCGAGGCCTTGCTCGAGGCCGCGCAGGTGCGCCTGCGGCCGATTCTGATGACCTCGATCGCGACCTGCGCCGGCGTCATCCCGCTGATGCTCGCGGCCGGGGCCAGCAGCGAGGCACGACGGGTACTGGGGCTGGTGATCTTTTTCGGCGTCGGCTTCTCCACGCTGCTGACGCTGTTCGTGGTGCCGGCGCTCTATCAGTTGCTGTGCCGCGGCACCGGATCGCCGGGGCAGCGGGCAAAACTGCTCAATCGAATGCAGCAGACGCATCGCGATCGCAGGCCGCAGGAGATTGAATCCGACTAGCTCTCGCTCGACTTGTTGAGCAGATCGTATTTGCGCAGGTGACCGCGAAATTGGTGATAGGTCAGCTGCAGCAGCTCGGCGGCACGCTTCTGGTTGTAACGCGCCTCGTCCAGAGCGCGATTCAGCAGCTGGGTTTCAAACTCCGAGACGGCCGCGACGAAGTCTAGCGGCAAGCGGGGGCTGGCCGGGCCTACGGAATCAGTAGTCGCCGCGGTTGCAGGCGATGGGGCCTCTGCGCCGGCGTCGGCCGGGTGCCCGGCAGCGGGACGGTACGGAGACGCAAACGGGTCGAACTCGAACTGCTCGACCACCTGGTGTGCGTGATCCAGGCGATAAACCGCGCGTTCGACCACGTTGCGCAGCTCGCGTACGTTTCCCGGCCAGGCGTAGTTCAGCAGCTGGCGCTCGGCCGCCGGCGAGAACCCGGCGAAGTAGTCGCGATCCAGCTCAGTCGCCATGTTCTCAGCAAACTTCTGCGCCAGCAGGATGATGTCGTCCTTGCGCTCGCGCAAGGGCGGCACGGTGATGACATCAAAGGACAGGCGATCGAGCAGATCCTCGCGGAACTTGCCTGCGCGCGCGCGCGCAGGCAAGTCCACATTGGCGGCACCGACCAATCACACATTGACCTTGATGGTCCGGCTCTCGCCCACACGCTCGAACTCGCCGTACTCGATCACTCTCAGCAACTTCTCCTGCAGTCGCTGCGACATCGAGGCCAGCTCATCGAGAAACAGGGTGCCGCCATCGGCCAGCTCAAAGCGCCCGATGCGCGCCTTGTTGGCGCCGGTATAGGCCCCTGCAACGTGGCCAAACAGCTCGGACTCCAGCAGCTCCTCGTTCAGCGCCGCACAGTTGAACTTGACGTACGGGCGGGCCCAGCGCTCGGACAGATAGTGCACGCGTGCCGCAATCAGCTCCTTGCCGGCGCCGCGTTCGCCGATGATCAGCACCGGTTTGCGCAAGGGCGCCACCCGGGAGATTTTCTCGAGTACTGCGAGGAAGTTGTCGGCTTGGCCGAGGATCGGATCAGGGGTGGCGCGCAGCTCCATTGCGGAATTCTGCTATGACTTGGTTATTTTCGCCACTCCTTGGCCCCAACCGCGGAGACGATGCCGGAGACGCAATCCGGCAATGCCTTCTTATACATATCTATCAAACACTTACATGAGATCCCCGACTTGGCACGTCCTTGGCGTTAATAACCGCATCGCCACGCCGGCCAAGGAGGCCACCATGAACCGCACCACCCGCCATCTGATCTCCAGCATCACCGTCGCCACCTTGCTCGCCTGCAGCCTGCCTGCTGCCGCCGCCGACAATCTCGGAGTCCGCGTCGCCACCGGCGTAGGTCGCGCGATAGCCAACCAGGGCAACGCTGCGCTGGAAACCATCAAGGACGAACTCAAGGACAGCTTCATGAAAACCCTGAAGCCGCTGCTGCCGGACGTTCAGTCTGACAGCGGCAGCGAAGCCATCACCACAGCCAGCCGCCAGTGAGCACACTGCCGACCAAAGGCCCCGTGGCCTAAGCGAGGATTTACCCGGATGGGCATCTTTTCCAAAACCCGCGATGTCATCGACGCCAACCTCAGCGCCTTGCTCAACAAGGCCGAGGACCCCGGCAAGATGGCGCGCCTGATTGTCCAGGAGATGGAGGACACCTTGGTCGAGGTGCGCTCCACCGCCGTGCAGTGGCTTGCGCGCAAGAAGGAACTGCAGCGCCTGACCGAGACGCAGACTGAAGAAGCTGCCGACTGGGAAGCCAAGGCCGAGCTGGCGGTGCTCAAGCAGCGTGAAGATCTGGCGCGTGGCGCCCTGGCCGCCAAGGCCCGGTGCCAGGAGCGCATCAAGGACGCCCAACGCGAACTCAGGCAGGTCGGCGAGGAGCTGCGCAAGCTGGATGACGATATCGGCAAGCTGCGCAGCAAACTGGGCGAAGCCAGAAGCCGACAGAAGGCCATTACCCTGCGTACCGAAACCAACAGCTCGCGCCTGAAAGCACGTCAGCAGATCGACGATCGCAAGCTGGAACAGACCCGCGGCGCGCTGGATATCGCGGAGCGCAGAGCGGACCAGCTCGAAGCTGAAGTAGACGCCTATGACCTTGGCGCGCGCAGCCTGCGCGATGAATTTGCCCGACTGGAGGATGACGGCATCGAAGCAGAACTGGCAAGATTGCGAGCCAAGACGGCGCGTGTGACCCCGTCTGAAGACGACAAGAATCGGGAGTAAGCGCAGTGGAAGAAATAGTTGCTCTACTGATACCTCTGGCCGCCATCATCTCGCTGTTTGTCGTCCTGCCGGCGCTGATCATGCGCCACGCAGAACGCAAGCGCGTTCATGACTTGCAGACCCGTAGCGGCGTCAGCGACGACATTCTCAAGATCGCGGATCGCATGGAACAGCGCATCGACGCACTGGAACGCATTCTCGATGTAGAAGTTCCCGGATGGAGGGAGAAACACCGTGCCCAACACTGACTCTTCACGCAACGATGGCCTGCTTGCACGCATGCCCCGCTACCCCGAAAGCGGCTGGATCGCCGGCGTCTGCGCCGGCCTCGCAGATTATTCCGGATGGAGCGTCAAGCTCATCCGCGTGCTGTTCATACTCGCGTTCATCTTCGGCGGCTTCTTCCCGGCCGGCGTGGTTTATCTGCTGCTGTGGTACTTGATGGACGCGGCGGACGGCGAGCCGGATGGCCGTGCGGGCCGCGAGGCCCCAGCCACAGGGCCTTCCAGCGGCCCCAGGCGCGGCGGCAGCACCGTCAGCGGCAGCGAAGCACGCGCGCGCTTCGAGCGGCTCGACAGACGTCTGGCGCAGATGGAAGCCTGCGTAGCAAATGAGGAGCTGGAACTGCGCCGAGAGTTCAGATCGCTGGGGCAT
>JBFJJW010000023.1:0-21319 GCA_041612095.1 Solimonas sp. | reverse complement strand
TCGGGAGCAGGGACCAGGCGTATGGTCAGCGACACCCTTAGCCGCGGCAGTATGCGGCGAGCCAGTGATGCGCAGAGCTGGGAATGTGCGTCGCCCACCTCGTAGTACAGAACCAGCTCGTGACCTGCACGCAAACGCGCAATCGGGTCGCGCGAGCCGGCTATGCGCGCGGCGATTGCCGATTGGAGGCTGGGCTTGAAGCCGGCGGTAGGCAGATAGTCGAGCGGTGGCTGGGTGCGATTCATGGTGCGGGGCCCCAAAAGGACTTCTTGACCGATTCAGGAAGATCAGTTTACATAGTGTAAATATTATGCGCAGCCGCCGGCTGAGGGACAAGGCGGCAACCCGGGGGGATCATGAGTATCAGCGGAATCGAGTTGTTCACGGCGCCTACACCCAATGGCTGGAAGATTTCGGTGGCGCTGGAGGAGCTGGCGCTACCTTACACGGCGAGGCTGGTGAACCTGCTTGCCAACGATCAGAAGCAGCCGGCCTTCCTTGAGCTGAACCCCAACGGCAAGATTCCCGTGATCGTCGATCACGACGTGAAGGGAGTCGATGGCAGCCTCGTGGTGTTCGAGTCCGGGGCCATTCTGCTGTACCTCGCCGAAAAGGCCGGTCGACTGCTGCCGCAGGACCGGACCGCGCGTCTGCTGGCGATACAGTGGCTGATGTTCCAGGTCGGGGGCATCGGGCCGATGATGGGGCAGGCCAACGTGTTTCATCGCTATCTGCCGGAAAAGATTCCGGTTGCCATTGCGCGCTATCAGAACGAATGTCGGCGCTTGTTCGAAGTGCTGGATCAGCGCCTCGCGCAAGCGGAGTGGCTGGCGGGCAGCGAGTATTCAATCGCCGACATCGCCAACTGGTGCTGGGTCCGGACCTACAAGTGGTCTGGCGTAAGCATTGACGAACTGCCGCATCTGCGGCGCTGGCTGGATGCGATGCGCGCGCGCCCGGCCTGCCAGAAGGGCATCACGGTGCCGATCAAGTTGCCGGAGCCCGCAGATGATCCGGAGAACGCCGAGCGTTTCGCCACGGCGGCCCGCACGCTGGTGCAGCGCTGAATCGCCAAGGCCAGGGCGAAGCCCATTTTTGTTCGACACCATCACGTTAGTGGAGCGGTACTGTGACGAAGCCCTATGTTCTGCACGGCTGGCACCTCTCGTACTTCAGCGGCAAGACCCGCGCCTATCTTCGCTACAAGGGCATCCCGTTTGTCGATCACGAGGTCGACGCCTACCACCTGATGTGGAAGATTCCGCGCATGACCGGTGCCACGGTCATGCCGGTCGTGGTTACACCGGACGGCGAGTGGTTGCAGGACACCACCCACATAGTCGACGTGCTGGAACAACGCTTCCCGGTGCGCCCGGTGGTACCGGACACACCGCGCCAGCGTGTTGCCGCGCAGTGGATCGAAGCCTGGGCCGATGAATGGTGGATTCCAACTGCGATGCACTACCGCTGGAGTTTTCCGGAGAACTACCGGCTGTTCGAGGCCGATGCCGGCGCGGCGCTGCTGCCCGGCTTCCCCAGCTTTGCGAAGAGGCGCCTGGCGGCGTATGTCGCCGGCAAGCTGCGCGGCTATCTGCCCTCGGTGGGGGTGGTGCCTGCGCAGTACGCGATGATGGAGGCCTGGACGGTCAGCATGCTCGACGCACTGGAGCGGCACTTTTCGGTGCACAGCTATCTGCTGGGGGAGCGTCCCACGATCGCCGACTTCGCGCTGCTGGGGCCGATGTACGGCCACCTGGGCCGTGACCCCTGGCCCAAGCGAGAACTCCTTGATCCCCGGCCACGACTCTCTGAGTGGGTGGTGCGCATGAATGCCGCCGCCCCTTCGAGCGGCGCGCTGCTGGAGAATGACGCGGTGCCGGCAACTCTGGGGCCGGTGTTCAGCTCCATCTTCAAGGAATTCGTGCCGATGGTGGCCGCCATTGGCGACGAGGTCAGCAAGGCCGTGGCGACGCTGCCGGCCGAGCGATCGCGGTTGCCGCGGGCCCTGGGCATGATTGATTTTCCGATGGGGGGCGGTCGCTTCCGTCGCGCTGCGATGCCCTATAGCCTGTGGATGGTGCAGCGCGTGCTCGACAGCCATCGCGGCCTCGATGCAGCCGGCCGTGCGGCGGTCGACACCTGGCTGATGGAGCAGGGAGGTTCGGAGGCGAAGCAGCTGCAGATCAAGCCGCGCCTGCGCCGAGTCGGCCTGCATGTAGCGGTGGAACGCTAGGTCCCCGGCTATGCCGCCGTACAGGATGTATCTGTCCGACGTCTCGTACTTCAGCGGCAAGCTGGAGGCGGCACTGCGCGCCAAGCGCATTGCCTACGCGCGTGTCCCGATCACGCCGTCGATACTGCTGGATGAGGTGCTGCCCCACACCGGCTGGATGAAGGTGCCGGCGCTGCGGCGCGAGGACGGCTTGTGGCTGAGTGATACGACGCCGCTATTGCGCTGGCTGGACGCGGAGCATCCGCAGCGCCCCTTGCTGCCTGCCGACCCCTATCGCGCATTCCTGTCGAGTCTGATCGAGGACTACTGCGACGAGTGGCAGTGGCGGCCGGCGATGTTCTGGCGCTGGGCCTGGGCCGACAATGCGCGCTATGTCGGCTCACGCCTCGGGGCCGAACTGTCGAAAGGCACACCACATCCGGCGTGGGCAATGGCGCTGTATTTTCGACGCCGTCAGCAGCGCATCTACCTGCGCGGCGACGGCGTCACCGCCGAGAACTTCGACGCGATCTCGCAGCAGTACCCGCGCGCGCTGGGCTGGCTGGAGCAGTTGCTGCAGGGTCGTCGCTATTTGCTGGGCGACCGGCCCAGCCTGGTGGACATCGCCTGGTTCGGCCCGATGTTTCGTCACTACGCGCAGGATCCTCGGCCCGCCGCTGTCATGGCGGCACACGCGCCGCGGGTCTGGGCCTGGGTGGCACGGCTGTGGAACAGTGCCACCGAAGAATGGGGCGATACGCCGCTCGATGACTTTTCCGGCGCGGGCTGGAACGATCTGTTCGCCGACCTCGGCAACGCCTATCTGCCCTACCTGCGCGATAACGCGGCGGCGGTGGCGGCGGGTTCAGCCCGGTACACGGGCCACTATGCGGGTATTCGCTACCCCGGGCTGCCGGCGATCCACTACCGGGCGCGCTGCCTCAATACCCTGATCCGTGCCTACGCAGAACTGCCGGCCGCTGCCCGGCTTGCGGTCGACGCCCGCCTGCAAGGTTTCGGAATCTGCGAGGCCCTGCGCGCAGCCAGTCCTGCGCCGCAGGTGGCGGTCATCGACGACGCCATTGCCCATCCGGCCGGAGCATTGAGCCTGATGCAGCGCATGCGTTTCTACTTTACCGGCACCCCCTGGGATCGCGCACGATGAGCAACGCCAGCTACCACCTCTTTGGTGGCAACCCATCTCCGTACTCACGCAAGCTGCGCGCAATCCTGCGCTACCGGCGCCTGCCGCACGTCTGGACCGTCGGGACAGCAGATACCGTAGCCGAACTGGCCCAGGTAAAGCCCAGGCTGATCCCGATCCTGCGCTTGCCGGACAGCGCTGAGTATCGGGTCGATTCGACGCCGCTGGCCTATCTTCTGGAGCAGCGCCACCCCGATCAGCGGTCCATCATTCCGCCGGATGCAGCCGATGCGTTCATCTGCCATCTGTTGGAGGATTTTGCCGACGAATGGTTGACCAAGCTCATGTTCCATTACCGCTGGCACGAGGATGAAACCGCCAGCTGGGCCTCGCACTGGATCGTTTACGACATGCTGCCGGCGCTGGACGACAAGGCGCACGCGCAGGCGGCGAGGATGTTTCACGACCGGCAACGTCAGCGGCGGGCAATCGTCGGCTGCACGCCGGAGAATGCGGCGCTGATCGAGGGCAGCTATCAACGACTGCTGCAGATCCTGGGGCCCTATGTCAGTGCCAGCCGCCACCTGTTCGGTAGCCGACCGTCATTGGCTGATTTCGCGCTGTACGGGCAGCTCGCCCAGCTGGTGACCGATCCGTGGCCGCAGCGTGTCTGCCGGCAGCAGGCTCCAGCGGTCGAGGGGTGGGTGACCGCGCTCGATGACGCCAGCGGTCTCGAAGGTCAATGGCGGGCGGATGCGGCGGAGCCGGTTCGAGCCGCGCTGCTGGAGATGGTGGGCGCCGAATACCTGCCGTTCCTGCAGGCCAATGCTCGGGCGCTGGCCGCCGGCAGTTCCCGGGTGGAGCTGGACATCCGGGGCCAGCACTACCGGCAGGCGCCGTTTGCCTATCAGGGCAAGTGCTACGCCGAGCTGTGCCAGCGCTGGTCGGCGCTGGATGCGGAAGACCAGGCCCGGCTGCAGCCCATTTTGGAGCAGACAGGCTGCCTCAGTCGCTTGCGCGATCGTTGAGCGGCGCCGGGCGGCGGATCGCTAGAAGATGTAGGCCACGTACGCGGATACGTTGTCGCGATCGCTGAGCCGGTGATGGGTGCCGCCGCCGGAGAACACCTGGTAGGTCACGCCCAGGCTCCAGTCGGTTTCAAATTCAGCCGTCAGATTGGCCAGCATGACCTTGCGGCCTTCCACAAAGTTGAAGATGGGCGCGGGCGATATGCCGTGCAGGTCATGCAGCCAGAGAAACGTCGGATACAGCGTGACGCCGCCCGGCAAGTCGTTGTAGGTCATGCGCACCAGGCTGCGGTAGCCATAGGACAGATCGTCGCCAAAGCCTGAGCGCATCTGCGTGGGATTGATCCGGCGCGAGTCCGGCTGCCCGTCCGCGCTGCCGGTGCCGTCTGCGCCCGGTGAGGGGTGGGTGCGGTCGCCGGCGCCTTCGAAATACAGTTCGGCGCGCGAGGGCATGTCCAGTACCTTCATCGCCGCCACTTCGAACACGAACAGAATCTGGGACGCGCCAAACGGGTTGTCCGAGAACGTGCGCAGGCCGGTCATCGTCACTTGCGAAACCTGCTGGCGCTCGTAGCCCGGCACATACTCACCGGCATTGACGGTCTGGTCGCGATACCGCGTCACGAAGTCCGGTACGGCGCTGTTCTCTCCCGGTAGCGTGAACTGCACCCCGGCGGGCAACTGTGCAGCCAGATCCTGCAGCGGCTGCTGCAGCTGCGTGGGCAGATTGGCGAGCAACGCCGGGTCGGTCAGCGAACCTGCGCCGATCGGGACGTCCTGAGCCGGAAATGCCGGCCCCAGCAACGCAAACAGGACATCCGACTGCAGGACCTGCAATGGCTGGTTCGGGCGATATGCGATCTCTCCCGAGAGTGCCCAGTCTCCGACATTGGTGTTGAAGCTGATGCCGTACATGTCGATGTCTTCCGGGTAGTCCAGAAACGGCACGACGGTGTCGACGGGCAGGGGCTCGCGACCGATCGGGTTGAATGCGGCGTTGAATCCCTGGCAGGCGATGAACGCGCCAGCAAAGCCCGGTGCGGCGGCGTCGCGGGTGCAGCTGCTCTGTGCAGCGTACCCGCTCAGGATCGGCAACCGGCTGTGGTAGCGCAGGTAGTGCAGGGTGAGTTCGGTGCCATTGTTCAGCCAGTCCGCAAGATAATTCAGCCTCGCGCCGTACTGGCCGCTGTCGCGCGGGGCACCAAAGCCGACGCCGGGCACATAGGCGGTGCGGGTGGACTGCGAGATCGTTGCCGCGAGCCCGGCGGGCGTGAACTGCCGATCCGGATCCTCGTTGTAGTTGCCGAGGCCAAGCATGGCGTAGTTGCCGCCGCCGGCGACGTCGTTGAAGGACAGCAGACTGCCGCTGGCCGGCAGCTTCGCCCCGCGCCACTGCAGCTGGTAGACCGCTTCGATCGCGGTACTGTCAGTCAGTGTCAGGCTTGCAACTGCCAGCGGTACCGCAAGCTGCAGCTGACTGGGTTCCGAACCCGGCATGCCCAGTACCGGCGCATCCAGCGGGCTGAACTCCGAAAGCGAGTTGAACTGCACCAGGTTGGCCTCGCCCCAGTTCAGCACCTGATTGCCGACCTTGATCAGCAGTTCCTCGCCGGCAATCTGGAAACTGCGCGCAACGAACAGGTTGCCGACGCGGTAGCCCGAGGCGTACAAGGCCTCGATCTCGCCGCGTCGGGGCGTGCGGCGGGGTTGAAAGCGGGTGTCGGCGTGGGTGTCCTGAAAGCCGCTGTTGATCAGGTCGTGGAAGAACAGCCCCGACGCCTGAAACTGCCAGTCGTTCCAGGTCAGCTCCAGGCGCGGTCGTATCTGGAAAATGGCGGCGGTGGGATCGCCGCGATCGTAGTTGAGGTTGCCATTGTCTTCGTTGACGCCGGAAAACGCGCCGCGCGCATTGACCAGGCGTTGATTGGGTTCGGGATCGCCGCGCTGGGACTGGCAGTCGTCCGGTACGCAGAGATCGTTCTGCCCCGCTATCGCGAGCTTGGCGATCAGCCGTTCGTCGCGCGCCTGAACGCGCATGGCCGCGCCAAACGACACACGCGTGTTCACGGCGCCGCTGACCGGACCCCAGTCGAGGTCAATGGCCAGTGCCGGGCACGACAACAGCAGCGCCGCCGTCGCACAGATCGCTCTCCTCATCTCGCTCTCCCTCCGCTCGCGCCGGCCTAGGCGGCCGGTCTTTGGCTTGCTGACGACGTCACGCTTGACGCCGGATTTACAGTATGTAAAGTTTACACAACGTCAATAAAGGCGCAAGCCGTACATCGCGCCGGAGGAGAGCATGAGCAGTCATCACATCGCCGTAGCCGCAGCGCTACTGCTGTCGATCTTCGGGACCGCGCAGGCGGGGGTAAGCCCGCAGGAGGCGGCGCAGCTCGGCAAGTCACTGACGCCGGTCGGCGCAGAGGCGGCCGGCAATGCGGCGGGTACGATCCCGGCCTGGGATGGCGTCAAGCGCTTTCGTCCGGAGCAGCTGCGCCTGACCTATCAGGACCTGCAGGCCATGCGCGAGAAGCAGCCGCAGGCCATGACCGGGGCCATTGGTCCGATGGGGGCTGCGGACAAGCCGAGTTTTGTCATCACCCGTGCCAATCTTGCGCAACACGCCAAGAACCTGAGTGCCGGTCACCAGGCATTGTTTGCGCGCTACCCTGACTACCGCATGCCGGTCTATCCGGGTGTCAGGGCCGCGTTCCTGCCAAAGGCGGTGGATGCGGCTAGCCTGGAGAACGCGGTCAAGGCTTCACTGGAGGGTACCGACAAGGTCACCGGGGCGCGTCTGGGCGTGCCGTTCCCGATTCCGAAAAGCGGTGCCGAGGCGATCTGGAACCACAAGCTCAAGTATCGCGGTGCGGCGGTGCGACGCTTCAACAACGAGGTGATTGTTGCGCAGGACGGCAGCTTCCAGCTCGCGCGCATCGTCGAGGACGTGAAGCTGAAGTACGGTGACCCGCAGGCCCCAAGCCCGATCGAGAATGGGCTGATCCTGTATTACCTGCAGGAGGTGCTGTCGCCCAAACGCATCGCCGGGCAGCTGCTGCTGGTACATGAGACGACCGATCAGACCGACGGCGGCCGCAATGCCTGGATATTCAATCCCGGACTGGGGCGCACGCGCCGTGCCCCGAATGTCGGCTATGACAATCCCAAGGCGTCTGCCGACGGCCTGATGTTCAACGATCAGACCGACATGTATAACGGCGCACTTGATCGCTACACCTGGAAGCTGTTGGGCAAGCGGGAAATGTATATCGCCTACAACTCCACTGCGATCATCGCGCCGAACGCGACTTACGAGCGGCTGATCAAGAAGGGCCACGTCAATCCCGACTTCACGCGGTATGAGCTGCACCGCGTATGGGTCGTCGAGGCGGTACTCAAGCCGGGCGTGCGGCATAGCTTCCGCAAGCGCGTGTTCTACCTCGACGAGGACAGCTGGAGCATCGCAATGGTCGACTGCTACGATGATCGCGAGCAGCTGTGGCGGTTCCAGGAAGCCCACCTGACGACGTTCCCGTTCGTTCAGGTGACTACGGGGAGCCCCGAGGTTCACCACGACCTTCAGAGCGGGCGGTACTTCGTTACCGCAAGCTTCGCTGGCGACGACTATCCTGATTTCAGCGTGAACTTCGAAGACAACTATTTCCGTCCGCAGACGCTGGCCAGTCGCAAGCTGCGCAAGTAGCGGTCGCTCCCGGATTACAGGTGCGGCGGTTTCAGCGTCGCCGCACCTGTTCGATCATCTGATTGAAGAGTTTCACGCCGCGTGTGCGCGGCAGTTCGCCGTCTCCCACCAGCTGGCGCATGCCCCAGAAAGACATGATCATCATCCACGCATAGGCCTTGGCATCGGCCGTCGTCATGCCCAGTTCCTTGCGCACCAGCGGGGTCCAGATGCCGGTGATCAGCTCCCGCAGCCCCAGCCGAACCTTCTCCAGTTCGGGCGTCGCCGAGGCGGTGCCCGCAATCAGCTGCCACAGCGCGTTGGCGCGACCCGGCGGCAGGTCCAGCGTTACGGCCTCAGCGGCCAGCGCGGCCTCGGCCAGGTTGGTGGGATGCGCGGCTACCGACGCCTGCGTGCCGCTCATGGTTTCGTTGAAGATATGCCATGCGGTTCCGGCCAGCAGCTTCTCCTGGCTGTTGAAGTGCTGGTAGATCAACTGCCGACTGGTCCCGGCTGCTTCCGCCAGCGCGCTCATCGTCAGCGCGGACCAGCCATCACGTTCGACGATGGCGGCAGCGGCGTCTAGCAGGCTGCGCTTGCGCCGATCGCGGCTGAGGTACTCGCGCTTTGCAGCGGGCTTTCGTGCAGGTGACTTCGGCATCGGCAGTCCAATAGTTACAGGCAGACAATATTCGGCAGTATGCGCCAACCGCGCCTGTTGGCCTACTCGCATGCGTAGTGGCGGGTGTCAGACGCTGGCCAACCGTCAATATGCCTGCCTCGCTTGCGTCTCGCGGTTGAACGGTTGTTGCCGCACAATGCTTGCGGAAGGAGGGTCGAGGTCTCTCCGATCAATTGTCTCCAGCAATACGAAGACGGATACCTATGCAGGAAGCGAAATCGGAGCAGCGTGGCGGGCTCGGCACCTTTGGCGGGGTGTTCACGCCCAGTGTGCTGACCATCCTCGGTATCGTGCTGTTTCTGAGGTTGGGGTATGTGGTCGGCAGCGTGGGACTGATCCAGGCGCTGTTGATCCTGTTTGCCGCACACGCAATCTCGATACTGACCAGCCTGTCGGTCGCCGCAATTGCCACCAATCTGCGGGTAAAGGGTGGCGGTGACTACTACCTGATATCGCGCACGCTGGGCCTGGGCTACGGTGGTGCCATCGGGACTGTTCTGTTCCTGGCGCAATCGGTTGCGGTTGGTTTTTATTGCATCGGCTTCGCCGAGGCCGCCACTGGATTCATGCAACTGGACACGACCGGCGCCTGGCCGCAGCTGATTGCCGGTGGCGCCGTGCTGGCGCTGTTCGCTCTGGCCTGGCTGGGTTCGGACTGGGCAACGCGCTTCCAGTACGTGGTCATGATTCTGCTGATCGCCGCCATCATCGTATTCACCTTGGGCGCCTCGTCGCAGTTCCAGAGCAGCCGGCTGCTGGAAAATGCCGCCGGCAACGGAACCGGCGTGCCGTTCTGGGTGGTATTCGCCGTATTCTTTCCGGCCGTCACCGGCTTCACCCAGGGCGTCAGCATGTCGGGCGATCTCCGGGATGCCAGCCGCAGTATTCCGCGCGGCACCTTTGCGGCCGTTGGTGTGTCTTTCCTGGTCTATCTGGCGGCGATGCTGCTGTTCGCGGGCGCGCAGAGCGCGCCCGAGCTTGCAGCGGACGGACTGGCGATGAAGCGTCTGTCGACCATGCCGCTGCTGTTTGATGCGGGTGTGGTGGCGGCAACCCTGTCATCCGCGCTGTCGTCCTTCCTTGGAGCTCCCCGCATCCTTCAGGCCATGGGACAGGACGAGGTGATGCCGGTGCTGCGTCGCTTTGCGGAGGGCAAGGGCCCTGCCAACAATCCCCGCGCTGCCGTGGCGCTGACCGCCGTCATTGCCATGGCGGTGGTTGCTTCCGGCAGTCTCGATGTCGTTGCCGGCGTTGTCTCGATGTGCTTTCTGCTGTCGTATGGTCTGCTGAATTACGCGACCTATTACGAGGCCAGCACACGCAGCCCGTATTTCCGGCCGACCTTCCGCTTCTTCAGTCCGCGCGCGAGCCTGGTCGGTGCCCTGGCCTGTATCGCGGTCATGCTGGCCATAGACCCCACTGCCGCGCTGGTGGCGGCTGCGCTGATCTTTGCCGTCTACCAGTATGTGCGGCTGCGTGCCGTGCCGGCACGCTGGGTGGACAGTCGCCGTTCGTTTCACCTGCAGCAGGTTCGGGAGCATCTCCTGGGTGCGGCCAAGGAGACCGAGCACGCGCGCAACTGGCGGCCGCAGATCCTGGTGTTCTCGGATCAGCCGAAGCGCCGTGCGCGCATATTGCGGTTTGCATCCTGGGTGGAGGGTGGGGCCGGCATGGTATCGGTGGTGCGGGTGCTTGAACGCGAGGGGCCATCGGTGCTGCTTGAGCGCAGGAAGGCAGTGGAATCGCTGAGCGCGGAACTGAGCGCATTGGGATCTACCGCGTTTCCGCTGATTGTCGCCGCACCGAAACTCGAAGATGCCGTGCCGGTCATCGTGCAGTCGGCTGGTATCGGCGCCACGCGCGCCAACACCGTGATTGTCAATTGGCTGGACAGCGACAGTGGCGCACACCCGCTGGCCGAGGCGCGCCTGGGTGGGAACCTGCGGACGTCGTTCCGACTGGGCTGCAACCTGCTGGTACTCGATGCCGATGCCGGCGACTGGGACACCCTCGACGCGGTGCCGACCAAGGAGCGTCGCATCGACGTCTGGTGGACAGACAGCAGCACCGGCGAACTGATGCTGTTGCTGACGCATCTGATGACGCGCGCTCCCGACTGGGAGGGGGCAGAGGTGCGTGTATTGGCTTCCCAGCGCAAGGGCGAATCTGCTGACGACCGTTTGCAGCAGATCAAGGAGCACCTGAAGACAACCCGGATTCGCGCCACTCCGCTGATTGTCGAGGACTTGGCGGCACTGGTCGCGCTCTCGCAAGGCGCCTCCCTGGTGTTCATGCCGTTTGCGCTGAGGCGCCGGAAGCTGGTGCATGCCTACGGCGGTGCCGTGGACGAACTGCTGCCGCAGTTGCCGATAGTCGTGCTGTGCCTGGCCGCTCAGGATGTCGATCTGGGCGCGGACCCGGACGACGCGTCTGAGGACGGCGAGTCAGCCAAGGCGACGGCCAAGCCGGCGGCGGCGGGTGCCGGCTCGGCCTAGCGCCGCATCGCGCTGCGCCGGTTCCTGACGAGCTAACGAGAGGGGATTGCGCCGGCCGCGGGCGGACAGCAGCGCTCGACATGCGCCGCCATCGCCTCGAACAGCACGGCGGTGTTGCGCACCATGTCGTCGATCGATTCCTTGAATCCGGTCACGGCCCAGCGCATGACCAGCAATACGACGGCACCCACCAAGCCGGTGGAGATCAGGCTGGCGTTGACTTCCGCCTTCGTCAGCTGCGGCGTCAGCACCGCCAGATAGCTTTCCAGCAAATCCGAGAAGCCCATCATTGCGTTCAACGAGTGCTTGTCCATGTCGCCATGGGCCGAGAGCACGTCGATGAACAGTATCCGCGCCATGCGCGGGTCCTCCCGCAGCTCGCGATACAGCGTCCGCAGCGCGGCCTGCACCATGGCGTGCGGGTCCTTGGGTACGGATGCCAGCGCCGCGACCAGGCTCGCGCGCAGCTGATCGACGCAGTGTTGATAGACCGCTGCGAACAAGTCCTCGCGATTGCCGAACGACTCATAGAAGTAGCGCTCGGTCAGCCGGGCTTGCTGACACACATCCTTGACCGTACTGACCTGAAAACCCTGGTGACCAAAGGTCTGCAGTCCGGCAGCCACCAGGCGCGTGCGGCGCTCGGCCTGGCGCTGGGACGCGTCCAAGCCTTTGAATTTGCGGGTTCTGACAGCAGTAGATCGCGAGGCCATGGGGAATGTTGACACGTGATATTGTCAGAAGTAAAGTGACAATGATGGTTGTCAACAACGAGGAGCAGTCATGGCGTTCGACGCAGGCAAGGCAGGGGCAGCGGTAGATGCGGTTGATTTCCCGGTGCTGATCATCGGCACCGGCTTTGCCGGTCTCGGCATGGGCATCGCGCTCAAGAAGGCTGGCATTGACACCTTCACGATACTGGAACGCGCCGATTCCGTTGGCGGCACCTGGCGTGACAACACGTATCCGGGCTGCGCCTGCGACGTGCAGTCGCACCTGTATTCGTTCTCATTCGAACAGAACCCGAACTGGACGCGGATGTTCGCCCGGCAGCCCGAGATCAAGGCCTATCTGGAGGGCGTGGCGAGCAAGTACGCGCTGCTGCCTCATATCCGCTTTGGTGCCGAGGTGGTGCAGGCGCGCTATGACGATGCCCGCAAGCTCTGGTCGGTGACGACCCGCGACGGCCGCAGCTACACCGCGCGCGTGCTGGTCTCCGGCATGGGCGGCCTGTCCACGCCGGCTTACCCGCAGTTGCCCGGCATCGAAAGCTTCGCTGGCAAGGCCTTCCACTCGGCGCAGTGGGATCACGACTATGACCTCAGCGGGAAGCGGGTTGCGGTGATCGGTACGGGGGCCTCTGCCATCCAGTTTGTGCCGCAGATTCAGCAGCGGGCGGCGCAGTTGGATCTGTATCAGCGCACGCCGCCCTGGATCATGCCGAAGCCGGATCGTGCCATCGGCGAGGGCGAACGTGGGCTCTATCGCCGCTTTCCGCTGCTGCAGCGCGCCTTCAGGGCATTGCGCTACTGGATGCTGGAAAGCCGTGTGCTGGCCTTCGTCATCAACCCCAGGATCATGGCGCTGGCCGAGCGCGCGGCGCGGCACCACATCAAGGCCGCGATCAAGGATCCGGTACTGCGCGCCAAGGTCACGCCCGATTTCACCTTTGGCTGCAAGCGCGTACTGATCTCGGACGATTACTATCCGGCGCTGACTCAGCCCAATGTGGATGTCATTACCACGGGCATCCGCGAAGTTCGGGCGCACAGCGTTGTCACCGTTGACGGCGTAGAGCGTCCAGTCGACTGCATCATCTACGGAACTGGTTTCAAGGCGCAGGAGCCGATGCCGCGCGGCGCGATTTTCGGGCGCGATGGCGTGGACATACTCGACACCTGGAAGGACGGCGCCGAGGCCTACAAGGGCAGTACCGTGGCCGGGTTCCCCAATCTGTTCATGATCGTGGGGCCGAACACGGGCCTGGGCCACAGCTCGATGGTGTACATGATCGAATCGCAGGTGGCCTATGTGCTGGATGCGATCCGGCAGATGCGCGCACGCCGGCTGGCGGCGGTAGACGTCAGGCCCGAGCGTCAGGCGCGTTACAACCAGGCGATACAGCAGCGGCTTGAACGCTCGATCTGGTCCTCGGGTGGCTGCAAGAGCTGGTATCTCAACGAGAACGGCAGGAACACGACGCTGTGGCCGGGCTTCACCTTCCGTTTCCGTCAGCAGGTGGCACGCTTCGATATTGACAGCTACACCTGCGAGTCCGCGGCGCAGATCGCAGCGCAGGCCGCATAGAACTGAACCATCGCCAGCGAGGGTCCCGCTGAGCACACTGCGCAAGCTCTGCCCGCTGCAGAGCGGGCCGATGTTGACCGTGCTGCGTGAACCCTTGCTGGGCGACCGATCCCCATTTTGATGCCGATAACGAGTACTGAACACATGAAAGACTTCAACAACAAGGTCGCGGCCATTACCGGAGCGGGTTCGGGCATGGGCCGCGAGCTGGCCGTCGAGCTGGCACAGCGCGGCTGTCATCTGGCGCTGTCAGACGTCAACGAGGCGGGGCTTGAGGAAACTGCGCGCCTGGTCAGCAATAGCGGCGTCAAGGTGACGCATCAGCGCGTGGATGTGGCCAACCGCGAGGCAGTCTACGGCTGGGCTGATCGCGTTGCAGCTGATCACGGCAAGGTGAACCTTGTGTTCAACAATGCCGGTGTCGCCCTCGGCGCCACGATAGACGGCATGCGCTATGAGGACTTCGAGTGGTTGATGAACATCAACTTCTGGGGAGTGGTGTATGGGACGAAGGCGTTCCTGCCGCATTTGAAGAAGGCGGGCGAGGGCCACATCATCAATACCTCCAGCGTCTTCGGGCTGGTCGGCATTCCCTCACAGAGCGCCTACAACGCCGCAAAGTTTGCGGTCCGCGGCTTCACCGAATCGCTGCGCCAGGAGCTGGACATGGAGAACTGCGGCGTCAGTGCCACCAGCGTCCATCCGGGCGGCATCAAGACCAACATCGCCAAGGCGGCGCGCCTGGATAGCAGCATCGCCAGTCTGGGCTTGGATCAGAAGGAGGCCACCGCGAAGTTCGAGAAGAACTTCATCACCACGGCCAACAAGGCAGCCCGCATCATCATTCGGGCGGTAGAAAAGAACCAGCGGCGCGTGCTGGTGGGCCCCGACGCGGTGGCGCTGGATCTGATGGTGCGCCTGTTGCCGAGCAGCTACCAGAGACTGGTGATCTGGGCGACGCGTAAGTCGATGAGCTGAGGCCTTGAGTCGGCAGCGATCGGCCCCGTGCCGACGCTGCCGAGTGGCCTCAGCGCAGGGCCTCGAGCGCTTCCCAGCGCGCGTAAGCGGCGCTCAAGTCCTTGTCGATCGCGGCCAGGCGTTGCTCGACCGCCATCTGTTCCTCGCGTGTTTGCTGGTAGAAGTCTTCAGCGCCCATGCGCGCGATCAGGCGATTGCGCTCGGCCTCCAGCTTCTCGATGCGGCCCGGAAGACTATCGAGTTCGCGGCGGTCCTTGGTGTTCAGACGTGAGGCTGTGGGCGCCAGTGCCGCCGGCGCGGCCGCGGCCTTGATCTGTGGTGCCCGCGCAGGTGGCGCGTTGATCGGCAGCGCACGCTGGCGCAGCCAGTCCGCGTAGCCACCGACATAGTCGCCAATCCGGCCGTCGCCTTCGAACACCAGGCTGCGGGTAACGACGTTATCCAGGAACTCGCGGTCATGGCTGACCAGCAGCACGGTCCCCGGATACTCGATCAGCTGCTCCTCGAGCAGATCCAGTGTCTCCAGATCAAGATCATTGGTCGGCTCGTCGAGCACCAGCACATTGGACGGTCGTGAAAACATCCGCGCCAGCAGCAGACGCGCGCGCTCGCCGCCCGACAGCACGCGCACCGGTACGCGCGCACGGTCCGGCGTGAACAGAAAATCCTGCAAGTAGGTGATGACGTGCTTGCGTACGCCATTGATCTCGACGAACTCCTTGCCGCCGCCTATCGCTTCGACCGAAGTCTGTTCTTCGACCAGCGAGCGCATCTGGTCGAAGTAGCCCAGCTCCAGCTTGGTGCCCAGGCGCACATCGCCCGCATCGGGCGCTAGGCGGCCGAGCATGATCTGCAATAGCGTGGTCTTGCCGGCGCCGTTCTCGCCGATCAGGCCGATCTTCTCTCCGCGCTGGATCAGCGCCGAGAAATTGCGGATGACAGTCTGCTCGCCGTACCGCTGGGTTACGCCATTGACCTCCACGACCAGCTTGCCGGAGCGCTCGGCCTCCTGGGCCACGACCTTGGCCTCGCCCTCGCGGTCGCGGCGGTTGCGGAAGGTCTCGCGCAGCGCCAGCAGCGCCTTGACGCGGCCCGCGCTGCGCGTACGGCGTGCTTCAACCCCTTTGCGGATCCAGGCCTCTTCTTCGGCCAGCTTCTTGTCGAACAGGGCGTTCTGGCGTTCTTCGGCATGCAGTGCCTCGGCCTTGCCGGTGACCCAGGCGTCGTAGCCACCGGCCCAGGAACTGAGCTTGCCGCGATCCAGATCACAGACGCGTGTGGCCAGTCGCCGCACGAAGGCGCGATCATGGCTGATGAACAGCAACGCGCCCTGGTATTGCAGCAGGACCTCTTCCAGCAGTGCGATGCTGGGAATATCGAGATGGTTGGTGGGCTCGTCGAGTAGCAGCACATCGGGATCGGCGACCAGAGCCTGTCCAAGCAGCACGCGGCGCTTCAGGCCCCCGGACAGGCTCGAGAACGGCGCTGTCTCCGGCAGCTTGAGTCGGGAGATGATCGATTGGATGCGGCTTTCCAGTACCCAGCCATCCAGCGCGTCGATGCGCGCCTGAACCTTGCCCAGCTCCGTCAGATCATTGGTAGCGTGGGCTGCCAGGTGGTGGAAGCGCGCGACCAGGGCGCCGATCTCGCCCAGGCCCTGCGACACCACATCGTAGACGTCGCCTGCCTGATTGGCCGGAACCTCCTGGTTCATGCAGCCGATGCGAATGTCGTTGGTGCGTACCACTTCGCCGCCATCGGTTGCCTGCTGCCCGGTCAGCACCCTGAACAGCGTCGACTTTCCCGTGCCGTTGCGGCCCATCAGGCACACGCGCTCGCGGCTTTCGAGCGCGAACTGCACCTGATCCAGCAGCTGGGTGCTGCCGACGCTGAGGCTGACGTTCTTGAGGCCGATGAGCATGGGGGCGCGAGTGTACCGATGTGCATCTTGCAGAGCGAGCCGGGCGAACGCGGCGCGAGCCCTGAGGTCCAAGGTCCCGCGTGCCGTGGCGCGGTACCGAGCGCGGCTGTCAACCCTTCCGCGCCAGGAGCACTACTGGTGCAAGAACAAGAACGGCCTCTCCAATGAAACCTGAAGTCCTGTTGCAACGTCCCTGGGTATGGCTGGTCGCCGGGGCGGTCGTGGTTGCGATCGTGGTTTGGCGCCTGGGGAGCGGAACCGCCGCCGCGCCGGAGTATCTGACCGCTGAAGTCGATCGCGGTGACCTCAGCGCCCGCGTAACCGCTACCGGGACCTTGTCGGCGCTGGTTACTGTCGAGGTGGGCAGCCAGGTCAGCGGCCGCGTGCAGGAGCTGTTTGCGGACTTCAATACCCAGGTCAGCAAGGGCCAGCTGATTGCCACGATCGATCCGCGCCTGTTTGAGGCCGAGTCGCAACAGTCGCTGGCCAATCTGCAGGCCGCGCAGGCCGAACTCGTGCGCGCCCAGGTGCAGGCGCGTGATGCGCGCCGGCAAGCGGATCGTGCCAGGGAGCTGGCCGCTACCGGCCTGCTGTCGAAAGGCGAGGCAGAGACCGCAGCCGCAACTGCGGAGGCCGCCGAGGCCGGGGTGCTGTCGGCGCGGGCGGGGGTGACACAGGCCCGCGCGGCACTGACGCGCGCCGAAACCAATCTGGCCTATACCCGCATCGTCTCGCCGACCGACGGCGTCATCATCTCGCGCAGCGTCGACGTCGGCCAGACTGTGGCTGCTTCCTTGCAGGCGCCGGTGCTGTTCACGATCGCCCAGGACCTGCGCCAGATGCAGGTCAATACCAGCGTGTCGGAGTCCGACGTAGGCCGCATCAAGGCCGGCATGCCGACCAGCTTCACGGTCGACGCCTATCCGGGGGAACGCTTCAGAGGCACGGTCCGCCAGGTGCGTGATGTCGCCACCGTGGTGCAGAACGTCGTGACCTATGACGCCGTCATCAATGTCGAGAATCCGGATCTGAAATTGAAGCCTGGAATGACGGCCAACGTCAGCTTCATCCACGCGCAGCGCGACAACGTGCTGCGCGTGCCGAATGCGGCCCTGCGCTTTCGCCCGCCGGCGACCGCGGCAGACGGTTCCGTCACAGCCGCAGCGCCTGCCGCCCGCGGCAATGGTCGCGACGGTAGCGAGCGCCGGGACCGCACCAGTCGGCTCATCTGGGTGCTGCGCGGCGGCAGTCTCGAAGCCGTGGAGGTCGTGACCGGGATCAGCGACGGATCCAAAACCGAGATCGTCAGTGGTTCCTTACATGTGGGCGATCAGGTCGTGACCGATCTGGTCAGCAACGCCGATGCCGATTCCGTGCCATCGGCTCCGCGCGGCCGCATGTTCTGATGGCCTTGCTCGAACTGCAGGACCTTACGCGCACCTATCGCATGGGTGATGCCGATGTGCACGCGCTGGCGGGTGTGAGTCTGGCGGTCGAGGCCGGCGAGTTCGTCGCGGTGATGGGCGCCTCAGGCTCAGGAAAGTCGACGCTGATGAACGTGCTCGGATGCCTGGATCGCCCCGACAGTGGGCGCTATCACCTTGATGGCACTGATGTCGCTCAGCTCACACGCGAGCAGCTTGCCAGCGTGCGCAACCGCACCCTCGGGTTTGTCTTTCAGAGCTTCAATCTGCTGCCGCGCACGCGCGCCGTAGAGAACGTGGAGTTGCCATTGCTGTATGCCGGTGTTCCTGCGGCCGAGCGCCGGCGGCGCGCGCGACGGGCGCTGGAGCAGGTTGGCCTGGGTCAGCGTCTGGACCATACGCCGAGCCAGCTGTCCGGTGGACAGCAGCAACGGGTGGCGATTGCGCGAGCCCTGGTCAACTCCCCGAAATTGATTCTGGCGGATGAGCCCACCGGCAATCTCGATACTGCGACCAGCATCGAGGTCATGGCCTTGCTGCAGAGCCTGGGGCGCACCGGTATGACCGTGATGCTGGTGACCCATGAGGCGGATATTGCCGCATACGCCGCGCGCAGCATCGTCATGCGTGACGGCCGCGTGATCGCCGACGAGCGCCGGCAGCCGCTGCTGGCTGTGCCCGGAGCGGTCTCATGAATCTGTGGGCATTGTTGCGTACCGCCCTGCTGGCGCTGGCGCGGAATCGGCTCAGATCGCTGCTGACGGCTCTGGGCATCATCATTGGCGTAGCCGCCGTGATCGCGATGGTCTCGATAGGCGAGGGCGCCAAGGCGCAGGTGGAGCAGACGTTCAGCGCGATGGGCACCAATCTGCTGGTCGTGCGCTCCGGCTCCAGCGGCTTTGGGGGCGCGCGCGGAGGTGCCGGCAGTCAGCCAACCCTGAGTTGGGACGATCTGAGGGCGATACAGACCGAGTTGCCGTCCGTACGCTATGCGGCACCGGAGCTGCGGACCAGTGCCTCGGTCATTTCGGACGAGCAGAACTGGACCACACGCATAGCCGGCGTGACGGCTGACTATCTGCATATCCGCAACTGGTCGATCGCCCGCGGGCACGGCCTGCCGGATGCGGATCAGGACGCGGGCGCCAAGGTGGCGCTGCTGGGGCAGACGGTGGTCGACAAACTCTACGGGCCATACGTGGACCCGATCGGTCAGTCCATCCGTATTCGCAATGTGCCGTTCGAGGTGATCGGTGTGCTGGCCAGCAAAGGGCAATCGGCCTTCGGTGAGGACTACGACGACACGGTGCTGGTGCCGGTGCGCGTATTTGCCGATCGTCTGGAAGGCGGACTCAAGGCGTTCATTGCAGGCACGATCTACGTAGGCGCAATGCCGGGCGTATCGACTCAGAGGACCGAGCGCGACATCACCGCGTTGCTGCGGGATCGCCACCGGATACGCGAGGGACGCGAGGATGATTTCTCGGTGCGCAATCTCGAGGAACTGGCCAGTGCGCGCCAGGCCAGCACGCAAACCCTGACTACCTTGCTCGCCGCCATCGCTGCCGTGTCTCTGCTGGTGGGCGGGATCGGCGTGATGAACATCATGCTGGTGTCAGTGACCGAGCGTACCCGCGAGATCGGCCTACGCATGGCGGTAGGCGCGCGCCCCGCAGATATTCTCTGGCAGTTCCTGATCGAGGCGCTGGTACTGGCGCTGGTGGGCGGCGTGGTCGGTGTCGTGCTTGGCATCGGCATAGCGGAGCGCTTGAGCGCCAGCTTTTCGTGGCCGCTGCTGATTCGCCTCGACGTGGTCCTGTATGCGGTGGCCGTCAGTGCCGCCGTGGGCGTGGTCTTTGGCTTGTATCCGGCCCGCCGCGCCGCGCAGCTGGATCCGATCGAGGCACTGCGCTACGAGTAGTACGTACGGCGGCGCCGGACCACCGGCGCCGCCGGCACTTCAGGACAGAAAGCCGCCGTCTACGGCGAGTGTGGTGCCGGTGACGTAGCTGGACGCGTCGGCGACGAGGTAGAGCACAGCCGGTGCAATCTCCTCCGGCTGCGCGACCCTTGCCAAGGGAATGTGCGGCATGAAGGTCTTCAGCATCTCTTCGTTCTTGGTCAACGCGGACGCGAACTTGGTATCCGTCAGGCCGGGCAGTACCGCATTGACGCGGATCCCCCATTGCGCGCACTCCTTGGCAAAGGACTGGGTCATGTTGATGACGGCGCCCTTGGTAATGGAGTAGATGCCCTGGTACCAGCCGGGCCGCACGCCGTTGATGCTGGCGATGTTGACGATGGCGCCGCGCCCGTTCTTCTTCATCAGCTTGCTGGCCAGCGCAGACAGTTCGAAATAACCGCGGACGTTGACCTGCAAGGTCTTGTCCACCATGCCCATGTCGGTTTCGGAGATGTGGCCGAAGTAGGGGTTGGTCGCCGCGTTGTTGACCAGAATGTCGAGACGGCCGAACTGCTGATCGATGTCGGCGATCAGCCGCTGGATGTCGCTGCTGTTGCCGGCGTGCGCCGCCATGACCGTGGCCTGGCCGCCGCTGGCCAGTATGCTGGCCCGCACTTTTTCGAGATCTTCGGCCTTGCGCGAAGACAGCACCACATGCGCACCTTGCTCAGCCAGCAATCGCGCGGTCGCCTCGCCGATGCCACGCGAAGCGCCGGTTACCAGTGCGATCCGCCCGGTCAGGTCAAACAGTTGGGTTGCCATGGAAGCGGTCCGCCTATTGAACAGTGACGGGGCCTTGCTGATTGCGGCCCAGCTTGCGGCCGCCGCGATCACTCAACTCACTGTTGAGGCTTACCGTGTAGGTGCCCGGGTTATCAACCTTGAACAGCAGCATGCGCGGATTCTTCTCGCTGACCGACCAGCTGCCGGAAACGGTCTTGCCCGCAGCATTGCTGACACGGATGCGCTTGCCGGCATTGGCGGCGCTACTGAAGTCGCCATCGAACATCAGCACGATGGCGCGCTCATAGGCGGCCGATCCGGCATAGACCAGGCCCAGTTCGCCTGGAGCGGACTGCCCCCACCAGGTGGGAGCTGGGGCATTGGAATTGCTGCCCAGGCGCGGCGCTGAGGTGCCGCCACCGGCGATGGCCGGGGCCTTGGGCGCCGGCTTGGCGGCGGGTTTGCTCGCGACTGCCGGCGCTGGCTTGGGTGCGGCAGCAACGGCTGGCGCAGGGGCCGGCGCGGGTGTCGGTGCGACGGCGCTCTCAGGCTCGGAACGCGCATCGGTTTCGTCCATTGCCGCGATCGGTTCCTCTGCGGCCTCGTAGGCGGCCGTATCCTCGCTCGGCAATGACGTGTCGGCATCATCGCTCCCGCGCTCGTCATCAGACGCTGCATCGGCCGGCACTTCGGCGGCTTCGACGGCTTCCGCCGGCGCGGCGGGGGCCACGACCGCGACCGGCGCTTCGGTGCCGACGGC
>JBFJJW010000022.1:0-21797 GCA_041612095.1 Solimonas sp. | reverse complement strand
TCCAACTCCTCGGCTGTGGCGGCGCTGGCGGGCGGTAAGGGGTGCCCTGCGAGCACGAGCAAGCCGACAAACAGCAGGTAGGGGCGGCGGAACATGCGATAATCCTAGCGGTTAGCCACCCCAGTTCCAAAGTAATGGCCGCCCAGCGGCCCGCCACTCAGCCCGCCCATGGCCCAGCTTCTAGACTTTTTCAGCAATCACCCCGGCTTGTTTATCGCGCTGGGCGTCGTTTTAGCTCTGCTCGTGGCCAACGAGGTGCACGGCGCCGTGACCGGCGGCAAGCGCCTCAATGCGCCGGAGGCCGTGCGCCTGATCAACGACCGTGATCCGATTGTTCTGGATGTACGTTCGCTGGCTGATTTCAAGCGAGGTCATTTGCTGCATGCGCAGAATGTGCCGCTGCCCAAGCTTGATGAGCAGCTTGGCGCGATCGGCAAGGACAAGTCGCGGCCGATACTGGTGTACTGCGCGCTGGGGGGCAGCAGCAGCGCCGCTGCCGAGAAGCTGAAGAAGCACGGATACGCCGAGGTCTATCCGTTGCGGGGCGGCATCAATGCCTGGCTGACCGCCAACCTGCCGGTTACGACAAAATGAAACGGGTGCGCATGTACACGACGCGGTTCTGTCCGTACTGCGTCATGGCCAAGCGATTGCTGCAGGGGCGCGGCATCGCCGTCGAGGAGATCCGGGTTGACGAAGACTCGACTTGCCGCGAAGAGATGATGCGCATCACCGGGCGCCGCACGGTGCCCCAGATATTCATCGGCGAGACCCATGTCGGCGGCTGTGACGATCTGCGAGCCCTGGATCGCGCGGGTAAACTCGACCCTCTACTCCAAGACTAGAAACATGAGCGAACAGAATCCCAATCCGGCCGCTTCCGGCAGCGCCGACTCGCCCGCCGGGCGCCAGGTCGTATTGCAGAAGATCTACGTCAAGGATGCCTCGCTTGAGGTGCCGCTGGCGCCGCAGGTTTTCTCACGCAAGTGGCAGCCGCAACTGGATGTGCAAGTCAACACGGAGCTGAAGCCGCTTGACGGTGATGTATTCCAGGTGCTGCTGATGGTGACGGTCACTGCCAAACTGGACGACGATGTCGCTTTCCTGGTCGAGGCCAAACAGGCGGGTATCTTCGTTGTTCGCGGGTTTCCGAGCGAGGATGAAAGGCGTGCCGTGCTGGGCGGCTACTGCCCGGGGCTGATCTTTCCGTTCGCGCGCGAGACCGTTGCGGATCTGGTGCAGAGTGCCGGCTTCCCGCAGCTGCTGCTGCAGCCGATCAACTTCGAGGCGCTGTACCTCGAGCATCTCAGCCGGCAGCGCGAACAGTCGAAAGCGAGCGCCACTGCTACCCATTGAAGGTTGCGCGGTGCTTGTCGTCGGAGTCTGCACCACCGTCCGCTGATACAACCGGGGAGTTGCGATGGAAGCGCAAGCCGTAGCGGTGCTGGGGGCCGGTTCGTTCGGTACCGCCTTGGCCATACAACTGGCCCGACGTGGCGCTGCCACCGCGCTATGGGGGCGCGACACCGAGAAGCTGGCGCAGATGCAGGAAGCCCGCGAGAACGCTCAATATCTGCCGCAGTGTCATTTCCCGGCTGGGCTGATCGCCACTTCCGATCTTGCGGCGGCGGTCACGGCCGCCGAGGATTTGCTGATCGCCACGCCGAGCCACGCCCTGCGTTCGACGCTGGAGGCGGTCCAGCCGCTGCTGCGGGCGGGCCAGGGGATCGTCTGCGCCTGCAAGGGCCTTGAGCCGCTGAGCGGTCGGCTGGTCCACGAAGTCATCGAGGATGTGCTTGGCAACAGGTATCCGCTGGCAGTGATCTCCGGACCGACCTTCGCCAAGGAGCTGGGTCTGGGCTTGCCGACGGCGGTGACGATTGCCTCGCGGGACGCAGATTTCGCCGAGAAGATTGTTCGGCGTCTGCATGGCGACGGCTTTCGCGCCTACTGGTCGGATGATCTGCCCGGCGTCGAGATCGGCGGCGCCGCCAAGAACGTGATGGCGATTGGCGTCGGTATTGCCGACGGCTTGGGCCTGGGCGCCAACACGCGTGCGGCGCTGATTACCCGTGGCTTGGCCGAGATCATGCGCCTGGCGGAGGCGCTCGGCGCCAAGGCAGAGACCCTGATGGGCTTGTCGGGCATGGGCGACCTGGTGCTCACCTGTACCGACAACCAGTCGCGGAATCGACGCATGGGTCTGCTGCTGGCACAGAACAAGTCCGTGCCCGAGGCGATTGCCGAGATCCGTCAGGTTGTTGAGGGGGTGAAGGCGGCGCCGGAAGTGCAGCGGCTGGCGCGCAAGCATGGGGTGGAAATGCCGATCACGGAGGCGGTGACCGCCGTGCTGGACGGGCGGATGAGCCCCATCCAGGCGGTACGCGCATTGGCTACGCGTCCTGCCAAGGCGGAGAGCGAGTAGCCACGCCGCTTCAAGTCGCCGGCCGGTCGGCAGCGCAGGCCCAGCAGCTTTCAAAATTCGTTGGCGACGATTCACCGCAGCTGCAGCGCCACTCTGCTGTGCCGGCAGGTCGGCGGCGCTCGTAGACGCTCAGCAGTTGCATCGCCCGCGGGCGGTCGCGCTCATCCCTCAGGATCAGACGCGGGTAGGCGTCCACCTGGAGTTCACCACGCGCCGCCCACAGTCCCGCACCGAGGATGTCGATCTCGATGCCGTGCGTGTGCAGGTAACCGCGCAGGATTTCGGCCTCCAGCGGATCTGCGGCTTGGTAAATCGGTTGCATGTGCGCAGTGTAAGCCCGGCGGCGCCCCCGCCTCACTTCATTGACAGCCTTGAATACCGTGCCTAAGCTGCTGTCCACGCTTAGAAAACGCTTTGGGGAATTCGGCATGAACAAGCTCGGAACGATGATCGCTGCAGCCGTGATGGCCTTTGGCGTCGGCGCGGCCCAGGCGCAGGACTTTCGGCACGGTGTCGATGATTCGCCGTCGGCTGCGGCCATGGCTTTTGATCTGGCCGTAGTGCGTCCTCTGGGTCTGGTTGCGACCGTCGGCGGGATCGGCTTGTTTGTCGTAAGCCTGCCGTTTGCGCTACTGCAGGGCGAGCCACCCAGGGAGCAGGCGCAGAAGTTCATCGTGCAGCCCGCGCGCTATACCTTTGAACGGCCGCTGGGCGAGATGGAGTAGCGCGACCTTATCGCGGGCCACACACGTGAAAAGGCCGCCGCAGCTTTAGCTGCGGCGGCCTTTTTGTTGCTGCTTGATTCGCCGTCGCTAACGCAGCTTGTTGCCGTCGGCGTCCAGCACCTCGACCTGCGCCCAGCCCAGATCACGGATGGGCTGCTCGATGCGAGCGAGGTCGCCGACCACGATCCAGGTCAGCGCCTGCGGATGTACCAGACGCCGCGCGGCGGCGTTGACGCTGGTGGTGTCCAGGCGTTCGACCGCGCTTACATAGTCGTTCCAGTACGAGTCCGGCAGGCCGTACGTCAGCACCGTGGTGTAGCTTCCAGCTACTTCCGCCGCCGTCTCGTTTTCTCCGGGCAAGGAGCGCACCAGGCTGTCTCGTGCGAAGGCGACTTCGTCTGCGGTCAGCGCGCGCTTGCCGGTGATCTCCTCCAATTCTCGGCGTACCTCACGCAGCGACTCGACGGTCTTGTCGGTCTGCACCGGCGCATAGGCGTAGAACGGGCGCTGTGCCTGGGCACCGGAGATGCCGGTGCGTGCGCCGTAGCTCCAACGCTTCTGCTCACGCAGGTTCATGTTGAGCCGTGATACGAAATTGCCGCCGAGCGCAGTGCTGGCAAGCTGCATCGCGAGATCGTCCGGGTCGTTGCGCGGCGGGGCCAGATGGCTGGCAAAGATCAGGGTCTGCTCGGCGCCGGTCTTGTTCAGCAGAACAAACCGTGGCTGCTGCGGCAGCGCCACCGTGCCGAGTTTCTTGCTCGGACGCGGCGTCTCGCTGGCCTGCCAGCTGCCCAGGTGTTTCTCAAGCAGGGGCTGCAGTTCGGCGAGCGTGGTATCTCCGACCACCAGCAGCGTCGCGTTGTCCGGACGCAGCCAGCGGCTGTAGAAGCTGCGCAGATCCTCCGCGGTGATGCTGCGCACGCTGTCTTCGTATCCGGTGCCGCTGCGGGGATTGGCGTAGGCGTGGCCTTCGCCGTAGAGCAACCGCGTGTACAAGCGCTGTGCCATTCCCATCGGCTGTGCCTTCTCCTGCTGGATGGCCGCGAGCTGAAGCTGCTTGAGGCGATCCAGCTCCTTCTGCGGAAAGTTA
The DNA here is from genome assembly GCA_041612095.1 of Solimonas sp. Taxonomy (GTDB): domain Bacteria; phylum Pseudomonadota; class Gammaproteobacteria; order Nevskiales; family Nevskiaceae; genus Solimonas. The sequence continues at coordinate 17,557 of JBFJJW010000022.1, read as the reverse complement.
GGCCGCAGCAGCACATCGGCAAACAGGGACAGGCTGGGATCGAGTTGTGCCTTCAGCGCATTGAGGCTGACGACCGAGCTGTCGAGGTTAGAGCTGGCGGACAGCTGCGCCCCCAGCGCATCCTCGCGCGCAGCGATTGCGAGCGCATCGTACTTGCCGGCCCCTTCGTCGAGCATGTCCAGCGTCAGTCGCGCCGTGCCAGCCTTGATGCCGGCGTCGGCCGCGTAGCCGGCATCGGCGATCAGGTTCAGTTGTACCAAAGGAACCTCATGGCGCTCCGCGAGCACGACCTTGAGCCCATTGCTCAGCGTCGCGCGCTGCAGGGGCGGCAGCTTCAGGGCTGGGGGCGTGCCAAGCTCCGGCATCTTCGAGCGGTCGGCGCCGGTCTGGGCCACAGCGTGTTCCGGGAACGGTTCAACGTCCAGCACAAAGCTGCCGTCGCTGAGCCAGCGTTGGGCGACGCTGCTCAGTTGCTTCGGTGTCGCATGCTGAACTTCCTTCAACTCTTCGCTGTAGCGCTCCGGCGTGCCGCAGTACACCTGGTACTGCGCCAGCTGTGCAGACTTGCCGCCGAATCCGTCTATACGTTCCAGGCCGCGGATTGCCGCGGCCGCTACGGCCGTCTTGACGCGTGCGAGCTCCTCGGCTGTGGGGCCATCCCGCAGGAAGCGCGCGAGCTCCTCGTCGATTGCCCGCTCCAGCGCACGCAGATCGCCACCGGACTTGGCGGTGGCCTCGATCATCAGCTGCGAGCCGATCTCGAACGGCCCGAGGCCAACATCGACGTCAGTGGCAATCTGGTCCTGATAGACCAGGCGCTTGTAGAGGCGGCTGTTCTTGCCGTCACCCAGAACCGCAGAGACCAGCGCCAGCAGGTTGGCGTCGGTTTCGCAGAATCCGGGCACGTTCCAGACCTTGTACAAACGGGGCTGTGGCACGCGATCCTGCAGGGTGGCCCGCTTCTCGCCGCTCATCTTGGCGACCCAGGCCCCGTGGCGGCTGCGGGTCGGGCCCGGCGCGATGTCGCCGAAGTAATGCTCGACCTTGGCCTTGACCGCAGCCGCATCGACGTCGCCAGCGATCACCAGCACCGCGTTGGCGGCGCCATAGTGGTCCCTGAACCATTGCTTGACGTCGTCCAGCGAGGCGGCATTCAGATCCTCATAGGAGCCGATCGTCGTCCAGGAATAGGGGTGTCCGGCCGGGTAGGTTGACTTGGCGATCAGCTCCCAGACCTTGCCGTAGGGCTGGTTCTCGCCTTGGCGCTTCTCATTGAGTACCACTTCGCGTTGCTCATCGAGTTTGCCCTGATCGATGGCGCCCAGCAGATGGCCCATGCGGTCGGATTCCAGCCACAGCGTCATGTCCAAGGCGCTGGTGGGTACGTTCTCGAAGTAATTGGTGCGGTCGTACCATGTTGTGCCGTTGAGCTTGGTGGCGCCGGCGGGCTCCAGGGGCCTGAAGAAGTCGTCGTTATAGTGCTCGGAGCCGTTGAACATCAGGTGCTCGAACAGGTGCGCAAAGCCGGTGCGGCCCGGGCGCTCGTCCTTGCTGCCGACGTGGTACCAGATGTTGACCGCTACCACCGGTGCCTTGTGATCCTCGTGGATAATGAGCGTCAGGCCGTTGTCGAGTACGTGGCGTTGATAAGGGATGTGGGCATCCGGGAATGCGGGTGCCGCCGCTTGCGCGCCAAACGTGAAGGCGACGGCTGCAGCGGTGAGTGCGAGTAGCTTCATGGGTCCCCTCGAAATTGGAATAGAGCTGGCCGAAGTGTCGATCATTGAACAGATGCGCATTCAAGGCAAAGGTTCCCGCAAGACAGCGGCCGGGCATCAGGTCGGCGGTGACGGGCGTCTGCGGGGGGTGCGTTATCTCGAGTCCCCCAACTGCGATGATCGTCCTGCAGCCGATGACATCAGCCTGCTGGTGATACACGCGATCTCGTTGCCGCCCGCCCGATTTGGCGGACCCTGGATCGATCAGCTGTTCACCAACCGGCTTGAGGTCGCGGCGCACCCGTACTTTGAAGTGATCAAGGATCTGCGCGTTTCCGCCCACCTCCTGATTCGCCGTGGCGGTGGGGTTGTGCAGTACGTTCCCTTCGGCCGCAGGGCCTGGCACGCAGGGGTGTCCCGGTATGATGGCCGCGAGCGCTGCAACGACTTCTCCATCGGCATCGAGTTGGAAGGCTGCGACACCCGCCCGTTCACGGAGCGCCAGTACCGCAGCCTTGCTTTGGTCAGCCGTGCGCTCCTCAAAGCGTACCCCCGCATGTCGGCGCAGCGCATCGTCGGGCACAGCGATATCGCGCCCGGCCGCAAGACCGATCCCGGGCCGCACTTTGACTGGGCGCGCTTTCGCAAAGCGGTAGAGTAAGACCATGAACCTCATCGGTGTCCTGATCGCTCTAGGCCTGGAACGCGTGCTCGGCCACCTTCCGGGCTGGGGGCGGCCGGTGCTGTTTCTTGGCGTCATGCGCGGGCTGTCGCGTCTGTTGCCGATCTTTCTGCAGCGCTCGGCCGCGCTGCCACTGCTGGTGGTGGCGATTCCAACTGCCGTAGTCTGGTGGGCGCGCGGCGAGCTGGAGAATCCTATCGTCGAGTTGTGCGCCTCCGCCGCCGTACTGCTGCTGTGCCTGGGGCCGCGCGATCTGGCAGAAGACGTGCACGAGCTGATCAAGGCGCGTGAAGCGGGGGATCACGGGCGGGCCACACAGCTGGCGCGCGCATTGCAGCGTGGCCCCAGCCCCGGTGAAACGCACCGCTCGCTGCTTGGCGCGCTGTTCATTCAGTCGCACGAGAAGCTGTTCGGTGTGCTGCTGTGGTTCTTTGCGCTGGGCCCGGCGGGCGCAGTGGCCTATCGGCTGATCAGCCGTCTGCCGCGCTGGCTCGCGGAGGCGGCGGCCGGTTCGTCCGCCTACGTCGTTGCCGAGTGGCTACACGCGGTGGCGGCGTGGATTCCAGCGCGCATCAGCGCCGCCTTGTTTGGCCTGGCCGGCAGTCTGGACGACGCGCTGCAGGCTTGGCGGGATGTGGCTGGCGAGCCGCGACATGGTTGGCGAAACCAGTCCTGGGCGATATTGGCCGAGGTATCGTCCGCCTCGCTGCGCAGCGAGGCGGAAAATGGGGGCGAGATCGTACCCGCGAGTCTTTCCGCGGCGCTTGAGGAGGTGCTGCGCATGCAATGGCGTGCGCTGCTGATCCTGCTCGGGTTCTTCGCCTTCTTCGCAACCGGCAGCATGTTCTGATGTTGCGTGGGTCGGTGACCACCGCCGCGACGCTGCTGGTGGGCATATGGATGATGCCCATCGAGGGGCGATCCGCTGAGCGTGTCGTGGCGCTCGCACCTCATCTGGCGGAGTTGGTCTGCGCGGTAGGGGGGTGTGCACGTCTGGTGGGTGTCGCCGAGTACACCCGAGTTCCGCCGGAGGCCGCTTCGAAGCCGAAGATTGGCAGTGCGTTTTCCGTCAGTTTCGAGACCGTGCTATCGCTGCGACCCGACTGGGTGCTGGCCTGGGATGGCGGCACGCCGATGGCAACGATCGAGCGCTTGCGGGAACTGGGGCTGCCGGTCGAGACCTTGGCGGTCCGCGGGTTGGACGACATCGGCGGTGCTTTGGAGCGCGTCGGAGCCGGCCTGGGGATGGAGGCCGAGGCCGCGACGGCAGCGGCTGCCTATCGTGCCCGCCTCGCCGTGCTACGCACGCAGTATCGCGGACGACCCCGCTTGCGGGGATTCTTCCAGATAGAAACCGCACCCGCGTATACCGTGAGCCGCCGCAGCCCGATTCACGAGGCAATGAACCTGTGCGGGGCCGATAACGTGTTTGCCGATCTGCCGATGCTTTCTGGCGCTGTCAGCGCGGAGGCGGTAATTGCTGCTCGCCCCGAGGTCGTCGTAACCACAACCGACGAAAATCCGGCCGCTCTGGATGCTTATTGGGCACGTTTCTCCGAACTGCGTGCGTCGCGCTACCGGGTGGCCGTGAGCGCGGATACCTTGACTCGACAGTCCCCGGCAGTGCTCGATGGGGTGGCAGAGCTGTGCGTGGGGCTGGATCGAGTGCGCGCGCAGATGGCAGCTGAGGCGCGCTAGTCGCGCCGCCAGGTGACCTCTCCGCCGTGCAGACGTGCGAGTGTGCGTGCGATGACGAACAACAGATCCGACAATCGATTCAGATAGCGCAGCGACCAGTCATTGGTTGGCGAGGTCTCGTGCACACACCAGAGACTGCGTTCGGCACGGCGCGCGATGGCTCGGGCCAGATGGGCCTGCGCCGCTGCCGGGCCGCCGCCAGGCAGAACGAACTCCTTCAATGGCGGCAGCTCAGCGTTGAAGTCTTCCAGCCATTGGTCCAGTTCCAGCACCTGTGTTTCGCCGATGACCGGATGCGAGGGCAACGCGATCTCGCCGCCGATGTCGAACAGACGGTGTTGCACGCTGGCCAGTGCGGTAGCGAACGCGGCGGGGATATCGGTGGTCAGCAGCATCCCGATCTGGCTGTTGAGCTCATCCAGATTGCCCATCGCCTCAAAACGGATATCCGTCTTGGGCAGGCGCTCTCCTGTGGCGAGCCCTGAGGTGCCGGCGTCGCCGGTGCGTGTAGTGATCTTGCTGAGGCGGTGGCCCATGTGTGGTCTTCGAGATGGGGTATGCGGCGGCACTGTGCCGCCGCATACCGGGTGGCGCAAGCCTACAGCCGATAGCTGATGCTGGCGTATAGCGATGCGCCCTGCTGGCGATAGCCGCCCGCGGTCTGATAGTCCTTGTCGAGCAGGTTCTCGACGCGCAGGCGCAGATCGATATCCGCGTTCACGCGCAGGCCGCCCAGGAGGTTGACCAGTGCGTAGCCGCCAAGCTGCTGGCCGCCGAAGTCCGGGCGGGAGCTGCTGGTCAACAGGTCGAGCCCTGCGTTCCAGGCCCCGAAGTCGCGCTGCAGTTTCACGGCTGCACTGCGCTTGGCGCGGCGCAGGAGTTGCTGGCCCGTGCTGCGGTCCTCCGGATCCTGCAGGAGGCCGGTCAACGTTGCGGACCACGCCAAGTCACGCAACGTATAGGTCAGTTCCGCGCCCTGGTTGCGGTAGCGATCGACATTGACGGCTGTGCAGTTGAAGCTTGCGTCGCAAATCACGTTAATCAGATTGTCGACATCACTCTGGAAGATCCTCAGGTCGAGGCGCTGGTTCTTGCCGAGACGCTGTTGCCAGCCAAGCTCATAGTTCTTTGCGGCCTCGGGTTCCAGATCGGGGTTCCCCCCGAAGCCGTAGCGATCAGTCGCATCTGGCGCGCGGAAGCCGGTGCCTGCGGAGGCGACGATGCGTGTGTTGCTGCTGATCGCGTACCCGTAATCAAGGCTGCCGTCCCAGCGCGCGCCGAAAAAATCGTAGTCGGTCCACGTGACGCCGGCGACGACCTGATTCGCCCCCCATGAAACCTCGTCCTGCAACCTTAACGAGAGCAGGTCGCGGTCCTCGGCGACCATCGTGCCGTAGCTCGCGGCGTCAACTTTCTCCTTGATGAAGCCAAGGCCGCCGGTTACCCGGTGCAGATCGTGACGCCAGGTCAGCGTCCCATCAATGCCGCTCCTGTCGGTTTCGATGAAGTCCGCGTTCCGCTGCTGGTCAATCTGGTCCAGCATCTGGCTCCAGCGTAGCGAACCCTCTACGCCGGGACCGAAAGGCATGCGTGCATCCACGGCCGCGACCTGATTGCGGTAGTTCTGCGCGACGACTACGCGGTCAAAGCTCACGGAGTCGTATCCGTAGTACTCGGCTTCGCCGCGACTGTCCCATAGCTGAGCGCCTACAGTGGCCGCACCAACGTCCAGTCGACCGTCGAGATTGAGGCTCGTGCGGTCGTACCCAGCGCGCTTGCCGTAGTCCACCAGCGCGGCGTAGCCGTCGGTTTGCAGCTGTTGCGCTTGCACGGAGATGCTGCCGCGCGGGCCGGCGTAGCTGCCACGCAGGCTGCCGTCCCAGGTGTTGTAACTGCCGCCGCGGAGTTGGGCTTCCGCCGAACCGCCGTCGGCGCTATTCCGGGTGATGACGTTGATGACGCCGCCGATCGCATCCGAGCCGTACAGGCTAGCCCGAGGGCCCTTGACCACCTCGATGCGCTCGATCATTGCGGGGGCGATGTTCTGCAGGGCGGCACCGCCGGACGATGCAGGGTTGACTCGCACGCCATCGATCAGGATCAGCGTATGGTTGGACTCTCCCCCGCGTATGAATACGGAGGTGGTGGAGCCGGTGCCGCCATTGCGCCCAAGCTCGACGCCGGCGAAGAACCGCAGCAATTCGGCAAGATCGCTGGCCTGGGATCGCTCGATCTCCGCGCGTGTCAGGACCAGCAGGGGCGCCAGCGTGTCGGCCGCAGCGGTGGGGTGGCCGGTGGCGGTGACCACCATCGGCTCCAGTTCTGCAGGATCCGGGGTGGGTTGAGCAAAGGCGATAACGGGCACCGTCAAGGCGCCCAACAGCAGCAGGGTTTTCATCTCAAGTCTCCCGCGGCGTGCGTCCCCGCAGCCGCAAAGCATCACAATGACCGGCGTATATGCGCTGGCGTCCATGCAGGCCGGTCTCCGGGCTTGCAGGGGGTGCGGCGCCCAAGAGGCACCACACCAATCGGCGGCCTTCCCGAAGCCAGGGCTTCAGTGGCGGTGTCGCCGATGCTTTCCTGCTTACCGTTGCGGGGGCAGCGTCCGTCTTGCACGGACTTCCCGTTTCACCTCTGGCGCGACAGCGCCGCGGGCACCTGCGTCAAGGATTCTAAAGCAGAAGGTAGAATCCGCGCTCGTCATTTCGGGGTAGAGCATGTCCAGTGAGTTTCTCAGCGCCGCGCTCGATGCGGCCCGCGCCGCCAGCGAGATCATTCGCGCCGCGTATCGCGGCAGCTTTCAGGTTGACTACAAGGCCGATGCTTCACCGGTGACCGAAGTGGATATCGCCGCCGAGCGCGCGATCAAGTCTTTACTGGCCGCCCGCTTTCCGGCACATGGTTTCTATGGCGAGGAGACCGGCAAGGCGCACGCCGACGCCGAGTACCTATGGCTGGTCGATCCGATTGACGGCACCAAGGCGTTCGTTCGCGGCTACCCGATCTTCTCGGTACAGATCGCGCTGATGCATCGCGGTGAGCTGGTGCTCGGCGTGTCATGCGCACCCTGCTGGAATGAAGGCTTGGGCGAACTGCTGTGGGCACAAGCGGGGCGCGGGGCGTGGCGCGGGCTGTTGGCTACTCCCTTGGCCGACTTCGAGCGCCTGGCGGTTTCGACGACGACCGAACTGTCCAAGGCAACGCTGTCCACCGGCAATCTATCGAGGCTGGCGCAGTCGCCGAATTGGGCCGAGCTGGGGCGGTTGATTCCGCAGCTGCACCGGATACGCGGTTATGGAGACTTCCTGCACTACCACTATCTGGCGGCCGGCAAGATCGACGCGGTCGTGGAGTCGGACGTGAACATACTCGACATTGCCGCACTGGCCGTGATCGTGAGAGAAGCCGGTGGCCGATTCACCGATCTGGCAGGGCGCGCACCGGGGCTGGATACGAGAACAGTGCTGGCCAGCAACGGCCATCTGCACGGCGAATTTTCCGGTTTGGCGCTGAGCTAGCGCGCCTCAGCGCAGTGAGATCACCGGCCAGCCGCGTGCCGTCGCCGTAGCCAGCAGCTGGGGGTCGGGGTCGACTGCGATCGCGCGGTCCCCCATCTCCAGCAGCGGGATATCGTTGTGCGAGTCGCTGTAGCAGCTCATGTGAGTGCAGACCTGCGGTTGTGTGGCCAACCAGGCCCGCAGTCGTTCCACCTTGCCAGCCTGGAAGTTGGGGACGCCGGCGATGCGGCCGGTATACCGGCTGCCCGCCAGCTCGGGGTCGGTGGCGATCAGATGCTCGACCCCCAACAGCGCCGCGATCGGCTCGGTCACGAAGCGGCTGGTGGCGGTGGTGATCAGGATCTGATCGCCCAGGTCTCTGTGCTTCTGTAGCAGCGTCTCTGCCTGGCGGGCCACCAACGGTTCGATCTGATCGCTGACGAAGCGCGCGCGCAGCGTCAGCATCCGCTCAAGCGGATGCTCAACCAGCGGGCGCAGGCTGAAGGCGGCATAGGCGTGGATATCGAGGGTGCCGGCCTGGTACTCGCGATAAAAGCGGTCATTCTCTCGCGCGTAGTCAGCGGCATCGACGACGCCGTGCCGGACCAGCCATTGCCCCCAGAGATGATCGCTGTCGCCGGCCAACAGGGTGTTGTCGAGATCAAAAACCGCTAACCGCATCGAGTAAGGGCTCCAGTGGGCGTCGCAGGATAGCAAGCTCGCATTGCCGAGGCCGCTGGCGTTGTGAAACAATCCTCGCTAAACCTTGCTGGAATGCCTTGCAAGTGATTGATCTTGATGGGTTTCGCCCAAATGTTGGCATTGTCCTCAGCAGTTCGGAGGGGCGTTTGCTGTGGGCCAAGCGCATACGGCAGGAGGCTTGGCAGTTCCCGCAGGGGGGCATCCAGCGTGGCGAGCCACCGGAGGCGGCCCTATACCGCGAACTGATGGAAGAGCTGGGGCTTGGTCGCGGCGACGTGCAGATGCTCGGCGTGACCACTGGCTGGTTGCGCTACCGTCTTCCCGAGCGCTTCATGCGACGTGCGCGCGGCCGTGTCTGTGTCGGGCAGAAGCAGAAGTGGTTTGCGTTGCGCCTGACAGCGGCCGAGAGCGCTGTTCGCTTCGATGCCACACCGAAGCCGGAATTCGACGGCTGGCGGTGGGTCGATTACTGGCATCCCCTGACCGAGGTGGTCGATTTCAAGCGGGAAGTCTACCGGCGCGCGCTGAACGAGCTGGCACCCCTGCTGGGGGTGGAGCCACGAGAGCCGAGCAAGCACCAGGCGATTGCCGCCTGATCGCGGACTGCCGGGTAGGACACCGGCCGGGCGCGGGCGGCGTTTGGGCCCGGCCGATCCGTATTGACAATCGTTCTCATTGGCTTTCTAATGCAGGCGCCATGTACATCTGCGTCTGCAAAGCTGTCTCCGACCGCCAAATTCGCCGCGCCGTGCGCGAAGAGGGCGTCGTCAGTCTGCGCGATCTGACGCGCGAGCTTGAGCTGGGCACCTGCTGCGGAAAATGCGTGCCTCTGGCGCGTGAAGTGTTGGCCGATGCCCTGTCGGCTGAGCATGGCGCCGCGCCAGCGCTTGCGCTCGGCATGTCCGCGACCCGCTCTGTCGGTGCGCTGGGCTGAGCCTGCTCCCAACTGCACAGCATTAGTGATAATCGGAAGCGATAGCGCTTCCACACAGGTTTCGCCTGCTACGCCATCGAGTGCCTATACTCGGGCCAAATCAATCGGGAGTTCGATGATGCGTGGCGATGCAAAGGTTCTGGAACATCTCAATCTGGCGCTCAAGAACGAGCTGACGGCCATCAACCAGTACTTCCTGCATGCGCGCATGCTGGGGAACTGGGGCATGAAGCGTCTGGCCAAGCATGAATACGACGAGTCCATAGACGAGATGAAGCATGCGGATCGTCTGGTCGAGCGCATTCTGTTTCTCGAGGGGCTACCCAATCTCCAGGACTTGGGCAAGCTGTTCATTGGCGAAGACGTCAAGGAGGTACTTGAGTGCGACCTCAAGCGTGAAAAGGAAGCGCACCCGATGTATCAGGCCGCGATTGCGCATTGTGAGGCCGTGCGAGATTACGTGACACGTGAGTTGCTGGTGGCGATCCAGAAGAGCGAAGAAGAGCATATTGACTGGATCGAAGAGCAGTTGGGTCTGATCGAGCGCATGGGGCTGCAGAACTATGTGCAGACGGCAACCGGTGAGTTGCCTTCGGCGGGCTGAGGCACAGGTTAAGTACAAGCCAAGGGCCCCGTGAGGGGCCCTTGGCGTTTGCGCTGCCGGTTCAGAATGGCTTGACCACGACCAGCACAACCACGGCGACCATGATCAGCGCGGGCACTTCGTTGGCGATACGGAAGTACCGCGCGCTATGCCGGTTCTGGCCCATCGCAAAGCCGCGCAGCTTTGCCTTCAGCCAGCCGTGATAGCCGGACAGCGCCACCACCAGCGCCAGCTTTGCGTGCATCCAGCCCATTGCCATGAACCCCGGCGTATAGAGCAGGGTCCAGACGCCGAATACCCAGGTGCCGACCATGGCAATGGTCGTGAGGCCGTACAGCCGCTTCTCCATCAGACAAAACCGATCAAGGCCGGCGCTGTCCTGGACTTCGGTGTGGTAGACGAACAGGCGCGGCAGATACAGCAGGCCGGCGAGCCAGGAAATGACGAAAACGATGTGAAGCGCTTTGACCCAAAGCATGGCGGAATCGGTAGTGGGCTGGATTGGAACCGTTAAACTATAAGGCCGTATGGTCTTTCAGCGCACTGCACTCCTCCCATGATCAAAGTTGGCATAGTCGGCGGCACCGGATACACCGGCGCCGAGTTGCTGCGCATCTTCGCGCAGCACGATCAGGCCGAAGTCGTGATTCTGACTTCCAGGCAGGAGGCCGGCCGTCGAGCCGATGCACACTTCCCGCATCTGCGCGGCTATTGCGGGGACTTGTGCTTCTCCGCGCCAGAGCCTTCGGCGCTGGCAGACTGCGACGCCGTGTTCTTTGCCACACCGCATGGAACCGCGATGCAGATGGCGCCCGCGTTGATGGCGGCCGGTACCCGGGTCATCGATCTGTCTGCGGACTTTCGCCTCAAGGACGCAGCAGTATTCAAGCGCTGGTACGGCGTTGACCATCAGGCACCGGAGGCGCTGGCCGAGGCGGTTTACGGGTTGCCGGAAGTGCATCGCGAGCGGATTCGCAGCGCCCGGCTGGTTGCCAATCCCGGCTGCTACCCGACGGCTGTGCAGCTGGGCCTATTGCCGCTGCTGGAGGATGATCGGATCGAACGGCATGGTGTGATCGCCGACTGCAAGTCGGGTGTTACCGGCGCCGGGCGGGAAGCGAAGATTGGTTCGCTGTTCGCGGAAGTGGCCGATTCCTTCAAGGCCTATGCGGTTGGCGGCCATCGGCACTGGCCCGAAATCACCCAGGAGCTGCAAGGGGTGGCGGGTGCCGACGTAGGCCTGACCTTCGTGCCGCATCTTACGCCAGCGATTCGCGGCATCCACGCCACCGTGTATGCGCGCCTGAAGTCCGGTGCGGCCCAGGATTTGCAGGCCCTGTTTGAGCGTCGATACTCGGCAGAGCCCTTCGTGGATATCGTGCCACCGGGTGATCATCCGGAGACCCGCGGGGTGCGGGGGGCCAATCTTTGCAGAATCGGGGTGCATCTGGCGCCCGATCAAAAGACCGTCGTAGTGCTGTCCGTCATCGACAATCTGGTCAAGGGTGCTGCGGGGCAGGCGGTACAGAACTTCAACCTGATGTTTGGGCTCGATGAGCGAATCGCGCTCTCTGCGCCGCCACTGGCGCCCTGAGGGTCGCGTTCCGTGCAGCCGCGCATCGTCGTCACGCGAAATCGCCCTTGGCGAAAGACCACGCTGGTGGTGGGGGGCGCCTGCCTGCTGGCTATCGCGGCTTGGGCGCTGTTCACCTACACCCGGGCGGCGACGGTTTCGGGCTTCGAAAGCGCAAAGCTCGAGGTCGAGGAGCTGCGCGAGGAAAAGCGCGCGCTGACCCGAGACCTGCGCGCCGCGCGCGAAGAGATTGCCAGGCTCAAGGAGCAGGTGGTCTATGTGCAGCGCTCCACCGAAATCGACACGCAGGCTAGCGACAGCGTCCGCAGTTCCTTGACCGAGTTGCAGAGTGAGGCGGCGGATCTGCGCGAACAGCTGGCGTTCTATCGCGGGATCGTGGCCCCGGAGCAGTCGCGCGCCGGCGTTCGTGTCTATGAATTCAAGCTGCTTCCCGGCACGACCGCGGCGACTTATCGCTACGATCTGGTTCTGATTCAGTCGGTTCGACACGATCGTCGGGTTGCAGGCCGGATCGAAATCGACCTGATCGGGCGCAGCGGAGCTGCGGAGCAACGCCTGTCCATGGCCGACCTGGCCGTTGGCGAGCCGCGTAATCTGGTATTTTCTCTGAAGTACTTCGAGGAACTGAGTGGTGAATTCCGGCTCCCCGGCGGCTTTGCGCCGGAGCGGATCGTAGTGACCCTGGTCCCGGCAGCCGAAGGTGCCCCAAAGATTGAGGAAACCTACGAGTGGGCCCGGGCACTCAATGGAGGAGGTGGATGAAGATGTTTGGAAGCAATAGCAGCGGCAAGGGCGGCAGCAATAGCACTGCGACGGTAGATACCTTGATCGGGCGGCAGACCGAGGTCTCCGGCGATGTGCATTTCTCCGGTGGCTTGCATGTCGATGGCAAGATCAAGGGCAGGGTGGTGGCGCAAAGCGACAAGGCGGCCTCTTTGTCTGTTGCCGAAAGCGGGTGTATTGAAGGTGACGTGCGCGTACCCCATATAGTGTTGAACGGATCGGTGGTGGGCGATGTCCATGCGTCCGAGAAGGTGATGCTTGCGGCCAAGGCGCGGGTCACTGGCAACGTGTACTACCGCATCATCGAGATGGAGGGTGGTGCATTGGTCAACGGGCAGTTGGTGCACGAGGCGGCGGATGGTGGTGCCGGCACCCACATTCACCGCGAGAAGAGTGCTGAAGAAGTGCGCGATGAATTGAGCGAAGTCAGGAAAGCGAAGGGATTTACAGCCACTTGAGTAACGCGATGGAACAAGGGTCTGCTGAGGCCGCCGAATCTGCAATGGTGGTGTTTACCGACGCTGCGGCGGACAAGGTTCGCCAGCTGCTTGACGAAGAGGATGACCGCGATCAGAAACTGCGAGTGTTCGTCAGCGGCGGCGGCTGCTCCGGTTTTCAGTATGGCTTCAAGTTTGACAAGGCCGTAGAAGACGACGACACCGTCGTCCACAAGAACGGTGTTACGCTGCTGGTGGACTCAATGAGCATCCAGTATCTGTCGGGCGCCCAAATTGACTACAAAGAAGGCGTCGAAGGGGCGCAGTTCGTTATTCGCAACCCGAACGCATCAACCACCTGTGGTTGCGGGAATTCGTTCTCGGTATAGACCTTAGGGGTGATACACCCCTCCCAGGCAAGCGGTCCGTCTGGCGCCGGTCACGGACGGCAGATTGCCTGGCAATTGGTGGATGCGCTGGATCGCGAGCCACGCGAACGCAGCGGCCTCTACCCATCGCGCATCCAAGCCGTATTCGTTGGTGGGCGTTACCGCTACAGGGGCCAGCCGCTCGCTGAGATCTCGCATCAGCGTCAGATTTCCCGTCCCGCCTCCGCAAACCAGCAAGCGCTTCGGTGTTGGCTTCTGGCCTTTGACCGCACGCGCTACGCTCTCCGCCGTTAACGCGCAGAAGGTCCGCTGCACATCTTCGGCCAACAAGCGTTTCAGAGATGGGTAGCGTTCTTCCGCCCAGCGCAGGTTGAAGCGGTCGCGGCCGGTGCTTTTGGGCGGCGCCTCGCAGAAGTACGGATCATCAAGCAGTGCGCCCAGCAACTCCTGCTTGACAGTGCCGGTAGCGGCCCAGAGCCCCTGTTCGTCGTAGGGCTGCTGCTTATGCAGGGCGCACCAGTCGTCCATCAGCGCGTTGGCCGGACCGATGTCAAAGCCGCTGACTGCAGTGGCAGCGGCGCCCGGCAGGACAGTGAGGTTGGCAATTCCGCCCAGATTCAGCACCGCGCGCGCGTCGGCGCTTGCAAAGAGAGCGTGGTGGAACGCAGGGACCAGTGGCGCTCCCTCGCCGCCGAGCGCGATGTCGGCTCGCCGGAAGTCGGCTACGGTGGTGACTCCGGTCGCGGCGGCAATGCGCGAGGGATTGCCCAGCTGCAGGCTGCTGCCGACCCCGCGTGGGTCATGGAACACGGTCTGGCCATGTGCGCCGATCACCGCGAGATCCTCGGGCCCCAGATCATGCTCGCGCATCAACGTCAGCGCGGTCTCAGCGAAGCAACGGGCGACCGCCTCATCAAGCTGCATCCACTCGGGCAAGGAGATGGCCGAGTTCGGATTGTCCTGAAGCGCGAGTAACCGCCTGCGCAAATCGGCGGGGTACGGCTGAGTGTGGGTAGCGCGGAGGCATTCCCAAGCGTCGCCGCGAAACGCGCAGAGCGCGGCATCCACGGCATCCATGCTGGTTCCGGACATCAGTCCGAGCCCCAGCACAGGCGCTGCGGTGTTTGTCACGACTAGGGCATCGGGTTGGTCGCTGAGGCGATCTGCGCGACCTGGGCGTCTGAAAGGCTGTCCAGCCGCGCCAGTATCGGCGCCGTGCTGCTGCGCCACTGTGCGACGACGCTGCGCGGCAGCGGGTTCGATCGAGGGAGCGCCACCGTCATCGGGTTCTTGTGCAGCCCCGCGATACGGAACTCATAGTGCAAGTGCGGGGCCGTGGCCAAGCCGGAGGCGCCGACATAGCCGATCACCTGTCCCTGGCGGACACGCGACCCGACCCTAAGGCCGGAACGGTAGCGCGACATGTGCGCGTACAGCGTGGTGTACTGCGCGCCGTGCTTCAGGATCACTACGCGACCGTAGCCCCCCTTTACGCCAATGAACTCGACGCGACCATCGCCTGTGGCCTTGATCGGGGTGCCGGCAGCTGCAGCGTAATCAACGCCCTTGTGTGCGCGGATGGTGTTCAGAATGGGGTGGCGACGCTTCAGGTTGAATCCCGAGCTCACGCGTGCGAAATCCACCGGCGAGCGGATGAACGCCTTGCGCAGCGATTCGCCTTCCGGGGTGTAGTAGGCGGCGTGGCCCCCTTCGTCTACATATCGGACCGCTCGATGAACCCGACCCTGGTTGACGAACTCGGCCGCCAGGATATTGCCGTCGCGCAGACGCTCGCCGTCGCGGTAAATCTCGTCATAAACCACCGAGAAACGATCGCCGACGCGCAAGTCGAGCGCAAAGTCGACGTCGTAGCCAAAAAGCTCAGCGAGCTCCATGACCAGCCGATTGGAAAGACCCGCCTTCTGGCCTGCGACGAACAGCGAGCTGTCAATGACGCCCGCGGCTTCCGTGTTACGTCGCTCCATCTCCGCGGCGAGTGTCATCGCCTCTAGCTTGCCATCGGCGCCGCGGCGGACCTGGAGCGTGTGCTGTTCGTCAAACTGGTAGGTGAGTTCCTCAAGGCGCTGCTCTGCGCTCTTGAGCAGGTTGATTTTCTCGCCCACCTTGAGCTGCTTGAGGCGTGCCGAATCGTCGTTGATCGCGACCAGTTCCATCCACTCGGTTGGCGGCAGCCCTTCGGCGTCGAATATTGTCGATAGCGTATGGCCGCGCTCGACGACAATGGTCTGCCAGCGGCTGGCTGGAGGCGGCTCGACCGCGTCGGCGACAGCCGACTGCATGGCGGCGTCAAAGGCACGTTCAGCGGCCGGCGTAAAAGCGTCGGCGACCTCAGAAGTCGCCGCCTCGCTCAGTGCATTGCTGCGCGTGGCGATGCCTTCCCTTGCGGCTACTGCCGAAAGCATCGCAACGCAGAGGCTTGCGGTGAGTACAGAGCGGCGCGCCGAGCGGCGGGGTGCCATCTCGGCTGGGCTATAATCCAATCTCATCTTCGGACCCGAATAAACAGCTAAGGTCGCTCGATATCCGTGCGACCTGCACCCTAGGCGCTACCGCTGTAGTTAGTGTTGAGGGGGCTTATTGACGCGTACAAAAACATAGAACCCCATCGTTTGCAAGCAGTTCCTGAGCATACCTCTGCGCTTGCTTGAACTATCGAGGGTTATTCCTCAGCAAGGCTCACAGACCAGAACCATGACCGTAGACTTCGCCGAACTTGAGCGTGGCTGTGAAGAGATCATCCCTGGCGACGAGTTCAGGGCGCGGCTGGCGGCTGCCGCCAGCCAGGGGCAGCGCCTTCGGGTCAAGGCCGGATTTGATCCGACCGCCAAGGATCTCCATCTGGGGCACACCTTGTTGCTGAACAAGCTGCGAGCCTTTCAGGAGGCGGGTCACGAGGCGGTATTTCTGATCGGCGACTTCACCGGCATGATTGGCGACCCTACCGGCAAGAATGAAACCCGCAAGCCGCTGACCCGTGAGCAGGTGGAGGAGAACGCGGCCTCCTATAAGGAGCAGGTGTTCAAGATCCTTGATCCAGAGCGGACGACGATAGAGTTCAACAGCCGTTGGCTGGACCAGCTGGGCGCCGAGGGTTTGATTCGCCTATCGGCACAGCACACCGTGGCGCGCATGCTGGAGCGGGACGACTTCGCCAAGCGTTACGCCGGCGGCCTGCCCATCGCGATCCACGAGTTCCTGTATCCGCTGCTGCAGGGGTACGACTCGGTCGCATTGAAGGCCGATGTCGAACTTGGCGGCACCGACCAGAAATTCAATCTGCTGGTCGGGCGCCACCTGCAGCAAGGTCACGGGCAAAAACCACAATGCATCATGACCTTGCCGATACTCGAGGGTCTGGACGGTGTGCAGAAGATGTCCAAGAGTCTGGGCAACTACATTGGCGTTTCCGACGCCCCTGCAGAGATGTTCGGCAAGGTCATGAGCGTGTCCGACGCACTGATGTGGCGCTACTACGACCTGCTTTCATTCCGGCCTCTGTCGGAGGTGGCTGAATTGCGGCGCAGTGCTGCCGAGGGCGCCAACCCGCGAGACATCAAGATGACGCTGGGAGAGGAGCTGGTAAGCCGTTTTCACGGCCCCGGCGCCGGTGCAAAGGCCAGGGCCGAATTCATCGCCCAGTTTTCCCAGGGCGCGCTGCCGCAGGACATCCCCGAAGTCACCGTGCCGGTGCCCGTAGCTGGGCTCGCGATAGCGCGCGTGCTCAAGGAAGCGGGCTTGGTGGCCAGCAATGCAGAGGGTGGCCGGCTGGTTGAGCAGCGCGCGGTTCGGGTCAATCAGCAACGCGTCGAGGACCGCGCTCTTATGCTGGGGGCGGGGGAGTACCTGCTTCAGGTCGGCTCGCGGCGCTACGCGCGCGCGCGCCTGATCGCAGACGCCAGCGCAAGCTGATCGCGCAGCTGGGGCTGCGCCGCCGTCCCTCGGGTACAGGGGCCGGGCTGTCGGCCTGGCCTGCCGGCAAAGGCAGGCGTGCCTGCTTTAGCGCCATGACGCGTCTCCAGCGCCGATAAAGCGGCGCACTGTGTGCGGGGCCCCCCTCACACTATCGTGCATGCGGGAACACCAGTTGCTGGGCTCCCGCCTTCTGCATCCAGCCCATCCCCGAACAAGGCCGGGAGCGCATCCCCCGGAAAGCTCCGGGCGGCCCCACCTCTCCCCGTGCGACCGCGACGCGGAAACGGGCAGGCCTGACTGGATCGGATGTCAGGCCGTACCGCGAAAACCGGGCAAATTTTAAACGCCGCGAGATGCATGGGCACAATATCGCCAAATTCTGGCCAGTTTTTAGACAAATCGCGCGCAAGTCAGCCTCCGCCTGCTGCCGTCAACAAACTAAAAATCGTTTTGCATCATGCACATATGATCATTGTTGCAATTGCTCGTTGACACCCCCTGAATTCCGCCTAGAATTCGCCTCCCTGCTGCTGACGGCGACGACGAAAACGCCACCGGAAACAGCCTGATCTTTAAAAGCATTAGC
>JBFJJW010000021.1:0-22757 GCA_041612095.1 Solimonas sp. | reverse complement strand
GACTCGGCCGGCGACTCGGCGCGCGTGCTGGTCGAGGCCATCAGGAAGGATCTGAAGCCCCGCGACATCGTGACCCGCAAGGCGATCGAGAACGCGATGGCGCTGGTGATGGCCACCGGCGGGTCCACCAACGCGGTGCTGCATTTTCTGGCGATTGCCCATGCCGCACAGGTGCCCTTCACGATCGACGATATCGAGACCATCCGTCTGCGCACCCCGGTGCTCTGCGATCTGAAGCCGTCCGGCAAGTATGTCGCGGTGGATTTTCATCGCGCGGGGGGTGTGCCGCAGGTGCTGAAGATGCTGTTGGTCAATGGTCTGTTGCATGGTGACGCGCTGACCATAACCGGTGAGACCCTGGCGGAGGCCTTGGCCAGCGTGCCCGACGAGCCGCGAACCGATCAGGACGTGATCCGTCCGTTCACGCAGCCGATGTACAAGCAGGGCCATCTGGCGGTGCTCAAGGGCAATCTCGCGACCGAGGGCGCAGTCGCCAAGATCACCGGGCTGAAGAATCCGGTCATCACCGGCCCGGCGCGGGTCTTCAACTCGGAAGACGAATGCATGGCGGCGATCATGGCCGACTCGATCAAGGCCGGCGACGTGCTGGTGATTCGCTATGAGGGGCCCAAGGGCGGGCCTGGCATGCGCGAGATGCTGGCGCCAACCTCGGCGATCATCGGCAAGGGCCTGGGCGAGAGCGTGGGCCTGATCACCGACGGCCGCTTCTCCGGCGGCACCTGGGGCATGGTTGTGGGTCACGTGGCGCCGGAGGCCTTTGTCGGTGGCACGATCGCCCTGGTCGAGGAAGGCGACAGCATCACCATCGATGCCCTGCGCCAGCTGATCCAGCTCAACGTCGACGATGCCACGCTGGAGCAGCGCCGCAGTCGCTGGAAGCAGCCGGCGGTGCGTTATCCCCGCGGTGTGCTCGCCAAGTTCTCGCGGCTGGTGGGCAGTGCAGCGCTGGGAGCAGTAACCGACTAGCGCAGCAGCCGAGCGCTGGGCGCTGGCGTCTAGGCGCCTCGCACGGCTGCCAGGTTCAGCAAGGTCTCTTCGCGGTCGGCCCTGGGGCGGATGCCAAAACACCGCTCCAGCAGGCCCAGGTCGGCGCGGCTCCACCACAGGTAGGGGTAGGAGATCGACTTCGGGTCGATCTCAAAGCCCGCGGTGCGGAGCATGGCCAGGAACTCGGGAGCGCTGCGTTGTACGTCCATCGGGTGCCGGAACAGCAGACGGATGATCCAGGAATGGATGTAGGCCCGCGTGGATTCTGCAAACAGCAATACGCCACCCGGCTTGAGTACCCGGCGGAATTCGGCCAGGGCTTGTTCCTGCTCAACCAGATGATGGAAGGTCTGGTGACAGAACAGCATGTCGGCACTGGCGTCCGGCAGGGGCAGGCGCGAACTGCTGCCGTGTATCAGTTCCACGGCCAGGCCTGCGGATTGCGCCGTCGCGGCGGAGATGCTCAGCATTTTTGGGTCGACGTCGACGCCAATCAGCCGTTCGGGGGCAAACCGCGCGCTCAGCAGCGCAAATGACTGGCCCCAGCCGCAGCCGACATCGACGATGACCGGATAGCGCGGGCGGCGTTCCGGAATCAACCGCTCCAGATCGTTCACCGCGCGTGTTAGCACATGCCGTGTCCAGGTCGCCGTGCCCAGAAACCAGACACCGAACCGCGATTCCGGCACGTGTGGGACGGACAGAGGCGGTGAGGGTTGGGTATGCACGAGCTGTTTCCGGTACCGGGTGGGCTGCAGATTCTACCCAGAGCTGGGGGTGGTATCGGTAGCGGCGGTGATGACCGATAAGCGACCACAGGCCAGTAACCTTGATCCGGCATGTACTTCAAAGTCGTACAGCGAGCCGCTGGCACTTACCAGGCGTTTGCTCGCGGCCACGCAAAGCGGGTCTTGCAGATGCTGCAGCTCGTCGATCGAAAGCTGCAGATTGCGTATCGCCGCGAGCATGCCGGGAGCCGCACGGCGGCCCAGCTGCTGTGCCAGCAGGCCGCCATGCACGGCCATCGCCTGTGCGCCGTACTCGATCAGGTGCAGGGCGGAAAGGCTGCCTGCGCTGAGCAAGGGGTGCGCTGGATCGCGATGGCTGGTGCTGAGGCAGCGAATCTGCTGCGCATCCCAGGACTCCACCAGATCGAGCAGGCACATGCTGCCAGCGTGTGGAATCAGAGCGGCCAGCGCCGCACGGTCGATCATGCTGGCGCCACCGAGATGCGCAGCCGACTGTGGCCGGATCCCGGCAGGGTTACGGCGCCCGCGCGCCGCTGTGCCAACAGTTGCAGCAACGGCAGGGCTCTCGCGGCCGGATTGCCGACGCGCAAGGCCTCCAGTGCGGGGTCCTGCATGCGTGATTCGGATGCCTGGGCATCCAGCAGGTGCAGGTCGATGCGATGACCGTAGCCGGGGTTTGGTGTCAGCACCATCGCGACACCGAAGCTGCAGCTCAGCGGACGCTTCTGGTGCAGCGGCTCCGGCGCCGGAATGTCATAGGCCACCAGCAGCACGTCGTGGCCATCGATCTCGGCGAGTGCGGCGGCTTCCAGCAGGCCCACAGCAAAGCCCGCGTCCCAGGCCGACAGGCTGATTGAAGGTGCGCGGCATCCGGCGGCGATGCTCCAGTACCCGGCTGCGGCGTTGTGCACCGAATTGTGAAAGTCCGTGGGCGACACCAGGCGCTGTGGCGTTGCCAGCGCACTGCCGATGCGGTGCATCACCGGGGTGTCGGCTTCCGAAGAGGAGAACACGGTGGCCAGTTGATGCGCGCCGAAACGCGATGTGGCGATGGCATCCTCCGCTGCGCGGAACGCCAGGCGCACGGTCGCGGTGGCGCGGCGCCGCTCGTTCGCGGGGAGCAGCGCCGGTGCATGGGCCGGTAGGTCGGCGTACGCGTAGGGCGCTTCGCCTCGCAGCACCGTTGCGGCCGCGGCCCAGTCCGGAAGACCGCCTGCGGCAATGCCGACAGCGTCCACAAACAGGGGCTTCATCGGCCCAACCCGAACAGCAGGCTGCAATTGCTGCCGCCAAAGCCGAAGGAGTTGCTGAGTACGTGGCGCACAGGCTGCGATCGCGACTGCAGCAGTATCGCTGCGCCCAGTCTGGGGTCGCGCTCCGTCGTCGTTAGACTGCGCGGCAGCCAACTGTGCCGCAGGCACAGCAACGAGATCACCGCTTCAAGAATGGCCGCTGCGCCGAGTGTGTGGCCGGTCCAGCCCTTGGTCGAGCTGCAGGGGGTGTCGGCACCAAACAATGCACACACACCGCGGTCTTCGGCATGGTCATTGGCCTGGGTACCGGTGCCGTGCAGGTTGATGTAGTCAATCTGGTCGGGCGCAAGCCCAGCGCGCTGCAATGCAGCCTGCATGGCGGCGGCGGCGCCACGGCCTTCGGGATCGGGGGCCGACATGTGATGCGCATCGCTGCTTTCGCCGTACCCCAGCAGCAAGGGGGCCGTACCGCGATCCGGTTCCAGTATGGCAAACCCGGCGGCTTCACCGATCGAAATGCCGTTGCGTCTGGCGTCGGCGGGGCGGCAGATGTCGGCTGAAACCAGCTGCAGGGAATGGAAGCCATGCAGGGTCGTCAGACAGAGGCTGTCCACCCCCCCGACGACAGCGGCGTCGCAGTAGCCGGCGCGGATGGCCCGCGTGGCCGATGCAAACACCTTGGCGCTGGACGAGCAGGCAGTCGAGACTGCGCTCGCGATGCCGGACAGCTGCAACTCCTCGCGCACGAAATCGGCGATGGCGTAGACATTGTGCGTACGCCGATAGTCGAAACTGGCCGGCAACTCGCCTGAGCCGGCGCGCTCCGCGTAGGCGCGCTCCGTGTGACGTACACCGGAGGTGCTGGTGCCGATGAACACGCCGACGCGCGACGCGCCATACCGCTGGCGCAGCGCAGCCACCTGAGCGATGAAGTCATCCTGCTGCAGCGCCAGGCGTGCGAGCCGATGGTTGCGGCAATCCCACGCTGCAGCGGTGCCCTGCAGCGCCTGATCCAGGCCCTTTACCTCACCCGTCCAGCAGGCCAGCGTGCAGTCCTCGTACTGGCGAGGCTGCAGACCGCTGCGTTCGCTGCGCAGCGCGTCCCAGTGCGCAGCCAGGCCCGCGCCCAGCGCCGAGGTTGCGGTGCAGTGGCTAATCTGCAGGGGTGTCATCGGTCCAGTAGTCATAGAAATTGAACCAGTTGTATGGCGCGATACGGACGTAATGCTCCAGGCGCTGCGCATAAGCCTGCGCATAGCCTTGCAGTGCAGACTGGCGCGCGGCACGCGGCAGCTCCAGGCGCTCGGAAAGGATCTCGTAGTGGCATTCGTAGCGATGGCCGCGATAAAGCCCGAATCCCAGCAGCACCGGAACGCCCAGGGTCCCGGCCAGTATCCACGGCCCGACGGGCAGCTCGATCCGCCCGCCGAGAAAATCGACCATCACCGTTTGCTCTCCAGCGCGCGGCCGGTCCGCCATGATGCCAACCACGTGGCCGGCGGCGAGCGCCTGCTTGAGTTCCAGCACCAATGCCGGGCCGCCCTGAGCGGCATCGATCACGCCAGCAGCCAGTTCCGGATTCAGCGCCTCCATCATCCGCGTAATCATCGGGTTGTGCTGGCGATCCATCAGGATGCGCACCGGTATTCGGTGCTCATGCGTGCCGTTGATGCGCAGCGCCTCGAAGCTGCCGAGGTGCGCTACCAGCAGCACACAACCCTGACCGCTCCGGGCCAGTTCGCGCGCGCGCTCCGGTCCCTTGACCTCCGTCGGCGGCCGCCGTCCCTCGGCCAGGAAGAACACGCGATCCAGCGCGCAAGTGGCGAAACAGAAGAAGTGGCGGGCCACGTCCCCCAGGCGCGGCGTTCGCCCCAGCGCCCGGCGCAGATAGCGCCGCGAGGCGGTGCGCGCTGCGCCACCGGTCAGTAGGAAATAGGCGACGATCGGGTGCAGCAATAGCCGCACCGGCGCTCTGCCGATCACCCGCGCCAGACGGATCAGCAACGCCAGCATGAACGGAGTGCTGCGTTCGCGCTGCGCCTGCCAACGCGCACTCATGGCGGAACGCTCAGGCTGAGTGAGCCCTGCGCCAGCAGCTGCCCTGCGGCTTCGCAACGGAAGTGCGCAGTTGGCACCTGGATCTGAAGGATGATCGTATAGCGCTGTTCCGGAAACAGAGGGCGCAGAAACTTGATCGCTGGGGCGCCAACAATCTGACTCGACCCGATGGCCTGCCGCAGCGCGGCGACGACCCGTTCAAGAATCAGGACACCCGGTACCAATGGACGCCCCGGAAAATGGCCGGGCAGACTGGGATGGTCAGCGCCGATGCAGTCCTCGACGCGGTACTCAGGCATCGGCGCGCTCCAGCGCAGCCAGCAGCGCAGCGCGCGGAAGTTTGCCTACCGCATCGCGCGGCAGTCGCTCTACGCGTAGCAGCGGACGCGGTAGCAGTACCGGGTCCACACTCGCGGACAGCTGCTTGAGAATCTCAGCCTCGGTCAACTGCGGTGCCACGACCAGGGCGGCCGGGCGCGACTCCTGCTGGCTGCCGGCGTCCGGCACGAATACCGCGCCATCCTCCACGCCCGGAATGGCCAGCAGCGCTCGGTTGAGGGCCTGCAGGGACGCGCGCTTGCCCGCAACCTTGAGCAAATCGTTGCCGCGGCCGAGCAGACGAAAGCGGTTGCTCGTCAGAACTTCGATGTGATCGTCGAGTTCGATTGCCAGCGGCAGATGTGCGGCCAGCACGCTGACCTTTCCGGCCGCTTCGACGAATCGCATGCCGGGGTGCAGCTCCCAGATCTCGCTGTCGCAGGTATGTCGTACGGCCATGCTGCCAGCCTCGGTGCAGCCGTAGATCTCGCGCAGGTCCGCACCGAATCGCTGCTCGATCTTCGCTGCAAGCTCTGGGCTCATCGGCGCGGTAGCCGAGATGATCATCTGCAGCGGCGGCAGGGTGATGCCACTGCTGAGGCAGGCGCGCAGGTGCACCGGAGTGGTGATCAGCAGGCGGGGTGCCGGGATGGCGGACAGCGCGTCCGCCAGATCTCGCGGAAAGAATGGCCGGCTGCAGCTGGCGGCGCTGCCGCTGACCAGCGGCATCATCACTGTGGTCTCGAGGCCGTACATATGCTGCGCAGGTACGGTGGCAACAATGTTCGGTACTGCTGCGCCTACTGAGAAGCGGGTGGCCGCCAGCCGTGCAGTTTCGACCAGCGTACGCCAGGATTTGGCGTGCGCCTGTGGTTGGCCGGTACTGCCCGAGGTATAGGCCACCGCAGCGACATGGTCGGCGCTCACCTCCAGTGCGGTCTGTGCCGGCGGGGCGCTCTGCCTGCCATCCACGATGATCACCGGGCAGGGCGCATGCGCCAGTTCCCGGTCGCTGAGGATATAGCTGCCGGGCTGGCTGGCGACGATGTCCTCGATCACCTGTACGGCGGTGCTGGACGGCAGCAGATTGGTCTGTCCCCTCAGGCACAACGCCGCGAACGCCAGCATGAAGCAGTAGCGGTCCTCGCACAGATTGACGGCGGCGGCAGCGCTCGGCAGCGTCTGCGAAAGGGCCCTGACAGCGGCCAGAAACTGTGCCTGCGTGACAGCCTCGGTTCCGCGCCAGGCCACAACACGATCTGGCCGATACTGTGCGATCAGCGGCATCATGGCTAGCGCGTGCTCACAGCGTGCGGTAGTTGGTATGTACCAGCGAGCGCAGGTATTCGATGACGGTCTGATGCGGCAGATGCGAGTAACGCAGGCGTCGCACCAGATACTCGCTGGCAAAGGCCAGCGCCAGCACGGCGTAGGCACCAAAGTTGGTATAGGCCGACCACAACTCCAGTGGCGCCAGCCATGCGAGCAGCAGCGCCGCGAGCGTCTGCGCGGCCAGCACTGCAACCCAGAACCAGGTGACCGCACGGGTGTACGGCACCAGCTCCGCAGGCAGCGAACCGCCCCGCGAAAGCATGGCCATGCGTGTCACCAAGGGGGTTCGGCCCGGTCGCAGTGTGGTGGCGAACACCGCCAGCAACATTGCGGGCAGGACCACCGGTGGCAGGAACAGCGCGTAGATGCCGCCGCCCAGGTAGGTCAGGCCATACAGGCCAGCAGCCAACAGCAGCAGCAGCGTCCAGGCGAGCATGCGGCCGGCAAGCAGTGATCGGTGCAGGGGCAGCAGGCACAACACGATCAGCGCCAGCCATTGCAGCAAGGGCGCGTGACGCACAACTGACAGGTGCACCAATACCGCGTAGAGCACGATCAGGAGTACGGGCATGGCGTTGGATGCGGCTGCCTGCGCTGGCTGGGTCAGGCCGCGCGCGGAGGCTGGGCCTGTATGTGCGCGCTGAGCGCCCGCAACGAACCGAAGATGCGCTTGGTGTGCTCGTCATCCGAGCGCAGTTCGACGCCATACGCCTGCTGCACCGCCAGCGCAATTTCGAGGGCGTCGATGGAGTCGAGTCCGAGTCCGTTGGCGTCGTGGCCAAACAGGGGGGCTTCGGGTGCTATGGCTGCCGCGTCCACGGTTTCCAGATTCAGCGCCTGCACCAGCAATACGGCCAACTGACGTTCCTGCGCGGTTTGTGCTGAAGACATGCGTATTCCCCAACCCGGTCACGACGGCCGGGCGTATCGGTATTGAGATCGCCTCAATCATCGCATGATTGCCGCCGGGGCTTGTAGTCGTTGGTCATGGCCCCGCAGAATTCGCACTTTCTGCCTCCCAGCGCACACCTCATCTTCGCTGATGTCGCCATTACGTCCTACTGCCCGACCGCCACAGGTCCGCTATGCCACCGCCGACGAGCCGCTGACGCAGCACACGCTCGCGCGGCTGCGGTTTGGCATGCCGGATGGGGTTGGCGGCGATCCGCGCGAGGGCGTGGTGCCGCTACCGCTGCTGCACGGGGCCGGCGCCGAGGTCTGGAGCAGCGATCGGCCTGTCGAGTACGGCCGCACCGACGGTTTTGGTTATGCCCACGACGGCGAAGTGCTGTTTGCGCAGATTCATCTTTCGGCCGAGGAAACTGCGGATGTCGAGCGGGCAACGCTGCATCTTTATGTGCGCGCGGACGCGCTGCTGCGCCAGCTCGGATATCCCTGCTGGCTGCGGGTCTGGCATTACCTGGGGGGAATCACCCACGGGGTCGGCGACGCCGAGCGCTATCGGCGCTTTGTGCAGGGCCGGTATCGCGCACTGGCGCTGAAGCCGGGGTTCGAGCTTCAGCTGCCAGCGGCCACCGCCATCGGCAGCGACGGCGATGGCCTGACACTGTATCTGCTGGCGGCACGATCGCCGGGAATGCAGATCGAGAATCCACGCCAGCTCAGCGCGTTCAGGTATCCCGCCGACTACGGTCCGCGCAGCCCGAGCTTTTCGCGCGCGACGCTGAAGCATTGGCTCGGCGAAGCGCATCTGTACGTATCGGGGACCGCCAGCATCATCGGGCACGCGTCCTGTCATGTGGATGATCCGATGGCCCAACTGGACGAGATTCACCGCAACTTCGAGGCGCTGCTGGAGCAGGCTGCCAGCCGCCTCGGCGGCGCGCGGCTGCAGCCGCAGTTGCTGAAGCTGTATCTGCGCCAGGGACAGCCGTTGGCGCAAGCGCTGGAACGGGTGCGATTGCGATTTGGAGCGGAGACGCCGTTGCTGGTGCTTGAAGGCGACATCTGCCGCACCGACCTGCTGCTGGAGATGGAAGGCCAGTATCGGGCCGAGATTGCATGAATCCGCCATCGCTGGTGGTCGCCGCGCCGCGCTCGCGTGTAGACCATCTGTGGCGCCTGTTGGGCACCGGGCTCAGCTTCGCCTGCTTCGGTATCGGTGCCGTATTGATCAGTCTGACGCTATTTCCACTGATACGTTTGCTGTCATGGAACAAGGCGCGCTGCCGGAGCCGGATCCAGCGCGCGATGCATCTAACGTTCCGCCTGTTCGTTTGGATGATGAGCCGTCTCGGTGTGATCAGTTGGGAGGTGCAGGGGCGCGAGCGCCTGCTGCAGCCTGGGCAGCTGATCGTGGCCAATCACCCCACGCTGATCGACGTGGTCCTGATCATCGCGCTGATGCCGGAGGTGGATTGCATCGTCAAGCAGGCCCTGTTCCGGAATCCCTTTCTCCGCTGGCCCGTGGTCTGGGCGGGCTATATCCCGAATCGGGATTCGGGCGCCCTGATCGAGGATTGCGCCAGAGCGCTACGGGCCGGGCGCTCGCTGCTCGTGTTTCCGGAAGGAACGCGTACCGTTCCGGGGCAGGCTCTTGCGTTGAAGCGCGGGGCCGCACAGATTGCGCTGGCTGCGCAGTGCCAGGTAAGGCCGGTCGGCGTCAGTTGCCGGCCGCTGATGCTGACCAAGCACGAGCCCTGGTATCGGATACCGCCGCGACCCGGGCACTGGAGATTGGACGTGGGGGAAGCGATAGCCGCGGCCGATTTCTGCGGAGCACCCGGCGGGCATGCGGTGGCGGCTCGTCGTCTCACGCAAGAGTTGGCGGCGCGGTTTGCGCCGTATGCGCAAGCCTGTAGCTGGGTATAATCGCGCGCAAATTGCGGCCTAACTCGTCACCCTAATGCCCAGCGAGCAAGAAATATTTGAGCACCTCAAGGGGGTGCTGGTGGAACTGTTCGAGATCGATGCGGCCAAGATCACCCCGCAGGCGCACCTGTATCAGGATCTGGATATCGACAGTATCGATGCCATCGATCTGATGCTGAAGCTCAAGGACTACACCGGCACCAAGATGCAGCCGGAAGAGTTCAAGAATGTTCGCACTGTCGGCGATGTCGTCGACGCGGTCCGCAACCTGGTCTCATCCTGAGGCGGCGCTGTGCGTGGCCTCCCGCGGGTGCTGAGCGAGCAGCGGCAGGCAACGAAGTTGCGGCTGGAGCTGGCCATTCCAGCCGAGCTGGAATGTTTTGCCGGACACTTCCCGCAACATCCGATACTGCCGGGGGTCGTGCAGCTGGCCTGGGCAGTACATTTCGCGTCTGAGCGCTTCGGCTGTGCCCCCGCCTATCAGCAGATGGCCGGCATCAAGTTCCAGCGCGTCATCGGGCCCGACCAGCACCTGGCCCTGGAGCTGGACCTTGACGCTGACAGCAAGGAACTGGCGTTCCGGTACACCGACGCCGATGGTGTCTATTCATCCGGCCGCCTGAGGCTCGCGGATGTTTAGTCCAGCGGTGGTGATGCCGTTCTACAACCACGAGCACGCGCTTGAGCGCAGTCTCGCCGATCTCAGACGGCACGGCTTGCGTTGCTGGCTGGTGGACGATGGCAGTGACGTGGCGGTGCAGCCGTTGCTCGACAGGATCGCCGGACAGGAAGCGGATTGGCTGACCCTGTTGCGGCTTGCTCCGAATCAGGGCAAGGGGGCAGCGGTGATGGCTGGCTGCGCGGCTGCCGCTGCGGCCGGCCACAGCCATGCCGTACAGGTCGATGCCGACGGTCAGCACGATCTGGAGGACCTGACCCGCATGCTGGTCCTGGCGCGGGCACATCCTGCCGCGCTGGTCACTGGAGTGCCGCTCTACGACACCTCTGTGCCGAAGGCGCGCCTGTACGGACGCTACATCACCCACTTCTGGGTCTGGATTCACACGCTGTCCACGGGCATTCGCGATTCGATGTGCGGCTACCGGGTCTATCCCCTGCCGGCGACATTGGCAGTGTGGTCGCAGGAGCACGTCGGGCGGCGCATGAACTTCGACACCGACATCCTGGTGCGGTTGTACTGGCGCGGCGTGGCGGTACTGGAGCTGCCGACGCGGGTGATCTATCCCGCAGACGGGGTGTCGCATTTCCGGATGCTGGCTGACAATCTGCGCATATCCGGCATGCACACACGACTGTTCTTCGGCATGGTGGCGCGCCTGCCGCGACTATTGCAGCGGAAGCTTAAAGGAGCCAACCGATGAGTCTGCCGGCACCGGCGGAAGTGCGCATCAAGATTCCGTTCCACGATCTGGATCCGGCTGGCATTGTCTGGCACGGAAACTACGCCAAGTACTTCGAGATTGCGCGTTGCGAGCTGCTGCAAGGCTTTGGCTACAACTATGACGATATGGTGGCCTCAGGCTACGGCTGGCCGGTGATCGATCTGCGCCTGCGCTATGTCAAGCCGGCGTTGTTTGGCCAGGAAATCGGTGTCCGTGCAACGCTGAAGGAGTGGGAGTACCGGCTGCGCATTGAGTATCTGGTATTTGATCCCGACAGTGGCCAACGCATGACCAAGGGCGAGTCGGTACAAGTCGCAGTGGATCTGAAGACGCGCGAGATGTGCCTGCGTTCGCCCGACATCCTGTTCCACAAGCTGGGTTTGCGGCCATGAGATGGCGCTGGCTGGCCTTGATCGCAAGCCTGCTCAGTCTGGCCGCGTTCGCGGATGAGGGTGTATTTGCGCATCCGCAAACTGCGGACGGCGTGCGCGCTCTGCTGTCCGCGCCGGCACGTGAACTGGGGCAGGCGCTGGCCCTGCGGGGCCGGTTTGAGCAGCGCAAGTACCTGCGTGAGCTGCCTCAACCATTGCGCTCCGAAGGCGATTTTCTGTTCGTCCGTGACTTGGGGATCATCTGGCATACACGACAGCCGCTTGATACCGAGCTCGTGTTGACTGCAACCGGCATGCGGCAGCTGGATGGAGGGCGTCTGACGATGACAGTGTCGACGTCCGAGCAACCGGCGCTACAAGTGGCATTGCGTTTGTTCATGGCGTTGTTTTCGCTGGATGTCGCCATGTTGTCCGGCGACTTCAAGCTCTATGGTCAGGCGCAGGAGGAGCGCTGGCAGTTGGGGCTGCGCCCACGCCAGGCCGCGTTGAGCCAGGTATTCGACGAGGCGCGGATATCCGGCGCGCACGCCGTGGAGCGTATAGAGCTGCGCGATCGCAATGGCGATCGCACCGAGATTTCGATACTGCAATTGCAAGGCTCTGCGCAGATCAGCGCTGAAGAGCGCCTGCGCTACAGCCGTTAGCCGTGTCTATCCGCGGCCGCTTTGGGTTGTGGTCGGCAGCGATGCTGGTGCTCGCGGTGGTATTTGGGGCTGCCGTGCTGCCGCAGATCCGCATCGAGACGGACATCCTGGCGTTGTTGCCCGCGGGCGAGCAGGACGCAGCGGCCAGCGCGGCACTCCAGCGTTACTCGGAGCGGCTGGCGCGGCGGGCGGTGTTTCTCGTCGGCGCGCCAGAACCGGCCGCTGCGCGCAAGGCAGCGCAGCAGTTCGCCGAAACCCTGCGCAAGGCTCAGGTGTTTGCCGAGGTACAGATGGAGGTCGGGGCCGGCGCTGCGGCTGCCGACGCTGTTTACGTTCCGTATCGCTATCGACTGCTATCCCAGCAGGCGCGTGAGCGCCTGCAGCGTGGGGATACGGCCGCCTTGTATGCCGAGGCGCTGCGAGCAATCTACAGTCCCGGAGCCTTGCCGCGACCGCTGGCGGTGGTCGAGGACCCCTTGAATCTGCTGGGTGACTTTCTGGCGCAGAGTCACGCGGCGGTTGGCGCGGCTCGCCTGCAAGATGGTGTGCTGATGGTCAGCGATGGCAGGGCCAGCTACGTGATGATTGGCGTGCAGCTTGCGGAGGGGCCTTTTGCCGCAGCGACCCAGGAGCGGCTGATGCCCGTCATCGAGCGGGCGATGGCTGTGGCACGGGCACAACCGGGCGTCAGCGTCATCGGCTCAGGTTTGATACTGCATGCGGCAGCTGCAACGCGTTCGGCAACCCGGGAGATCAGCACCGTTGGCACCTTGTCGATGGTTGGCGTGGTGCTGATGGTACTGCTCACGTTCCGTTCGCCGCGGCCACTGCTGTTGTCGGCGCTGGTGTTGGGCAGTGGTGCGTTGGCCGCCGTCACCGCCTGCCATTTCCTGTTTGACCGCATTCACATGGTTACGCTCGTCTTTGGCACGGGCTTGATCGGCGTGGGGATCGATTATTCCAACCACTATCTCGCCGATCAGTTTCGTGCCCCGGAGCGCTGGAGCCCGGCCCTGGCACTGCAGCACGTCGGTCCCGGGATCACGGTTGGCATGAGTTGCGCGGTGCTGGGATACCTGGGGCTGGCGCTCGCGCCCTTGCCCGGGCTGCGGCAGATGGCGGTGTTCTGCGCCGCCGGGCTGGTTACGGCCTGTGCGTCGGTGTTGTTCTGGTATCCGCTGCTGGCGCGCCCTGCACGGCGATTGGATGCGCCTGCGCTGCTGCGGATATCGCTGTGGTTTGATCTGTGGGTGGGTCGCGTGCGCCGGCACCGCATTGCTCCCTGGTGTGCGGCGCTCGCGTTGGCGGCGGCGGCTGTTGGTTTGTGGCGTCTGCAGTTTTCGGACGACCTGCATCAGCTTCAGTCGTCGCCGGAGGCTCTGATGCGCGACGAGCGGGCCCTGCGCAGCCTGCTCCGCAATACACCGGACAGTCGGCTGTTTCTCGTGCGCGGCAGCAGTCCCGCGGCTGTACTCGAGAGCGAGGAGGCGCTGGTGCATGCGCTGCAGGCGCTTGTTGATCGCGGGGCACTGTCGGGCTATCAGGCGCTGAGTCGCGCGCTGCCGTCGCCGCGGATGCAGGCAGAGAACGATCGCTTGCAGGGTGAACACATCTATGGAACCGATGGGCTCGCGCCGCGACTGCAGCGCGAACTCGGGTTCGCGCCCGAGGTCATTGCGCGGGAGCGCGCGCGCTATCAGGCGTCTGCAAACACGCCGCTGGCGCTATCCGACTGGCTGCAGTCCGCGGCAGCCGGGCCGTATCGGCATCTATGGTTGGGGCCGCTTGATCAGGGCTATGCCTCGGTCGTCAATCTCGTAGACGTGACAGACATCGCGGCGGTGCGTGCCGTGACCAGCCCGGGTGCGCGCTATATCGACAAGGTGGCGGAGATCTCGACCGTACTCGAACGCTATCGGGTGCTCGCAGCCTGGCTGATCAGCGCCACTTACGCCCTGATCGCCATGCTGCTGATGCGGCGCTACGGCACGATCACCGCGCTGCGCCTGCTATCGGTGCCGCTCGGCGCGGCGGCGTTGACACTTGCGCTGTTCGGGTTGTTAGGGATTTCGGCCAGCCTGTTCAATGTCCTTGCCTTGTTTGTCGTGCTCGGTCTGGGCGTCGACTACGGCGTGTTCCTGCGCGAGAGCGGCGATGCGCGTGCTGCTACCTTGCTGGCATTGCTGCTTTCAACCGTGGGTACGGTGCTGGCGTACGGGCTGCTGGCGTTCAGCGCGACCCCATTCATACGCTCGCTCGGGCTGACATTACTGGTCGGCATCAGCCTCACCTATGTCCTGGCATTGCTCAGCCAACGGCCGCGGTGCGAGCTCGGCTGAGCTGCGTTTCCGGCGGTGGCAGCAAACGCTGCATTACATGCCCTGTCTTACCGCTCTCGCCAGCGTGTCCAGGCGGCGCAGCGCGTTGGGGCCGGTATAGACGTTGTCGCGATCCCAGGCATAGCCGGCAAGCACCGAGCAGATCATGCGCTTGATCTTCGGGTCGGGATTCTTGTGATAGACGATGTCCTGCAGGCGACCGTCATACCAGGTATCGACAAACGCGCGAAAGGTCTCGACTCCGTAACGCAGCGGCGCTTCAAACTCGGTCATCCAGTCAACCGCTTCCCCCTGCAGTTGCCGCGACAGTGCCGCAGTCGCCAGCTGCGCTGACTTCATCGCGATGGTTACGCCCGAGGAGAACACCGGATCCAGGAATTCCGCTGCATTGCCGAGCAGCGCATAACCCGGACCGCTCATGCGGCTGACGTTGGCGGAGTACCCGCGAAGTTCACCGGCGGGAAACAGGGGCTCGGCGTTGCCGAGCAGCACTGCAAGCTCCGGAACCTGTTGCTGCAGCGCCCACAGGCGTTCGTCCGCAGTGCCTGGCAGCATCGCCATGTACTCGTTCGAGGTGACAACGCCGATGGAGGCCTTGCCGCCGGAGAACGGAATCAGCCAGTACCAGATGTCGCGCCGCTGGGGGTGGGTCGTAATCAGGATCTTCTGACGGTCAAACGCCCCGGAGGGAATGTGATCGTGAATCTGGGTGTAGAGCGCGGTGCGTGCGGCCTGATTGCTGGGCGATTCGAGCTTGAGCAATCGGGGTAGGACGCGGGCAAAGCCGCTGGCATCCAGCACGAACGCAGGCCGTAGCGTCTCGGTCGAGCCGTCGGCGTTACGCGCCGTGACTTCGGGGGAAGGACCTGAGAAGTCTGCGCCGACGATCTCAACCTGGTAGCGAACCTCGGCGCCGAGCTTCTCCGCTTCACGGATCAGCAGGTGATCGAAGTCCGCACGCATGACCTGGTAGGTATAGCCCAGACCCAAGGACGTCTTGTCCGCGAAGTTGAACTCGGCATGGTCGCCGCCGCAAGCGAAGGCTGCGCCGTTCTTGTATTGGAATCCGGCGCGCTGGACTGCGCCCAAGAGTCCTGCCTCGTCGATCAGTGTCATGCTTTGCGCCAGCAGCGATTCGCCGATCGAGAACCGGGGAAACTGCTGCTTCTCCAGAACGAGCACCCGATGGCCGCGCCGAAGCAAATGGGTTGCGGCCAGCGAGCCGGAGGGGCCGGCGCCAATTATCAGTACCTCGCTCATTGCTATTCTTCCTGCGACCGCCCTGACGGGTCTGTTATTTTTGTCGGGATCTTGGTTCTGTCTGACTGACAACTAAAACGAAAAGCACATGACGCTACCGGTAGCACCTCTCGCCATGTTGGCCGGGCTGTTGCTCTCCAGCTGCAGCCTTCTGGGGCCGCAGCCGCAGCCTGATGCCATGCCGCCGCTGTTGGCGCCGGCGACCTTGGCGCGTTCAGTTCAAACCCTGCAAATTGTGCACGTGGCGTTCAAGGAACGCGAGGCGGCCTTGCAATGCGTGCTGACCGTAACCGATGAACGCATAGACGTTCTGGGCCTTAGCGCGCTGGGACAGCGCGTGTTTGGTCTGAGCTACGAAGGCCCGGACAAGATGCAGGTTCAGAGCGGCCCGATGCTGCCCGCCGAGGTCTCGCCGGAGCGATTGCTGGCCGACCTGCAGTTGGCCTATTGGCCGCTGCCAGCCTTGCAGGCGGCCTATCTGGGCACGCGCTGGGAGATTAGCGAGCCGCGGCCCGGCAGCCGGCGTTTGCGCCAAGCGGGACAACTGGTGGCCGAGGTGCACTATTCCGCGATCGACCCCTGGGCGGGGCCCCTCTGGCTCAGCAACTTCCGCTACGGCTACTCGCTGGCCGTAGAATCGCGGTCCTACGAGTAGGCGCATGCTGGTACCGGGACAGCGCTACAGCGTGGAGCAGGTACTGCCACATCGCGGGCAGTTGCTTTTGCTTGATCGCATCGACGACTACGGGCGTGACTGGGTGCTGGCCGGCCTGCAGGTGCGTGCCGACAGCTTCCTGGCCGATGCGCGAGGCGTGCCGGCCTGGGTCGGGATCGAATACATGGCGCAGGCGGCTGCGGCCTACGGGGGCATCGAACAGTGCCAGCGAGGCGAGCGGCCGGGCATCGGCTTCCTGCTCGGCACTCGGCGCTACGCAGCGGAGGTGCCTTGGTTCAAAATGGGGGCGCAGCTGCAGCTACATGCCCAGATCTTGCTGCGCGACGCCAGCGATCTGGCAGTGTTCGCATGCGAGATTCGCGAGCACCAGCGCTGCCTGGCGCGGGCTGAGATCAAGGCCTACCGACCCCAGAATCCGGAGGCGGTACTGGGGGGAGCGAGACGATGAAGCAATGGGTACTGGTAACCGGCTCCAGCCGAGGCATAGGGCGCGCGATTGCGCTGCATCTGGCGCGCGAGGGATACGGTGTCATCCTGCACGGCCGCAGAGAGTCCGCGGCCTTGGCCGATGTTCGCGAGGCGATCGCCGGCGCCGGCGGCGAGGCTCGAAGCCGGGTATTTGATGTCGCTGATCGCGCCGCGACGGCGGCGGCGTTGCTTGGCGATGTGGAGGCGCACTCCGCACCCTACGGCGTCGTCTGTAACGCCGGAATTGCCCGCGATGGCGCGTTTCCGGCGCTTGGCGGCGACGACTGGGACCAGGTGGTGCACACCAACCTCGACAGCTTCTACAACGTGCTGCAGCCATTGGTCATGCCCATGATCAGGCGCCGGGCACCCGGCCGGATCGTGACCCTTTCGTCAGTCTCCGGGCTGATCGGCAACCGCGGCCAGGTCAACTACAGTGCAGCCAAGGCCGGCATCATCGGGGCCAGCAAGGCGCTGGCGGTGGAACTGGCCAGCCGCAGGATCACCGTGAATTGCGTGGCGCCGGGCTTGATCAGAACCGATATGATCGCCGACGCGCCGGTCGACGAGGCGTTGAAAATGATACCCGCACAGCGGGTCGGGGAGCCCGAGGAAGTGGCGAGTCTGGTGAGTTATCTGCTGTCCGAGGGTGCGGCCTACATCACCCGCCAAGTCATAGCGGTCAACGGCGGACTGTGCTGATGCGGCGCGTCGTCGTGACCGGCATGGCCGGAATTACTTCGCTGGGTGAGAACTGGCAGCAGATTGAATCCGGGCTGCGCGAAGGCCGCAGTGGCATCGAATACATGAGCGCTTGGGAGCGGCACCCGGACCTGAATACCCGTCTGGCCGGCCCGGTGCGCGATTTCGTGATGCCTGCGCACTACACACGAAAGTCCCTGCGTACGATGGGCCGGGTCTCGCAGCTGGCAGCGGTGGCCACCGAGCGGGCGCTGGCGGACGCCGGGCTGCTCGGAGACCAGCAGATCAGCGATGGCCGCATGGGAGTCGCGTACGGCTCCAGCACCGGCAGTACGGATGCCGTCAGTGAATTCGGACAGATGCTGACCAGCGGCGAGATGGGAGGCATCAACGCGACCACGTACATCCGCATGATGCCGCACACCACAGCAGTCAACATTGGAGTGCACTTCGGCTTGAAGGGCCGGGTCATCACCACGTCCAGCGCCTGCACCTCCGGTAGCCAGGGCATCGGCTATGCCTACGAGGCCATACGGTTTGGGCGTCAGCAATTGATGGTGGCGGGCGGCGCCGAGGAGTTGTGCCCGACCGAAGCTGCCGTGTTCGACACGCTGTATGCGACCAGCACCCGCAACGACGCTCCGAAATCTTCGCCAGCGCCGTTTGACAAGGATCGCGACGGCCTGGTGATCGGCGAGGGGGCCGGGACCCTGATCTTGGAAGAACTCGAGCATGCGCGCGCGCGCGGTGCCCGCATCCATGCCGAAATTGTCGGTTTCGGGAGCAATTCCGATGGCGACCATGTCACGCATCCGAACACCCATACCATGCAGCGGGCCATGGAACTGGCGCTGACCGACGCCGGTCTCAGCCCCGCAGATATCGCCTACGTCTCGGCCCATGGCACAGCCACCGAGCAGGGCGATATCGCCGAAAGCCACGCTACGCAGCGCCTGTTTGGCGAGCGCCAGCCCATCAGTTCGATGAAGGGCTACCTGGGCCATACGCTGGGTGCTTGCGGGGCCATCGAAAGCTGGTGGCTGATCGAGATGATGAACCGCGGATGGTTCGCGCCGACCTTGAACCTGCGCGAACGGGATCCGCGCTGTGCTGATCTGGACTATCTGATGGGGGAGGGACGCTCGCTGCAGGGCGAGTACGTGATGAACAATAATTTTGCCTTTGGCGGCATCAACACGTCATTGATTTTCCGGAAGTACGGCTGAGCCAGTCACGGCGCATCGTTTTTTGCTGTTGGATAACCGTGCCCCCGGTGCCTGTCGGGATCGGTGGGCAGGTTGCGGGCTAATCACTAAATCGAGAGAAACGCAGATGACGAAATCATTGGGTATCGCGGCATTGGTCATGGCATTGGGCGCGGTGCTGAGCTTCAATGCGCAGGCCAGGGACGACCGTTTGCGTTTGCCGGTGGCCGAGGCCGTGGCCAGCGCCGGTACGCGCATCGATCCGAACGTCAAGCTCTACTGGGGCAAGCAGGACTACCCAAAGGGCAAGGAGTACGGCACCTACACCTCCAACAAGAAGACCAACTTCTTCAACAAGTCGGATAAGGAGGCCTGCGAGTGGGCCTGGTTGTCCGCCGTGCTGGCGCTGCAGGACCGCGCCAAGCGGGAGGGCGGCAATGCGGTGGTGGGCATCCACAGCGTCTACCGCAATCAGGAGTTTGTCAGCGAGACCGAATATGAGTGCGGCGCCGGCACGGTGACCGGCGGCGTCGCGCTGCGCGGGACCGTGGTCACGCTGCCCTAAGCAAGCTCGGCGGCCTCGGTGCGGGTGAATCGAGCCCGTGCCGAGGCCGTGCGTTCAGGAGGTGCCCAGACTGAGCGCCAGCCCGAAGAAGTGCCGAGCATTGGCGCTGGTTGCCGCCGCAGTTGCTTCCAGCGTTTCGGAGCGGGCATCGGCGACTGCGCGAACCACCCACGGCAGCATGGCCGGCTCGTTGCGCCGGCTGGTCGATTTTGGCGCGGTCCGGGGCAGCAGATAGGGCGCGTCGGTCTCCACCATCAGTCGATCGGCCGGGATGTCGGTGACAGCCTCGATCAAATGCCGGCCGCGACGCTCGTCGCAGATCCAGCCGGTGATGCCGATGTGGCAGTCGAGGGCCAGATAGTCGTTCAGTGCGGCCCGCGTATCGGTGAAGCAATGCACGACGACGGCCCCGAGCTGGGGGCGGTACTCCTGCAGAATCGCGTGGAAGTCGGCGTGGGCGTCGCGTTGATGCAGAAACAGCGGCATGCCCAGGTCGGCAGCCAGCCGCAACTGTGCCGTGAATGCGCGGCGCTGGTCCTCGCGCGGCGAGAAATCGCGGAAGTAGTCGAGCCCGCATTCTCCCAAGGCTACGCACTCGATCTGCTGGGCCAGATCGCGAAATCGGTGCAGATGATCGGGTGACCATTCGCTGGCATGGTGCGGGTGCAGGCCTGCCGTGGCGTAAAGCATGCCAGGGTGCTGCCGGGCCAGTTGGACTGCCCGCTCGGCGCTATCCAACGAGCTGCCGGTCACAATGATCTGTGCAACGCCAGCGGCAGCTGCGCGCGCCAGTACCGCGTCACGATCAGCGTCGAAACTGTCGTGTGCCAGATTCGCGCCGATATCAATCATGGGCCGACAGCGCGTTGGTCCCCTGAGGTGATAGGGGCGTGCTCAAGGCACTTCGCTGCGCGAGGTCCCGGGGAAGCACTCGTGGCGCCACAGCACCACCTGCTCGACCTTGGCGGTCTCACCCGGCGGGGGCGTGCGCTCCAGCATGTAGACGATCTTGAAGGCCATCAGCCGCTTGCTGCGGGCCTCCTGATCGTCGAGCTTGTCTGCATTCCAGCTCCGGCACAGGTACTTGCCGTAGTACATGCGGTGGCGGCTGTACTGCGCTTCCCATAGGCGACCGCGATAAGTCAGCCAGCGGATGTTGCTCTGATCCTGAGAGTACAGCGCCGGCTTCTCGTAACTCGGTGCGCCCCTGTCTGGATGCAGTACGTCCAGCTCGGTGCCGTCCGCCAAGGTGCCGGGAATCACCATCCAGCCATCTTCCTTCAGCGGAAATGGTGCGAACATGTTCCAGAACTGGTCGATGCGCAGTACCCGGAACGTCGGGGTCATCAGCGCATAGGTCTTCTGCGGTAGCCAGTGCACGGTATGCAGATTCCAAACCAAGACAGCAGCCACCAACAGTGCCGCGAGCCGCTGCCAATGGCGTCCCAGCTCCCACTGCACTGCGCGCGTGGGCAGTAGTGTCGCCGTCACCTTCGAGAACCCGGCGCGGTGTCGGGCAACGAAGTCATAGGCCCGATTGCCCGGGATGGCCATGCCCGGCCGTCGTGCAAGTGGCCACAGCCAGCCCCACAGGGGCGAGTGCTTGAGCAACACCGCAAACGCCGGCCATTTCAGATGTGCGGACTCGTCGGGGTCAATCACAACCCAGGAGTTGTTCGCTTCAAGCAGCGCGCGGGCACGTGGGGTGTCCTGCGCCGGTGACAGCTGCGTGCGCGGCAGGATCAGGAACTGCTGGAACAGCCGGCACACTTTCAGGCAGAAGCCGCAGTCCTTGTCGTAGTAGATGCGCAAGGTTCCCGGGTGCTTGCGCTGGTTGCGTCGATCGAGGGTGTCCCAGATCCAGCCGCCGGCGAATACGGTCAGCGACGACAGGCTGACGTAAGGAAAGTGCCCCAACTCAAGACTCAGCAGGAACCCTATGTGCATCAACATGAAGCCGAGCATCAGCAGCAGACGGACCGGACGCAGCAGAAACGGCGTGAAGATCAGGATGGGGCCGAGCAGTTCCAGCCACCAGACATAGGCGCTGAGCAGCTTGGTCAACGGCAGGGACTCGTTCAGCAACTTGCCCAACGGCAGCACGTGCCGATCCAGCG
Source organism: Solimonas sp. (assembly GCA_041612095.1). Classification (GTDB taxonomy): domain Bacteria; phylum Pseudomonadota; class Gammaproteobacteria; order Nevskiales; family Nevskiaceae; genus Solimonas. Next base: position 1,436 of record JBFJJW010000021.1, on the reverse strand, counting down.
ACAGCGCGTAATAGACCGCCGTCAGGTCGGTGGTCCACTCCGGCGCGTTCTTCAGAATCGCACTGAAGAAATAGACCGACATCACCTGAATCAGCAGGCCCAGCGAGGCTGGCGATACATGCAGAGGATTGCTCGGCGGTGGATTGCTGGCAACGGCAGCGTCGACCGAGAAACGTGCGCCGACCGGCAGGAACATGGACCAGAACAGCAGGCAGCACATCAGGATGTCGCCGCCGATCAGCACCATCGGGTTGCGGTTGATCAGCGACGCCCAGAGCACGAAGGACAGCACGTTGACCAGGCGCGTCCGCCATCCAAGGGCGTACATCAGCGCACAGATGGCCTGGATGAGCAGAAGGGCGCCGATCAACCAGGTCTCGCCACTGACCAGATGCAATGACCAGCGCGCCCGGCTTTCCGCTTCGATCAGCCAGGCGCGCGGCATGATGCCGAGATCAGTCCACAGTGCCTGCAGATCCCACAGTGCCAGCATGATGTTGCAGAACAGCACCGTGCCCAAGGCAACACGAAACAGGGCGAGCGTACGCAGATCAATGCCAATGATCTCGGCGATACGCGGATGGCGGGATTGGAATGTGAGGTTCATGGCGCTGAAGTTTGCAGCAAGTCCCGGTCAGGAGGCCGCAGAACGGACAAGGGGAGCCAGTGGCTCCCCTTGGGTCTGCAGATGTGGCAAATGCCTCAGTTCTGTTCGATCAGATCGCCCATGTAGCCGGTACCGCCATCCAGCAGGCGCTGCCGTTCGATGGCGGATCCCGCGTCAACGCCGTACTCGGCGCGGTAGCCACCAGGCAGGCCACCCAGCAAGCCGCCGGTTCCGCCCGTGGTGTCGCCACCGCCGGTGCCGCCGGTGCCCCCGCCGGTGGTCTCGCCACCCGTGCCGCCACCGGCCGTGCTGCCGGTCGTCGTGCCGCCAGCCGGATCATCGGACTCGCCGTTATCGATGACTTCCGAAGCTACGAAGCCCACGCCGACCACACCTGCCAGCAGCAGGCCCCAATCCATTGCGCTCCACACGCGCTCGCTGCCGACCTGATTCAGGCGCAGCTGCCGGGCAAAGGGCAGGCCGTTAAGGCTGGCCGAAGAGAACCCCAGGGCATTGAACTCGACGCGAGCCAGCGGCGGGCGTGCGTCATCGGCGGAACGCGAGTCGGCATCCACGCGCAGGCCGTAGAAGAATGATTCCCCTTCAATCTGCTCGACGCCGCCAAATTTGTAGCTCAGGTAGGCGCTGGCCTGCGGCGACCGGTCCACCAGATCCCCGGCTACTGCGACAGTGCCCAGTCCGGCCGCTGCGGCTGCTGCCGCTATCGTCATCAACGTTCTACGCATGAATACTCCCCCGATCCAAATGCTTTAATTGGCGTGTCGGAACTATAGGCAGCGCCGGTGGATGCTGGCAAGGGCACAATGTG
>JBFJJW010000020.1:0-22884 GCA_041612095.1 Solimonas sp. | reverse complement strand
TTGCGACGTACCTACCCCCAAGGCCCCTACCCATCGCTGAACACTGCGGCATGCGTCTAGTCTCCCGATTGCTGGGCATGATCCTCCTCTGCGCCAGCGGCGTGGCGGCTTCGGCATTGGACGTGCGCGTCGAGGGCATCAACGGCGAACTGCGAGAGAACATCGAACTGCGCCTGGGCATCGCGCTCGCGGCCACGCGCAAGGATCTGAATCAGGGGCTGGTCGAGGCATTGCACGACGACGCCAGCGATGACATCCGCGCCGCCTTGCAGCCCTTTGGCCATTACCGCCCGGAAATTCAGGCAACGCTGGAAGGAGCGCAGCCTGACTGGCGCGCACGCTATCAGGTGAGTGCGGGCCCGCGGACCGCGATACGCGAACTGGATCTACAGGTTGACGGGCCCGGATCGGGGGACCTCAAAGACGAGCAGCAGCGCATCCGGCAGCGGCTCGCGCCGGGAACACCGCTGCTGCACACACAGTACGAGGACGCCAAGGCGCTGCTGGCCAGCGCGGCCTACGCGAAGGGCTATCTCGATGCGCGCTACCGGCAGTCCGAATTGCGAATTCATCCGCTGGACGATGCCGCCGATGTGCAGCTGTACTTTGATACCGGGCCGCGCTACTACTTCGGCGAAGTCAGGGTCGAGCAGCTGGACAGCAATAGCCGGCTATCGGACGACGTCCTCTCACGTTATGTCGGGATAGCCGCCGGCGACGCCTATGACCCGCAGGTGCTGCTGGACACCCAGTTTGCGCTGGGCGACCTGGGTTACTTCGAGACCATAGAGCCGCTACCGCAGCACGATCTGGCGGGTGCGGATCATCAGGTTCCGATCCTGATCAAGACCACACCGCTGCCGCCGCGGCGCTACGACTTCGGTGTCGGATACGGGACCGACACCGGTGCGCGGGTATCGGCCGGCGCCGAGTTCCGCCGGCTCAATGCGGCGGGGCACAAGCTCAAACTGGACACGCGCCTTTCTGAGATCAAGAACACGGCGCGCGGCGAATACCGGATTCCGCTGGGGGCCCGGCCGGGCGAGCAGATCGCGCTGGCTGGCGAGTTGACCCAGGAACAGTTCGATGCCGGCGACAGTCTGCGCTACGGGATCGAGCTGAGCCTGTCGCGCATGCCTGGGAAGTGGAAACGCCGACTCTATGTCGCCTATCTCCATGAAGAATCGCAGCTGGGCGACAGTCGCCAGACCAGCGACCTGCTGACGCCCGGCGTCTCCTTCAACCGCAGCCAGCTGGACGATCCGATTTTCGCGCGACGCGGCTGGACCCTGTTCGCCGACCTTCATGGCGCCGATCGCAGCGCACTCAGCAGCACCAGCTTCGTCCAGGTTCGCGCCCAGCTGCGAGGCGCTTATCCGGTGACCGAGCGGCTGCGCCTGCTTGGACGATATGAGGCCGGCGCCAGTGTGGTCGCCGACTTCGACGAGTTGCCTGCGTCACAGCGGTTCTTTGCCGGCGGCGATCAATCGGTACGTGGCTACCGCTATCAATCCCTGGGGCCGCAGGACGAGGACGGCAATGTCATCGGCGGGCGCTTCCTGACGGCCGCCAGCCTTGAACTCGAGATGAGCGTGTATGGCAACTGGGGTGCGGCCGCGTTCTTTGATATCGGAGGTGCCGCCGACGACCCGACGCCCGAGCTGTCCCGCGGCATTGGCGCAGGACTGCGCTACCGCGCTCCGGTCGGTTCGATACAAGTCGATCTTGCGCATCCGCTGGACGATCCGGACGGCGGCGTGCGCCTGCATCTGGGCGTGAGGGTCGGGTTATGAAGGCCGTGCTCAAGCGCGTGCTGTTGACCCTGGCCGAGCTGCTGCGAGATGCGGCCGGGATCGTGCTGATGTTGCTGACTGCGGCGCTGGCCTTTCTGCTGTTCACCGAGTCGGGTGCGGTATTGGCACTACGCGCGGTGGAGCGGGCGACCGGCACGCTGGCGATAGACGGCATCGAAGGGCGGCTATGGGGAGAACTGCGCCTGCAGCGGCTCTACTACGACGATGACAGCGTGCAGGTGAACGCCGAGGGCATCGAGCTGAACTGGTCGCCACAGGCCCTGTTGTCGCGCCAGCTGCGCGTATCGCGCCTGCACGCGCAAGCCTTGCGCATCGAAGTAAGGCCGTCGGCGCCGCAAGCCGCCGCGCCTGCGAGCGAGACCCTCAGCGAGCTGCCGCTGGCGGTGCTGCTGGGCGACGTACAGCTGGGCCGCTTGCAACTGCTGCTGCCGGAAAGCACGCCGCTGCTGCTCAAGGACATCGTGCTCTCCGCTGATTGGCGCGGCCGCGAGGTCGACCTGCGGAAACTGGCCGTTCTGACACCGTGGGTGGGGGCCGTGGAGCTGGCAGGCCGCGCGCGGCTCCGTGGTGATGCCGCGGAGATCGAACGGCTCACGGTATCGGGTTTCGTCCAGGCCCGGTTACACGGCGTGCTCGGCTACACCGACACCGCTTCCGATCTGCAACTGGCCTGGCAGCAGCTGCAGTGGCCGCTGCAAGGCGAGCCGCTGCTGCACAGCGATCGCGGACAGCTGCACTGGCAAGGTCATTTTGATGACTATCGGTATGCGCTGAGCACCGGGCTGCGGGCAGCGGAACATTCGATGCAGATCAAGGCCAGCGGCAGCGGCTCGCTCGAAGGGCTAGGCGCAGATGTGGTGGCAGCCGAGCTCCTGGGCGGCAGCATGGAGGGCACGCTGGCGCTCAACTGGCGTGACGAGCTGCTGGTCAATGCCGAGCTGCGGGTCAGCGGGCTGGATCCGAGCCAGCTGGATCCGCGCGTCAAGGGCGAACTCAACGGCGCGGTCAACATCCGCACGCAGCTGGAGCGAGAGGGTCCGCGAATTGATTTCGGACTGGACCTCGCCGAGTCCACGCTGCACGGCTATCCGCTGCGACTGAACGCCCGTGGCCGATACTTCAAGGAGACGCTGGAGCTCGCGAGCCTCGATCTGCGCAGCGGGGCCTCGCGGCTGCGGGGCAAGGGCCAGGTGTGGCCGCGGCTGGATGCCAGCGCCAATCTGGAAAGCTCCAACCTCGCGTCCCTGTGGCCGGATGTGTACGGGCGCGCAACCATCAAGCTGGTGGCACGCGGCGAGTACGCCTTGCCCAGCATTGACGCCACGGCGCGGATCACCGAGCTGCGCTATGGCGATGTGCGTCTGGCGAGTGCGGACCTTGACGCCCGTGTCGATCTGCAGCGCAGTCTGGCCATCACGCTGACCGCCCGCGGGCTGCATGCAGGGGCCGATGTCCGGCAGTTGCGGCTGCGCGTGCACGGACCGCTGAACGACCACCGGATCGAGCTGGGTGCTACCGCGACCCAGGGCAGCGTCCGCGCGGTGGCACAGGGCCTGCTGGACCCGCTGGCGCGGCGCTGGCGCGGGCAGCTGCTCGACGGCACGCTGGCCCCGGAGCATCTGGCAGCCTGGACCCTGGAAGCGCCGGCCGCCGTGCGCTTGGGTCCGGGGATTGATCTGGAGCCGGCTTGCTGGGCCAGCGGCACTGCCCGCGCCTGCATCCGCGTGCTCAGCGATCAGGGCGCGCAGCGGCTGGCTTTCCGGCTGGAAAGCTTCGAGCTGGGCAGCTTGGCACCGCTGCTGCCGACCGGCACGGTCCTGCAGGCCGTGCTCAGCGGCAACGGTGTAGTCGCCTGGGACGACGCCGGTCTGCATCAGCTGCGCGCCGAGCTGTTCAGCAGTGCCGGCAAGCTGCAGCAAGCCGGCCTGCCACCGCTGCGCTGGCAGGCCGCGCAGTTGCTGGCAGAGGAATCGGCACGTGGTGCCGAGCTGCGCCTGAATCTGCCATTCGAGCAGGGCGTCATCGATATGGAGGCCTTGCTTGCAGGGGAGGGCGATTTGATGCGGCGCTCGCTCAGCGGACATCTGCGGGTGGTGTTGCCAGACCTCGGATTCGCGCGTGCGCTGAGCCGCGAGCTGCGGGATGTCGAGGGGCGCCTGGATGGCGAATGGGCGCTGGCCGGCACGCTTGCCCAGCCGCAACCACAGGGTGCGCTGGTGCTGAGTGGCGGTCACGTGCGCTTGGTGACTCCGGGTATCGAGCTGCACGAACTGCAGGCGCGGATCGAAGCCAACGGCGCCGAACCGCTAAGCGTGCAGGCGTCCGCGCGCTCCGGCGAGGGCGAACTGCGGCTCGGCGGCACGGTCAATCCCTGGGTGCAGCCCCTGCGGCTGGAGCTCGCGCTGCAAGGCGATCAGGTGCAGGTGCTGCATACCCCCGAGGCCAGCGTATGGGCATCGCCCGATCTGAAGCTGGTCCTGGCCGAGCAGCAGTTGCGCGTCAGCGGCACCCTGGTGGTGCCGCGCGCCGAGATTGCACCCAAATCCCTGAGCAGCGGCGTGAGCGCCAGTGCCGATCAGGTCATCGTGGAGCAAGGCAGCGAGCCGGATGCGGGCCTGGGCATCTACGCCGATCTGCAGTTGCGACTGGGCAAGGACGTGCGCTTCGAGGGCTTCGGGCTGAAGACGCGGCTGGCCGGCGCGCTGCAGCTGCGCGAGCAGCCCGGCATCCCCGCCAGTGCGCGCGGCGAGATCAATCTGCTGGAAGGCCGCTACAAGGCTTACGGCCAGGACCTCAACATCGAGACCGGTCGCCTGCTGTTCACTGGCGGCGCGGTTACGACGCCGGCGGTAGAGCTGCGCGCCACGCGCAAGCCGCGGTCAGACATCACGGTGGGGGTGCTGGTGCGCGGCAGCTTGGCCAAGCCGGAACTGAGCCTGTTCTCGACACCGACCATGTCGCAACAGCAGCAGCTGTCGTGGTTGATACTCGGCCGCGATATCGAGCAGTCCACCGGCGCTGAAGATCGCGAGATGCTGGCGGGAGCGGCGCTGTCGATGGGCCTGGCGGGCGGCGAATGGTTGGCGCAGCGCTTTGGCGGCGCAATAGGCCTCGACCAGATCGCGCTGGGCGCAAAGCCTGGCGAAAGCGCCGAGCGCGCACAGCTCACGGTCGGCAAGTATCTGGCGCCGGGCCTGTTCATCAGCTATGGCATCGGCCTGTTCCAGCCGGGGCACAGCTTCAAGCTCGAGTACGACATTGGCCACGGCTTCAAGCTGGCGACCGAGTCCGGCGTCGAATCCGGCGGTGACCTGCTCTACACCATAGAGCCCGAAGCCAGGCTCAACGCCCCGGCCTCCCTGGAGCCCGCCGCATCAGTCGAGTAGTCGCGTCTTCAGCCAGAGACCAATGTCCTGGATCTGTTCCATGCACACCGCATGACCCATGTCGTACTCGCGCCAGTCCACGCGGTATCCAAGGTCGCGCAACGCATCGCGTGAGCCGCTGCCGAGCTGCACCGGCAGTACCGGATCCTGACGGCCGTGACACATCAGGATGGGCGGTACGTGTTCCGGGACGGTCGCTTCCTCAGGCAGCTGCTCTGCCAGTGGCAGATAGGTTGACAGCGCCAGCAGACCCGCAAGCGGCTCCGGCTGTCTGAGGCCGCTGTGCAGCGTGATCGCGCCGCCCTGCGAGAAGCCGGCAAGCACGATGCGATTGGCGGCAATACCGGTTTTGCGCTGAGCGGCGATGTATCGGCTGACAATGCGCTCCGAGTCGCGAATGCCGAGCTCGTCCTGACGGCGAAGGTCCGTGAGCGACGGGATGTCGTACCAGGCACGCATCGCCATGCCAGCGTTGATCGTGACTGGTCTGACCGGGGCGTGGGGGAACACGAAGCGAATGCCGTGTCGCGGCGGTAGCCCTAGCTCGCCGACGATCGGAACGAAGTCGCTGCCGTCGGCGCCGAGGCCGTGCAACCAGATTACCGCGGCATTCGCGGGCGTCTGGGGCTCAAGGATGATTTCGGTGCTGCTGGGGTCTGGGTTCATGCGCAGGATTGTCGTCGGCATCGGCGACGCGCGGCAATGCCAGCTGCGCCGCTATACTTCGTGCCCGCTTCCGAACACAAGCCGGCCCCACGTACCGATGTTGCAGATTCGCGCCCTCGCTTTTCTGGCCGCAGTTGCCGTGATGGTGACGCTGCAGGCATGTGGGCAGGCTGGCGATCTGTACTTGCCGGATGAGCCTACGCACGCGCCGCCCGAGCCGGCGCAGCCGGTGAAGGTCACGCCCACCCGCCCCGCGCCCGCCCCGGCTGCGGCGCCGGCGGAAGCCGAACCCGAAAAGAAAACAACAGAAGACTGACGTGGACGCCTTTCACTCCCGCGACGGCGCGCTTTACGCCGAAGAACTGCCTGTCGCCGAACTGGCGCAGCGGTTTGGTACCCCGCTGTATCTGTATTCGCAGGCCGAGCTGTCCCGCAACTATCGGGCGTTCGACGAGGCCCTGGCGGGAACCGAGCACCGCGTCTGCTATGCGGTAAAGGCCAACTCCAATCTTGCGGTGCTGCAGGTACTCGCACGCCTGGGCGCCGGCTTCGACATCGTTTCCGGCGGCGAGCTGCATCGGGTGCTGAAGGCGGGCGGTGACCCGGGCAAGGTGGTGTTTTCCGGTGTAGGTAAGACCGTCGACGAGATGAACGCGGCGTTGCAAGCGGGGATCGACTGCTTCAACGTCGAATCCGAGTACGAGCTGCACCAGCTTGATGCGGTAGCGCGCGCGCTGGGAACACGCGCGCGCATCGCGCTGCGGGTGAATCCTGACGTCGACGCCAAGACCCATCCGTACATCTCCACCGGCCTGAAGGACAACAAGTTCGGTGTCGACATTCCCACCGCAGAGCGGCTCTACGCTGTGGCGCGCGATCTTTCCGGCATAGAGATCGCGGGAGTCGCCAGCCATATCGGCTCGCAGCTGCTGGATGCGTCGCCCCTGCTGGAAGCACTTGATCTGGTGCTGGCGCTGGTGGATCGCCTTGCTGCGCGCGGCATCCAGCTGCGACATATCGATGTCGGCGGTGGCCTCGGCATCCGCTACCGCGACGAGCAGGCGCTGCACCCGCGCGACTGGGCGGCCGCATTGCGGCCGCGGCTCCAGGGCCGCGCGTTGAAGATTCTCACCGAGCCGGGCCGCGCAATCGCGGGCAGCGCCGGTCTGCTGGTGACCCGCGTCATCGGCCTCAAGGGCAGTGCCGACAAGGCGTTTGCGGTTGTTGATGCAGCAATGAACGACTTGATTCGTCCGACGCTGTACCAGGCGTGGATGGACATCGTGCCGGTGCAGTCCAGAGGCGACGTCGCGCTCCGTGAGTACGATGTGGTTGGCCCGGTTTGCGAGAGCGGCGATTGGCTGGGCAAGCGCCGCAGCCTGGCGATCGAGCCGGGGGACCTGCTGGCAGTGCGCGCTGCGGGCGCCTATGCATTTGCGATGGCGTCCAACTACAACAGCCGCAATCGAGCGGCAGAGGTTCTGGTCAGTGGCGCAGCCGCGCATCTGGCGCGCGCACGCGAAACCTATGACGATCTGTTGCGCGGGGAGCAATTGCTGCCGGATTGATGGCCTAGGCAGGTGGGGGAGGTGATGAGCGACGAGGTCGAGCTGATCCAGTTCCTGTATTCGCCCTACAACGAGAAGGTGCGGTGGGCGCTGGACTACAAGAAGGTGCCGCACCGCAGGCGCTCGCTGTTGCCGGGCCCGCACCGCGCGTACCTGAAACAGCGCAGTGGCCAGGCGCTGACTCCGGTGCTGCGCCAAGGCCTGCAGTACCTTTGTGGCTCGGCCGAGATACTTGCCAGCATCGAACAGCGCTGGCCTGAGCCGGCCCTGATGCCTACGGGCGCGGCGGAGCGACGGCTGGTGCTGGATATCCAGCGACGCTTTGATGTGGACTGGGGCCCTCGCATGCGGTGTGCGCTGCTGGAACCCATCATCGCCGACAGTCGCTACTTCGCAGCGGTCTTCGGGGCCGACCATCCGGGCTATGTGCAAGCGCTGTATCGCTGGATGGTGCCGCTGGCGCGGCCCCTGATCCGCCGCGCGAATGGCATCAGGGACCGGAGCAGCATCGAAGACGGCATCAGCGCTGCCGACGAGGCCTTCGGATTCATCGCGCGACGCACCCAGGACAACCTCTACCTGCTGGGCGGTCGATTCACGCTGGCTGATCTGGTGGCTGCCGCGCATCTGTCGATATGGGTCGAACCCCACCACCCGGACACGCTGCGCCCACGACCGACGCCGATCGCGCTGGAGCAGCGGCTCGCGCGCTGGCAGTCGCATGCCGGCGCGGAATGGGTGCGGGAAATTTACCGCAAGCACCGCCCCTCACCGCGCGTAGCCTGACGGCCACGCGCGCCGCGCTGCCCGCGCTGCGGCCCGTTGTCGGAGAGCGGCACCCAGGTTCCCATCTGACAGGGTTTGAACAACACTACGCCGATGACCGAATCCCATAGCCCCCTCATTCTGATCGACGGCTCTTCCTGGCTGTTCCGCGCGTTTCACGCGCTGCCGCCGTTGACCAACTCAAGGGGCGAGCCGACTGGCGCGGTCTACGGCATGGGCAGCATGCTCAAGCGCCTGCTCAAGGACTACGCGCCCGAGCGCATCGCGGTGATCTTCGATGCTCCAGGCAAGAACTTCCGGCACGACTGGTACCCGGAGTACAAGGCCACGCGCGGCGAAACGCCGGAGGAACTGTCGGCACAGTTCCCGGTGATCAGCGAGATGATCAAGGCCATGGGCCTGCCGGTCATCAGTGTCGCCGGGGTCGAGGCCGACGACGTTATCGGAACACTGGCACAGCAAGCGGCTGAACTCGGTGAGTCGGTGCTGATCGTGACCGGCGACAAGGATATGGCGCAGCTGGTGGACCAGCGCATCGAGTTGCTGGATACGATGAAGAACCAGCGTATGGGCATCGCCGGAGTCGAGGCCAAGTTCGGTGTGCCGCCGGAGCGCATCGTCGACTATCTGGCGTTGATGGGCGATACCAGCGACAACATCCCCGGCGTGCCGGGCGTCGGGCCGAAGACGGCAGCGAAATGGCTGGTTGAGTTCGGCTCGCTGGATCAGGTCGTCGCGCACGCCGACGACATCAAGGGGAAAATCGGCGAGAAGCTGCGCGCCAGTCTGGAGCTGCTGCCGCTATCGCGGCGGCTGGCGAAGATACGCTGCGACGTCGAGCTGCCGATCAGTCTCGACGCGCTGTGCCCGCAGGCCGCCGACACCGACACGCTGCTCGCCTTGTATCAGCGGCTGGAACTGCATCGCTGGGTCGAGGAGCTGACGGGCAAGAGCGAGACCGGTACCCGGTCGCCGGCAACTGCGGCCGCACGCGCCGTGCCGACGACAGATGCCCCGGCGACGGACACCGAGACCCCGGAGCTGCCGCCATCGGCGCCGACGCGCGCGATTGCCGTTCTCGACGAAGCCGGTTTCGCCGACATGCTGGACCAGCTCGCGAGCGCCGAGCTGATCTGCTTCGATACCGAGACCGACAGTCTGGACTCGAACCAGGCCAATCTGGTGGGCCTTGCGTTTGCGGTGGAAGCCGGCAGTGGCTGGTATGTGCCGCTGGCACACGACTACCTCGGGGCGCCGACCCAGCTGGACCGCGCGATGGTTCTCGAGCGGCTGCGTCCGCTGCTGGAGGCGACGGACAGGCCCAAGCTGGCGCAGCACGCCAAGTTCGACCTCAATGTGCTGGCCCGCCACGGCGTGCATGTGCGTGGCGTCGCGCACGACACCATGCTGCAGAGCTACGTGCTGGATGCCGCCAGCAACCGCCACGACATGGACACGCTGGCGCTGCGCTACCTCAATCACACGACCATCAGCTTCAAGGACATCGCCGGCAAGGGCAAGTCGCAGCTGACGTTCAACCAGATCTCACTGGACGAGGCCGTCAAGTACTCCGCCGAGGACGCTGATATCACGCTGCGCCTGCACCAGACCCTTTATCCGCGGCTGCAGGAGATCGAAGCGCTGGAGAAGGTCTACCGCGAAATCGAGATGCCGCTGGTGCCGGTGCTCGCGCAGATCGAGCAGACCGGCGTCAAGATCGATGTCGCCTTGCTGCGCACCATCAGCGCGGAGCTGGCGGAGCGGATGGCGGAACTGCAGCAGCGCGCCCACGCCGAGGCGGGCGGCGAATTCAACCTGGCTTCTCCGAAGCAACTCGGGATCATACTCTACGAGCAGCTGCAGCTGCCGGTGCTGGGCAAGACCCCCAAGGGCGAGCCATCGACCGCCGAAGACGTGCTGGCCGAGCTGGCGACACAGCATCCGTTGCCGCAGCTGATTCTGGATTGGCGCGCATTGCAGAAACTGCGATCGACCTATACCGAGCTGCTGCCACAGGCGGTAAACCCGCATACCGGACGCATACACACCTCCTACCACCAGGCCGTTGCGGCGACCGGGCGCCTGTCCTCGTCAGATCCCAATCTGCAGAACATTCCGATCCGGACGGCCGAGGGTCGCCGCATCCGTGAAGCGTTCATCGCCGAGCAGGGACAACGCCTGCTGGCGATCGACTACTCGCAGATCGAGCTGCGTCTGATGGCGCATTTTTCCGGAGACCCGCGGTTGCAGCATGCATTCCGCAGCAGTCAGGACGTGCACCGGGCCACCGCTGCGGAGGTCTTTGGCCTGACGCTGGAGCAGGTCGGCCCGGATCAGCGCCGCGCGGCCAAGGCCATCAACTTCGGCCTGATCTATGGCATGTCGGCGTTCGGACTGGCGCGACAGCTGGGCATTTCTAGGGGTGAGGCCCAGGACTATATCGAGCGCTTCTTCGGACGCTATCCCGGGGTCAAGCATTTCATGGACGGCACCAAGCTGCGGGCGCGTGAGCAGGGCTACGTGGAAACCCTGTTCGGCCGCCGGCTGTATCTGAAGGACATCGGTTCGCGGAACCAGGCTCAGCGCCAGTACGCAGAGCGCACCGCGATCAATGCGCCGCTGCAGGGCACCGCGGCTGATCTGATCAAGCTGGCGATGCTGGACCTGTCGCGGTTTTTGCAGGAGAAGGCTGCAGATGTCCGCATGATCATGCAGGTTCACGACGAGCTGGTCTTCGAGGGACCGGCGGAGACCCTGCAGGATCTGGCCCCTGAACTGGCCGGGCGCATGTGCCGCATCGCGGCGTTGGACGTGCCGTTGGTGGCGGACTGGGGGCTGGGACTGCAGTGGGATGCGGCACATCAGGCCGGCGGCCACGCAAGTAGTTCTGGCTAAAGGAAATTTAGTTGGAAACGGCCGGATTCTTGCTGACCTTTCAGTCAGGAGACATCTGTAAGCCGTTGATTATAAAGGTTCATAATTGGCTCATCGGCGCGGCCGGCAACCGCGTGTTTGGGCCCTTTGAACTTCGTCTCAAACACCCCATCTAAGTCTGCGAGTGGCGATACTCCCTGTCCCACTCCCCGCCTCACTCCCTGGGCGGGTCCGGCATCCCCATAGCCGGAAGCGTGGCCCGGTGGCTTTCCCCCAAAGTCGCCGGGCTTTTTTTATGGACCCGCTGCGGGATCAATCGCTGTCGTCACCGCGGCCGGGCAACCGGCAGTAGCTGAGGGATACTGCTCCCGCACCCACGTTGGCCGCGCCGACCGCGCTCATGACAGCCGTCATGATCTCCACCTGCCGGGCTGCTGCCAAGGCACGCAGATCCGCGAATCCAGGCAAGGCTTCCAGTTCTTCCAGCGACCCGCCATAGCTGATAGCGATGCACGGCAGGGCAAGGCCCAGCTGCAAATGCGCGCTCGCGCGCTCGAAGAGCTGGCGCACTGCGTGATCGTAGCCGCGAACCAGGGCCAGCCTGCGGGTCCTGCCGCGCCGCGCGCGCAGTATCGGCTTGAGGTCGAGCACGCGCCCGATCTGGTAGTTCAGCCAGTTCAGGCTGCGGTCTCCGCGCCGCAGCAGGCGCCCGCGCATGTAGGCGATGTCCTTGGGGACCAGGTGTGCATCGATGCTCGGTGTCAGCGCGTCGAGCCGATCGCGGATTGCGCTCGGCAGCTCCCTGTTCCTGATCATCCGCGCCGCCTCCCAGGCCAGCAGTGCGGGGCCGGTGAACACGGAGCCGCTATCGATGACCTTGAGCGCAAAGGGGCCGGGTATGTTTTCACGGGCACGCAGCACCGGAGCCTCGTGCATCACCTTGCGGGCAGCGCGCCGGGCGTTGCGCGGTGTCTCGGAGCGTTCGCCCATCAGCGTGATCAGAAAAACGTAATCGAAAGCGGTTGCCAGGTCCTCGATGAACATCTGCCCGATTTCTTCAACGCTGAGCGCCGAACTGACCGCGCTACCGGCATACCGGCTCAGCCAGTCTTCGGCATACAGCCGGGCGGTGGCTCCCGGGTCGCGACCGATCACGGTCCGCTCCGCGCCGAGATGCAATGTGCTGGGAAGCACGAACATACCGCTGCTTTCAAGCAGCGCCTCGGAGACGTCCACCGAGTCGTCGATTCCTAAGCCAATCCGCATGCGCGCTAAGTCCTGATCCTTGGAAATTGGGGTGCAGCCAGCGGTTCACACGGTCCACGGCGTCTTCTCTAAAGACAACCGACGCGGGAGCGAGTAACGTTGCCGCTACATTGTAGGCAAGTAACGACACAATACCGGCCGCCACGCGGAATGGAATGGGCGAAAACCCGGTGCGCCGGAGGGCAGACATGAGATCAGTACTTTGGGGCGGTTTGTCATTCGCTGGTCTGGTGGCGGCGATGTTGCATGCGTCGACGGCGGTAGCGATCGGTCTCGGCGAGGTCGAGGTCACCTCTCCACTGGGGCGCGCGCTGGATGCGCGGCTTCCGTTGATACTGGAGCCCGGCGAAGAGGCCGAGTTCGTGCGCGTGCGCTTGCTGCCGCAGGGTGCGTACGAGGGCTACGGGCTGCCGTTGCCGGGCCTGCGACCGGACGAGGTCACGGCCACGGTCGAGCCGCGCAGCACAGGGGGGTACTGGTTGCTGCTGCGGGGCCAGCGCCCGATTCGTGAGCCCGCGATCGAGCTGCTGATCGAGGTCAGTCACGGCAGCGCACGGATCACGCGGGGCCTGCCATTGCTGTTCGACGTGCCCAAGGAGGCCGCCACGGTCAGCGTGCGCGCTGCAAGCCCGTCGGCGGTCGCAGTCGGTGAGGCGCCCGCCAAGACACCTGCACCGGCGGCCGCGGCATCCCCGACCCCGAACCCGCCAGTGGCCGCTGCTGCGAATCCGGACGCCGCTGCGGGCAAGACCTATGGCCCGGTTGCCGCCGGCGAATCGCTGCGCGCCATCGCCGAGCGCGTGCGGCCGTTTCCGAACTACGGCCTGCGCCGGGTCATGACGGCGCTGCTCATCGCCAACCCGGATGCATTTACCGGCCGTGACCGCAGCCCCCAACCTGGCAGCGTGTTGCAGGTGCCGGATGCGCGCACGATGCTTGATCTGGACGCCGATACGATCACGGCCCACGTCGGGCCCGGCCGCACCGCGCCAGCCCAAAGCCGTAAGCCAGCGGCACCGGCCCCCAGTGCAATAGTTGAACGCGCGCCAGCGGTACCTGCAGAGGTGCCCGCGCTGGAGCGCATCGTGCTTGACCTCGCAGCGCTGCCGGCGGAGCCCGGTATTGGTCGGCGGCTGGCACTGACCGAGACACTGGACGCCCGGGGCCTGGCGCTTGCGGCTGAGGCTGCCTTGGAGGCGCCGCTGAGCGCAGATGCAGATCTCGCAACTGACGATGCGGCGTTCGATGCCGCCGGTATGACCGAGGATGCGGCCGAGCTCGGTATCGCCGACGACGCACCCGCGGCAGCGCGCGCGGCATCTTCCCGCGCAGCGGCGGCGGGTGACGCGCTCGCAACGGGTGCCGAGGATACGGGCTCGTCGCTCTGGGCCTGGATCCTGGCGCTGCTGGCCGGTGCTGCCGGCGTGTACGCGTTTCGCCGCTGGCGCGCCGAACGCGAGCGCGCGCCCTGGGCTCCCGTACAGGTGAGCCAGGCGCGCGAGGTGCAGGCGCCGAAGGCAGCAGCTACACCCGTGGCGTTTGCTGAGGTCGCGGCGGCCCCGCCGCCGATCCGGCTGGTGCGGCCTGTGCCGCCGGCGCCCGGAGCCGCTGCCGCAAGCCCGCTACAGGCGCGCATACAGCGCCTGCAGAGCCGGGGTCTCAATGCCGAGCAGCGGCAGAAGGTAGCGCTGGCCGCCGCCTATCTCGACATGGGGGATGAAACCAGCGCGCTGCAATTGCTGGATGAGGCCGAGGGGCCTACCGGGAAAGGGCCGGCGCGGCGTGCCTGACCGGCGAGCGCTAGCCGAGCATCATCTCGTACTTGCCGATGGCAAAGCCCTGCGCGTAGTCGACACCCGCATTACGCAGCAGTTGCAAGGTTGCCGGCGACTCGATATTGATCGCTGCGGTCTTGCGCCCCAGCAGATGGGCAGCCTGGCAGATCCACTCCAGGTGCGTCCGGTCCAAAGGATCAGACTCGATATGGCGCGTCACCCGGGGGTGAATCTTCATCGTGTCCACCGGCAGATGGCGTAGATGGGTGATGCCCATGGTGGTGTGACAGCGATCCAGGGCGAAGCGCACACCGGTCGGACGGATGAGGTTCATGAAGCGCTGCAGCGTGGCGCTCTGCGCTATTGCGAAGGATTCGTCGATCTCGAAGCACAGACGGTTGGCCGGAATGCTGGCGCCCGCCAGCAACTCGAATACCTGCGGCGCAAAATCGGAATCGGTAAGCGAGGTGGGCGCGAAGTTCAGGCAGGCTTGGGCATGCGTTTCCAGCAGTGAGGGATCGCGATTCAGCTGGTCGAGCAGGGTCTTCAGCACCCATAGATCCAGCTCCGTCGTGCGGTGCAGGCGCTGCAGCGCCTGCATGAAGTGGCCCGGCTCCAACCACACGCCATCATCATCCTCGACCCGCAGGAAGACCTCGAAGTTGGGCAGCACTACGGGTTCGCTCAGCGCCTGCATGCGCTGGTAAATCAGGTGAGTGCGGCCGTCGGCCAGACGCGGTTCCAGCCACGTCAGCCAATGCTGATCCTCGCGGCGCCGCAAAGTCGACGCGTCGTCGGGAAGCTCCTGCAATACCACGTTGCCGCCGCGCGCCTTGGCGACATCCAGCAGTGCCTCGGCCTTTGCGATCAGCGCCATGCGACCTTCTTCGGCATCGATATCGACGACCGCCACGCTGAGTGTGCAGGAGACCGGCCTGCCGTCCCAGACCAGTTCACGCCGCTCGGCGGCATCCTGAATATCCTTGGCGAGCTGCATCGCGCCCTCCATCGGGCAGTCGGTCAGCACGGCCGCGAAGCGGCTGTTGGACACGCGGTAGCTGGAGCCGCGATCCCCCAGGGTTTCCTTGAATACCTGGGCGGCATGCCACAGGGCCTGCTCGCCGGCCCAGAAGCCGTAGGTGTCGCTGATGCGCACCAGCCCGTCGACGCGAATCAGCAGCAGTGCATGCGAGCGGTCGGCGCGGCCTTCGCGGCGGGCCAACTCGTCCAGCCGCTGTTCCAGCGCCTCCCTGGATAGCAGATCGGTGGCCCAGTCCTTGGCCGGCCCGGAGCTGCTGGCCGGCAGCGACAACTCAACGCTGGGCGCCGCGTCCTGATAGGCATGCGCTGCCGTTTCTGCCGTTGGGTCAAGCCGGTTGACGCGGACCATCGCGCCGATCGCCGTGCCGGCCGCATCGTGGATCACTGACGTCGTGATCAGGACCGGGATGGACTCGTGGAGCTGGTTGATCAGCAGTGCCTGCTCCAGACGCGGAGCGCTTGCGCCCTGGGCGATGGCATCACTCAGGAAGTTCGGCAGCGGATGTTCCTGCGGGACATCGCGGCGGTGATCAAACAGCGGGGCCACATCTGTAAACGGCCGACCCGACAGGCTTCCGCGCGTCCGATGCAACAAGGTGGCCGTCGCCGGGCTGACATCGAGCACCGTGCCCTCGGCGTCGGTCAGCAGCATCGCGTCCTGGGTCATGCTCAGCATCGCCTCGCGGCTGGCCAGGATCGACTGCTGCTCGGCACTGAGGCGTCCGGATTGCTCGCGGAATGCCCGATTGGCTTCGAGCGCAGCTTCCAGCTGCGAGGAGCGACGCTCATACCAGTAGGTCAGCACCCGCAGTTCCTCTGCGGCCTTGCTGTTGTCGAGCCGGGTGCGCACGCGGCGTTGAAACTCGGTGAACGGACGCATTGCTGCCAGCCACCAGACGCCGAACCCCAGCATCGACAGGGTCAACAGATGGAACAGCGAGTAGAAGCGTATCTTCCACAGCAGCGGCGACGCAGACGCGTTGGCGTTCAGGGCGGCCTGCCGCAGCTCCGGCTCAAGGACCAGAATGTGCGTAATCAGAATGACGGCCGCGCCAATGGCCAGAAACGTGGCGCAGCCGAGCGCGATCAGCACGCGCGTCCGCCCGTATCGTCTGTACCAAGGCTGCAGCCATACGCCCGCGGCGCGTGAGATGCGATTCACCTACAACTCCTCATTGCCGGACGTCGCCCCTGTGCAGGAATCGCCCCTCGAGGGGCGCCCCGTCTCATGATTTGATGCTGTACGCCCTGATTAGGACGCGGATTGTCCTATGTTTTCCTGCAGATTGGCATTAGCGCCCCTGAGGCGGCCGGCAGGGGCCCTGCAAATCAGGTTCAGATCATCAGGGGGCCAAGCTTGTTGACCGCACTGCCCTGGGCGTAGTCGACCCCGGCCTTGCGCAGCAGCTGGATATTGGCCTCGGACTCGACGTTGATGGCGGCGGTCTTGCGGCCCAGCAGATGCGCGGCCTGACAGATCCATTCCAGGTGCGTGCGCTCCAAGGGGTCGGAGGCCAGATTCTGTGTCACCCGTGGATGGATCTTCATGTAGTCCACCGGCAGATGCCTGAGCTGGGTAATGCCCATCGTCGTACGGCACCGGTCCAGCGCGAATCGGGGACCCATGGGCCGCAGCTGCTCAATGAAACGCTGCACGACCGAGCTCTGCGAGAGCGCAAAGCCCTCATCAATTTCAAAGCAGATCTGTGCGGCCGCCACCGGCGAGTTGCCGATGATCTCGAAGACATTGGAGACAAACTCGGCATCCAGCAGGGCCGCCGACGACAGGTTGACGCTGGCAACAGCGTGGGTCTTGAGCACTTTGGGGTTGTCGGCCAGCGCCTGCAGAAGTGTGCGCAACACCCAAAGATCGACGCGCTGCGACTGGCGCAGGCGCTCCACAGCCGGCAGGTAGTAACCCGGTTCCAGCCAGACGCCGTCGTCGTCTTCGACGCGGATGAAGAACTCCACCATCGGCTGCGCGTCGGACGTGCCCAGCGGCTGCATGACCTGCGAGATCAGATGCGCCCTGCCGTCGCCGAGGCGCGGCAGTATCCAGTCCAGCCAGAGTTGGTCGTCGCGGCGGCGCTGCTTCGCGGTATCGTTGGGGATGCTCTGCAACACCACATTGCCGCCGCGATTCTTCGCCTCCGCGAGCAAGGTTTCTGCATCGGCCAGCAGTTCCTGCAGCTCGTTCTGGCCATCGATGACGACGACCGCGATGCTGAAGGTACAGACCAGCGTCTTGCCCTCCCAGGACAGGTCGTTGGCCTGCGCGTGGGCGCGCAGGCGCTCGGCGATCTCCATTGCCTTCGTCAGGTCGGTATCGCTGAGCAAAGCGGCAAAACGGCTATTGGAGGCCCGGTAGCCACTGCCGGCATCGGTCAGGGACATCGCAAAATTGCGCGCGGCATGCCACAACAGCTGCTCGCTGGCCCAGAAGCCGTGCTCGTCGTTGATGCGCGCCAGATCATCCACGCGCAGATACAGCATCACGTGATGCTTGTTGCTGACCTTGGCGTCATTCGACAGCTCGCCAACCCGGCGTTCGAAGGGCTCGCGCGACAGCAGGTTGGTCCCCCAATCGTGCAGGTTGGAGTCGGTGAGGCCAAGATCGGCCTTGGCGGCCGGATCGGCCTTGAACCCATCCACATGATTGACGCGCACCATCGCGCCGATGGCCTTGCCTGCCGCGTCGAGGATGGCTGCGGAAGTCACCATGACCCTGACCGGAGCTTGCTGCGGCGCGATCAGCTGCGCGGCGCTCAGCTGAGGAATCGCCGAGCTGCTCTCCAGGCTGCGCTGGATCAGATTGCGCAGCGGTTCCTTCTTGCTGCCCGTGCCACCGTCCTCGAACAGCGGCGTCACTTCGTCAAACCCGCGGCCGATCAGGCTTTCGCGCGGTGCGCGCAGCAGCGTGCAGGCCGCCGGACTCAAGGCCAGGACCTTGCCGGCGGCATCGGTCAGCAGCATGGCGTCCTGAGTCAGGCTCAGCAAAGCCTCGCGACTGCGCAGGATGGATTGCTGTTCGGAATCGACCCGGCCCAGCTTCTCGCGGAAGCCCCGGTTGACCTGCAAGGCGGCGTTGAGCTGCCCGGCCCGGCGCTCGTGCTGTTCCGTCAGCTGGCGCAGGCGCTCGCTGGCTTCGCGGATTTGCGCCAGCCGCCAGGCGCGGCGCTTGCGCAAATGCGCGCTGACGAAGGGTCGCGGGTCACTGGTCGTCAGCCTCCAGAACACGCCGGCCAGAACAACCCAGGCCAGGCTTAGCCCCAGTGCGGCTGCCAGCAGAATCAGCTGCAGCTTCTGCGCGGGCACGTCGGGTTTAAGTTCAACCAGCTCCGCGAGCTGCGGCGCGAAGGCGTACTGCAGGCCGATCCAGATCAGCCCGGTGGTGCACAGGGTGAATAGCGCCCACAGGCTCCAGACACGCAGGCGGCGTCGGCCAAAAGTGCGAATCAAGGGATGCGCCAAGACGGACAGTGCGCGACTCATCAATCACTCTCCCGGGACGGCACTGGTCGATGTGCCCTTGATGAAAGACAGCAGGTGGTGGCGGGCTTCGGCGAGGCCTAGACCGTTCTGTGCCGAGAAGGTCTGTACCGTGACCTGCGGATGGTCGGCAAGCGCCTGGCGTACCTGCATCAAGGTGCGCTGCGCCGCGCCATAGCCCAGCTTGTCAGCCTTGGTCAGCAGGGCGTGGCACGGCAGGTTGCGGTGCTCGGCCCAGCTCAACATCTGCTGATCGAAGTCGGTCAAAGGGTGGCGAATATCCATGATCAGGGCGATTCCCCTGAGATTCTGGCGCTCATCGAGGTAGCCGGCAATCAAGCGGCCCCAGCCCTCGCGGATGGGGCGCGCCACGGCGGCGTAGCCGTAGCCGGGCAAGTCCGCAAGACGCCCGCCGGGGACGCCGAACAGATTGATCAGCTGGGTGCGGCCCGGGGTCTTGCTGACGCGAGCCAGCGTGTTCTGCCCGCACAGCGCGTTCAGCGCGCGTGATTTGCCGGCGTTGGAGCGGCCGGCCATCACCACCTCCGGTAGCGTGTCCGCGGGCAGCTGGCTGAGCTGCGCACAGGACAGCAGGAACCGGGCATTGGTGAACGGGTGGGGTTTGGAGGCTTTGGACATGATCAAACCAGAAGGATTTGCCGAGCTTACCGGATGAACCGGTGAACTGCGGCGCGTTGCCATGTAAAATCGCGCGTCTGCATCGCGTCCGATGCCGCGGGCGCCCTACCTCGGGCGACGGCGGATCGATGAATGTTTCCTTTGGGAGTCTGATTTCAATGAAGCGTGTTCTTCTCGCCGCCGCGCTGTGTGCACCGTTCATCGTCTGGGCCGAGGGCGCCGCCCATGACGCCAAGCTGGATCCGTTTACGCACGGATCTGCCGAAGCCGGAGCGGCCAAGGCGGCCACTTGCGCGGCTTGCCACGGCCCTGGCGGCAATAGCAGCAACCCGGAATGGCCGAAGATGGCGGGCCAAGGCTCTCGCTACGTCTACGAGCAACTGCTGCAGTTCAAGAGTGGCGCGCGCATGAATCCGCTGATGGCCGCCACGGTGGCGCCGTTGTCGGAGCAGGACTTCCGCGACCTGGCGGCATACTTTTCCACCCAGGCGGCAACTCCGGGCGTGGCCAGCCCCGCGGTGGTGGCGACCGCCCAGAAAATCTACCGGGCTGGCGACGTCGGCAAGGGACTCCCGGCGTGCGCGGCCTGCCACGGCCCGACCGGCGCGGGTGTGCCGTCGGCCGCGTATCCGCGCATCGGCGGCCAGCATGCGGTCTACAACGCCAACCGCCTGCGTGCCTATCGCGATGCGGCCGCGACCGAACTGCCGGACGGGAACTACAAGATCATGGCCGAGGTCGCAGCCAAGCTGACCGATGCCGAGATTGAGGCCATCGCCTCTTACCTGAACGGCCTTCACTGAGCGCGGGCCGCTCCCAACCGAGAATACTGATGCGCAGAATGCTACGTGGCGCGATTGCCGCCCTTTCGCTGCTGACTTTTGCCTGCTCTGCGCAGGACGGCGCTGCCCAGTTCCAGGCCGGCAAGCAGTACAAGACGGTGCGCGAGGTGCAGAAACCCGCTGACCCCAAGCGCATCGAGGTGGCGGAGTTCTTCTGGTACGGGTGCCCGCACTGCTTTGCGTTCGACCCGACCGTAGAGAAGTGGGTCAAGACCAAGCCGGCCGATGTCGATTTCGTGCGCTATCCCAGCACGCTGGGCCGGCCCGAGGGCAAGCTGCACGCGCGCGCCTTCTACACGGCGGAGGCATTGAACGTATTTCCGGCAATGCACCAGGCCCTGTTTTCGGCGATCCACCAGCAGCATCAGCTGTTGAACACGGAGGCCCAGATCGCAGCCCTGTTCAATCGCGAGACCGGGATCCTGCCCGATGTATTCGCCAGCACCTTCAAGGGATTTGCGGTCGACTCCCGCGCGCGCCGCGCCGAGCAGTTGGCTGTGAGCTATGGCCTGACCAGCGTGCCGATCATCGTGGTCGGCGGCAAGTACACCACCAGCGCGGCCATGGCCGGAGGGTTTGATCAGGCGTTCGCCGTGACCAACTTTCTGATTGAAAAGGTTCGCAAGGAACGTGGTGGCAAGTAGTCGCCGCCCGGATAGCGGCAGAGCCCGGCTAAGCGCCGGGCTTTTTGTTGCATTGACGGCGGCTCACGCTGCTGCTGCTGCGACGCCTGTGCCATCACCTCCCGCTGCGCGCATGTACAGCCTGGAGCAGACCTGCGCGGCCATAGGTGGGCGCTTGCGCAGTGTCGGCAAGGAGCGCTGCCTGAAATCCGGGGTTGAGCTCAGCGGCGGCACCAGCATCAAGGGCATGCCGTTGCTGTACCGCGATTTTCTTCCGACCAAGCGGAGCAGTGATCCCGCGCATCGGGTACTGATGATCGGCGGCATACACGGCGACGAACTGGTGTCGGTCAGCATCTCGTTTCAATGGATGTTGCGACTGGCCGCTGATCGCGAGCAACCGTTTCACTGGCGGGTGCTTCCGGCCACCAATCCGGATGGATTGCTGGCGCGGCCCTCCACGCGCATGAACAGTCGCGGCGTCGATCTCAACCGCAATTTCCCGTCCGCGGACTGGAGCGAAAAGGCGCTGCAGTACTGGGAGAAACGCACGCGCAAGGATCCGCGGCGCTATCCCGGCCCGGCGGCACTGTCCGAGCCTGAAACCCGGTGGCTGGTGAAGGAGATCGAGGCGTTCAACCCGGATGTCATCGTGTCGGTGCACGCCCCGTTCGGCGTGCTCGACTTTGACGGCCCCGAGAATCCGCCCAAGCGCTTCGGCTACCTGCGCCTGCACCAGCTCGGCACCTATCCCGGGTCCCTGGGCAACTACGCGGGCGTCAATCTCGGCGTGCCGGTCATCACCCTGGAGTTGCCGCACGCCGGCATCATGCCCAGCGCCGCGCAGTCAGACAAAGTGTGGGCCGACATGCGCGAATGGCTGGAAGAGAATCTGCCCAAGCAGCCGCCCCTGTCGGCGCGCGCGGT
Organism: Solimonas sp.; assembly: GCA_041612095.1. Lineage (GTDB taxonomy): Bacteria > Pseudomonadota > Gammaproteobacteria > Nevskiales > Nevskiaceae > Solimonas. Next base: position 1,188 of record JBFJJW010000020.1, on the reverse strand, counting down.
GGGAGCGGGCAGCCGCTGAGGCGTTCCGGCGTCCGCTGCGCAGTCTCAAGCTCAACCCGCGACTTGGGTGGGTAGTCGGATCTAGCTGTTTTCTTCGCGGAAGATCAGCCAGTCGCCGTTCGTGGCCTGCTTCCAGAATTGCTGCTTGCGCGAGCTGACCTTGTAGTTATCCGAGCGGTAATCCATCGTGAACTCGACCATCAGGATCGGCTCCTGAGTGCCCGGATACCGGAACAGGCTGACATCCCGCAGGTCGATCTCGATGAACTTCTTGGCGGCATTGACACGCTTCTTGTGGGCGGCAAATGACGCCCGGCTCATGCCCTGGGCACTGAAATCGGCGCCGTAGAAGGCCAGATAGGCATCGGTATCACGCGAAGCCCAGGCCGCCCGCCAGGCCTCCACCCGCGCCAGCAGCGCATCGCGGTCGGCGCGGGTCTTCTCGGCCGGCACCCATTCCAGTTCGTCCGTCAGAATGACCGGCGTGTGGCCGTAGCGGATGTGCGGCTGCAGGACGGTCAGGTCGTCATTGGCCATCGTCACGCAGCCTTCGCTGGAGCGCGGCGCCCGGCTGTAGGTGTCGCGAGGGACGCCATGCAGCCAGATGCCGGAACCGGTGCGGCGCATGAAGCGGTCCCACAGATTGGGGTAGTTCAGCGGCAATGCGCCTGCGCCGTACAGCTCGGGAAGCGCCTCGTCGCCGATCCAGCCGGTGATCTGATAGATGCCGACCGGTGTGCGGTTGTCCCCCGAAACCTGCTTGCGCGCGCCGTTCTTGCCCATGGCCGCGTAGTGATGGCGCAGCAGTTCGAGTTTGCCTGCAGTGTTCTGCAGCAGATACAGGCGCGCGCGCGGAAGATCAACCACGATGGCGCGTTGATAACTGTCGGCCAGCTGCAGGATGGCATCGGGCATGCTGCCGGGTGGGGGTACGGCCTTCTCGCTGACCATGCGCACGCGCGCCTCTTCCGCCAGCTGTGCCACGCGCGGATCAGACGCAGTCGTGCTCAGCAGGCCCGGCCGGGCTTCTCCGGACAGGGCGGCCAGCAGCTCACCATGCATCAACTGGGCGACGCGGAAATTCGGTTCGCGGCGGGTCAGCGCTTCCAGCGCGCTGAGGGCGCTCTGGGATTTGCCTGCGCGCAGCAACTCTACCGCTGCATTGAGCTGCTGCTCAGGGGTGGGGGC
>JBFJJW010000019.1:0-23980 GCA_041612095.1 Solimonas sp. | reverse complement strand
GTCGCCGAGGTACCAGGACCCGTAAGCGTAGGCATCAAGTACGCGTGCGCGGCGGCCGCTGCGATAGCGTGCGATATCGCTGAACTGATCAACCTCGGTCTCCGGCTCGAACTGCGGATCGCCCTCGGTGCGGTTGATGGTCTTCAGCGAACGGTTGTCGTTGCTGTTGAAGTAGACGTCGTCATAGAACGCGTCGCCGCGAAGCAGCACGCCGAAATCGCTGTACTGCAACTGCACTTCGCCAAGCAGGCTCAGACGATTGTTGACCATGGCGCCGCGCTTGAAGTTGCGGTCACCGTCATCGAAGTTGTTGGACTCCGGAAGCTTGATGTAATCGGGAATCGGGATCTCCGCGCTCGGCGGCGTATTGATGATGCCGTCATCCGGTTTCTCCATCCGCCAGGCCGCTGAGTACGTGCCCAGAAGCTGATAGCTGCCATCAAGCCCGAAGAAATCGAATGACCCCGCCGTTGCGCTGCCGCTTGCCATCAGGCCACTGATCGCAAATGCCAGGCTCCGGTACTGCCTGCGACCTGTGTTCATCGTCCGACCTGACATTCAGCCTCCAGATTTACCCACGTAAATTTATGCAGCGACGTTAAGCGACGCCTCGCGCAAGTCACGTCACCCGAATTGACGAGAGGGTCCGCTCTGGGCCGTTAAAAAAACCGATGAAACAGGTAAGCTCTATCTGACATGGCCACTGATCTGGTGCATCAGCGCAGGATCAGGCACTGTCATCACAGACAACGAATTCCCGCGACCACGCGGGCGCTGTAGAACACTCTGGGGGAGACCCGTGAAGAAGTTGAGTCCGATCGACGCTGCGTTCCTGCGCATGGAATCCACCCGTACACCGATGCACGTTGGTGCACTGATGACCTTCAGGCTGCCGGACAACGCCCCGCCTGACTTCGTACGCAAGCTGATGGCGCAGATGCGCGAGAAGCCCTTCATGCCGGAGCCGTTCAACTGCCGCCTGGTGCAGGGCCGAATGTCGCGGCTGACGCCGGCCTGGGAGGAGACCGAAGTCGACATGGACTTCCATATGCGCCACTCGGCGCTGCCGTATCCGGGCGGCGAGCGCGAGTTGGGCATTCTGGTTGCGCGCATGCATTCACATCCGCTGGACCTTTCGCGACCCCTCTGGGAATGCCATCTGATCGAGGGCCTCGAGAACCAGCGCTTTGCTCTGTACTTCAAGGCGCACCACTGCGCGATTGACGGCATGGGCGCGATGCGCATGGTGCAGCGTTGGCTGTCGCCTGATCCCCACGACACGCGCGCCCCCGGCCCCTGGATTCTGGCCTCACGCCCCAAGGACAACGGCGCACACCATGCCGACTCGCCTTGGGAACGCATGCAGAAGCCGGCGCGCGCGGTGGCCAACCAACTCCGCGGTGCGGTCGAACTGGTGAAGGGTCTGAGCAAGATGACGCGCGGCGCCGACAGCGGTACGCGTCTCGCGCTGACGACGCCCCGCAGCCTGTTCAATCGCCGCATCTCGCAGCAGCGCCGCCTCGGCACGCAGATTCTCGATCTGAAGCGGGTGCGTGCGATCGCACAGAAATTGGATGCCAGCGTCAATGACGTGCTGCTTGCCATTTGTGGTGGCGCCATCCGCCGCTATCTGATCGAGCAGGGAGCCCTGCCGAACAGGGCTTTGCTGGCATCGGTGCCGGTGGCGCTGGCGCGCGCGCCGGAAGAAGGCGGCAACGCGGTTGCCGGTTTCGTGGTTCCGCTGGGCACCGAGTTCGAGGATGCCTGCGAGCGCGTCAACCTGATTCACCGCGTCACCACTCGCAGCAAGCAGGAGCTGATGGAGATGCCGCGCGCCGCGCTCGATCAACTGGCGCTGGTCGGACTGGCCCCGTTCCTGCTCGGACAGATGACCGGCACGCTGCCGAAGATCCCGCCTCTGTTCAACTTCGTGGTCTCCAACGTCGTGCTGTCCAAGCAGCCGATGTATCTGATGGGCGCCGAACTGGAGGCCATGTATCCGGTCTCGTTCCTGTTTGACGGCTACGCGCTGAACATCACCCTGGTTGGCTATGCCGATCGCGTCGCGGTCGGATTTCTCGGCTGCCGCGACGCCATTCCCAGCCTGCAAAGGCTCGCGGTCTACACCGGCGACGCGCTGACCGAACTGGAAACGGCCGCTGGCTTATCGCCGTCCCGGCCTGTGGCGGCTAAGACACCGGCGCCGGCCAGATCCGGAAAGCGGGCTGCCCGCGCAAGAAAGCCGGCGGGTCGCAAGCAACGCAGCTAGATCAATACGCAGTCCGCTCGTCGCGCCTGCTATCGTGCGCGACCTAGAACGGGGAATGGGGCAGCATGGATTATCAGGCGTGGATCACCGTCGGCGTACTGGTGCTGACCTTGGGGCTGTTGATCAGCGAAAGGCTCGCCGCCGAGCTGGTCCTGCTGGCAGCCATGCTGACCTTGCTTACCCTCGGCGTGCTGGATCCGAAACAGGCGCTGTCCGGGTTTGCCAACGAGGGCATGATCACGGTTGCGGCGATGTACATCGTGGCCGCCGGTCTGCGCGATACCGGAGCCATCGACTTCGTCGTGCACCGCCTGCTGGGGCGCCCGCGGCATCTGGCCAGCGCCCAGTTCAAGGTCATGCTGCCGACGGTTGCGCTGTCATCGTTCATCAATAACACGCCGGTCGTAGCGACCTTCCTGCCGGCCATCGTGGCCTGGGCCAAGCGCAATCGCCTGCCGGCCTCAAAGTTGCTGATACCGCTCAGCTATTCGGCCATCTTCGGCGGCACTTGCACGCTGATCGGCACGTCCACCAACCTCGTCGTCAACGGCCTGTGGACCACCGAGGGTCATGCCAGCCTGGGAATGTTCGAGATCGCCTGGGTAGGCATCCCCTGCGCCCTGGTCGGCATGCTGTACCTGATGACGATCGGTCGCCATCTGCTGCCGCATCACGAGTCCGGTACCGGAGCCTTCGAGAACCCTCGTGAATACACGGTCGAGATGCTGGTGGAGCCGGCCGGCCCGCTGGTCGGGCAGACCATCGTCGAGGCGGGGCTGCGCAATCTCGGCTCGCTGTTTCTGATCGAGATCGAGCGCGAAGGCCGCATAGTGCCGGCGGTCAGTTCCAGCGAGCGCCTGCTGGCTGACGACCGCCTCGTGTTTGCGGGCGACGTCGGCGCGGTGGTCGAACTGCAGCGCATTCGGGGCCTGAAGGCGGCGCTGACCGATACCGCGTCGATTACCCGGCAGTACCCGGAGCGCAAGCTGGTCGAGGTGGTCATCGCCACACGCTGCCCCCTGATCAATCAGAGCCTGCGCGACAGCCGCTTTCACACCTACTACGGCGCCTCGGTCGTCGCTGTCGCGCGCGACGGCAAGCGCGTTCGCGGCGGTCTTGGCGATGTAGTGCTCAAGGCTGCGGACACGCTGCTGCTGGAGGCGCGTCCGGTGTGGGTCGAACGTCACCGACACTCCCCGGACTTTCTGCTGGTCAGCGACGTCGCCAATTCCGAGCTGCCACGCTTTGACAAGGCCCTCAGGGCCTGGGGCGTGCTGGCGGCGGTGGTCGTGGCGGCAACGATGGGCTGGCTGCCGATGGTCACGGCAGCGCTGCTGGGCGCCGGCGCGACGCTGGCATTGGGCTGCGTCAGCCTCGCCAATGCCCGCAAGAGCCTGGACTCCCAAGTGCTGCTGGTCATCGCCTGCTCGTTTGCTCTGGGCAAGGCGCTGGAAGTCACCGGCGCGGCCGACGCCATCGCGCAATCGGTGCTGACCCTACCGGGCAACAATCCCTGGCTGGTACTGGCACTGGCCTATGCCATGACTACGGTGCTGACCGAGCTGATCACCAACAACGCAGCCGCGCTGCTGATGTATCCGATCTGCATGGCCGCGGCCAAAACCCTGGGGGTCGATCCACTGCCGTTCGTGCTGACCGTGATGATGGCGGCCTCGGCCTGCTTCTCGACGCCGCTGGGATATCAGACCAATCTGATGGTCTCAGGGCCCGGCGGCTACCGCTTTGCAGACTTCATCAAGGTTGGATTGCCGATGAATTTCCTGCTCGGCGCAGTCAGCATCTTCCTGATTCCGCAGATCTGGCCGTTCTACCCCTGACGCCGGTTCAGCGCGCCTAGCGGGTGGCGCCCATCGCTGCAGCCACCGGGGTCGGCGGCGACATCGCGCCGATGACCGGCGTCAGCACCGCATCGCGCGCCAGCTGTGTCGCTTCGCGCCGAATGGAGACGCTGATGGCACCCGCGGCCGGCGCTACCGGCGACAGCTCGCTCAGTTCGGCGGACTGACCGCAGCCACCACTGAGCCGCAGGCGCTGACCACTGTCGCCGTCGATCGACACGCAGGCGATGGCCAATGCCGGCTGCCGTTCAATCAGCTTGCTCAGGGCCGCCAGCGGCGCTCCCTCGACCGTGGTGAACTCATAACTCATCAGGCGCTGGCCGCCGACGATGGCCTCGGAGCGCATCTGCGTCAGCTGCGCATCCTCCGGCGTTCCCCAGCTGCGCTGGCACCAGGTACGCCCGGCGTAGCGGTAGGAGCCCTGCAGCACGCGGAACGGCGGCAGCACGATGCGTGTCAGCGAAAAACCCTCCCGGAACAGGCCGCCGGTCGCGGCCGGGGCGCGGCCGGGTGCGCCGTGGTCGCCGGGCTTGCGCGCCAGCAGGCCACGCATGTACTGCTTGCAGTAGGCCGCCGACGTATGCCAGAGGTTGCGGAAGTGCCGCTCAAGCGTTGCGTTGTCTATCAGATGCCGGGCCTCGACTTCCTCGCAAGCCCTGAGTACGTCCTCCAGATTCAGCGCCTCTATGCGACGCCCGGAGCGGCGCATGGCCAGGTGCACGATTTCCCGCTCCACTTCCTCGGCCGCGCGCCACGGCAGTGGCTGGGTCCGGGTCAGGACCTGGTGCAGGTTATCGACCATGGCGACCGGGCCGCAGACTGCCAGCGTGTTGTGCCAGGTGTGCATGACCAGACGCTCGTCCACCGCATTCGCTGCGGGGCGCTCGGCGGTCTCGACCGCGGCCTGCGGCTCGGCGACCTCCCGGCCCAGAATCGCGCGCAATGGCTCGGCTGCCCATTTCATCTTCATGCTCGGCACTCTGAAAGTACGTAGTTACGCCCACAAACGGGGGCGACACTAACTTAACGGATGGGTCTGTAGGACGTTCGGCCCTCATCGGCCACGGAGTTGAATTTACTACTCGGTAACCATCGCCTGCGGGGCACGGCGACCAATGGTCGGCCGGCACCGGCCGGACGGTGCGCGCGCCCTCACCCAGACGGAGGTGTTGCCGGTGACCACGCCCGCTATCCTCGCAGGGCGGCCAGCCAGGCCTTCAGAACGATAAGAACCTCACGATGAATCTGTCCGTCGAACCCCTGCTGCGCGCGGTGGAGCCACTGATATACGGTGAGCGCGGCCGCAGTGTGAGCGTGTGGGCACTGATCCTGACCACGGCGGTGCTCGCGCTGCAGGCGTTGCAGATCCGGCCGGATGCGGGCTTCGACAAGACCGTACCGGCGGATCACCCTTACATGCAGGTGTTCCAACAGTACCGCGCCGAGTTCGGCGGCGCCAACACCACGCTGGTGGCCCTGATCCGCGACCACGGCAGCATCTACGAGGCCGACTTTCTCGACGCGCTGAAGGTCGCCACCAACGAAGTGTTCTTCATCGACGGCATGGACCGCGCGCGGGTGTCATCGATCTTCACCCGCGACGTGCGTTATATCGAGGTGGTGGATGGCGGCTTTGCCGCCGGCGATGTCATTCCCGCGAACTACGCGCCATCGCCCGAGATGTTCGCGCAGATCCGCGAGAACGTCGGCAAGGCCGGCGTCATCGGTCGGCTGGTCAGCAGCGACCAGCGCGGCGCAATGGTCTTTGCCGAGGTCCTGGAGCGCAGCCCGATCACGCGTGAGCGCACCGACTACCTGCATGTGGCCCATAGCCTCGACAACGACGTCCGCGGCCGCCTGACGTCGCCGACCCGTTACCCCCTGAAACTGCGATCGGCCGATGCGCCGTTCGCTGCCGGCGAAACCGTCACCACCCTCTACCGCCCCCCGAACTGGCGCGACTGGCTGTTCGGCGTCGAAGTGCGCCGCGTCGGCGAGCCCGGCGAGGAACCGCTGCTGCGGCGCTATCACGGCTGGGAGTGGACCGCCGCAGCCGAAGACAATCCGCAGTTCGTGCCGGGCCTTTCGGTACACATCATCGGCTTCGCCAGCGTCGTCGGCGACGTCACCGATGCGGCGATGGAAGTGATGCTGTTCTTCCTGCTGACAGTCGTGGCGACGATGCTGGCGCTGTGGGTCTATCTGGGCAGCCTACGATTAGCCTGGTTGCCGCTGGCCTGCTCGCTGGTGGCGGTGATCTGGGAGTTTGGCCTGCTGCACAGCTTTGGCTTCGGACTCGATCCGTTTGCCATCCTGGTGCCGTTCCTGGTGCTGGCGGTTTCTACCTCCCATGGCGTGCAGTACGTCAACACCTGGGCCGACCGGGTCGCGCAAGGCGACAGCAGTCGTGACGCCTCGCGTGCCACCTTCCGCCGGCTGTTCGTGCCCGGAACCATCGCCTTGCTGACCAACGTCGCCGGCTTCCTGACCCTGCAGCTGGTGCCGATCGGCAGCATCCGCGAGATGTCGTTCAACGCCTGCTTCGGCATGCTTGCCGTGATCGTCACCAACAAGCTGATGATGCCGATCTGGCTGTCGACACTGCGCCTGGGGAACCTGCAGGACTTCCAGCAACGCCGCGCCCGTACTGCGGCCCGCGCCGACCGGCTCTGGCAATGGCTGGCCCACGTCACCGAACGGCCGTACGCCATTGCCCTGTTGCTGGGCTCGGTGCTGGTATTCGCTGCGTCCTGGTGGATACAGGACCAGCGCATCGTCGGCGACGCCCAGGCGGGTGTGCCGGAGCTGCGCCCGGATTCACGCTACAACCGCGATGTCGCGGCCATCACCGCCAATTTTGCAATCGGCACGGACGTGCTCAAGGTGATCGCCGAGTCCCAGCCCTGGGGCTGCATTGACCATGATGCCCTGGAGCAGCTCGACCGCTTCACCTGGCATATGGAGAACACCGACGGGGTGTCGTCTGCGCGCAGCCTGGCCTACATCGCCAAGCGCATCTACTCGGGACTGTGGGAAGTCAATCCGAAGTTTGAGGTGATCCCGCGCAATCACGACGGGCTGGTGCTGTCGACCAAGGGCATCGAGACCTCAACCGGGCTGCTGAACGTGGACTGCAGCGCGATGCCGGTGTTCGTGTTCACGGCCGACCATCGCGCGACCACGATCGAGCGCATTGCGGCTGCGGTCGAGGCATTCAACCAGCGCAACGCAGACGAGTTCTATCGACAGCACGCGGACGCCGATGCAGCGGCGTGCTCGGCCGATCTGCCGGTACGCCGGGAACTCGGCCTTGCTCAGGCGCAACTCGAGGACTCGAAAACCGCATTGCGCGCGCAGAATCTCTCCGAAGAGCAGATCGAGCCGCGGCCGGAAATCCTGGCGCTGCAGCAGCGCATCGATGCCCTGTCCGCTCAGCGCAACGATCAGGGCATGACCCGGCCCGGCGCCTGTCCGGTTCATTTTGCACTGGCCTCCGGCAACGTCGGCGTCATGGGCGCAACCAATGCCGTAGTCCATCGCAAGGAGCTGCCCGCGGTGCTCTGGGTCTACGCCGTCATCGGCACGCTGCTGCTGGTCTCCTATCGCTCGATCACGGCGCTGGTCGCAATCTGCCTGCCGTTGTTCATGGTCTCGATCTTTGCCAATGCCCTGATGGCCGTGTTCGGCATCGGACTCAAGGTGGCCACGCTGCCCGTCGTCACACTGGCGGTCGGCATCGGCGTCGACTACGGCATCTATGTCTACGACGTGCTGCAGGACCGGATGCGCGAGGGCTTGAAGCTGCGCGATGCCTACCTGGCCACGCTGCGCCAGACCGGCAAGGCGGTGATCTTCACCGGTCTGTGCCTGGCCGGTGGCGTCGCCGCCTGGCTGTTCTCGGACTTGCAGTTCCAGCGCGACATGGGCCAGCTGCTGGTTTTCATGTTTATTGCCAACATGTTGGGAGCGGTGCTGCTGCTGCCGGCGATCTGCCGGCTGCTGATGCGAGACCCAGCTCCGTCCATGAAGTAGGGGTTTTCCTGCTGGCGTTGGCGGCCGGGATGAATAAAATCTCGCCACCGGTTGGCGCGCTTCATGCGTATGCCGACTGACAAACTGACCGGTTCGCTTGAGACCGGCACACATCTGGACTGTTGGGGAAGAAAATGAACCATGTCACCGTCCGCGGGTTGCGCGCCCGTGGAGCTGTCTTTGCGCTGACCCTGCTCGTCGCAGCCTGCGGCAGCAGCACCTCCACCGATGCACCCAGCGCCCGCGGCGATGACCTGCCCCCACCGCCCCCGGTCGCAACCGCCGGCTGCACGCTGGCCTCCGCGGCCACCGAGGCGCGCATCGCCGCGCTGGCACCGGCCGAGGTGATGGAAGTCATCGTCAGCTTCGAGGGCACGGGGCCGCTTTCCAGCGAACGCCGGGGGCTGCTCAAGCAGCTCGGCCTCAAAGGCCTGCATTTCGGCAAGCTGCCGATTGCCGGCGTCATCGCGACGCGCGCGCAGATTGAGGCGCTGAAGCAGCTGCCCGGCGTGCGCTCCGTGCGCTGGAACGCGCCGCTGTCGTACGAGGATGATGTCGCGCGCTATCTGACTTCTGTGGATCAGGCCGCGGCAGCGCCCGAACTGGTCAATGCCAATGGCGAGCCGATCACCGGCAAGGGCGTGGCGATACTGGTCAATGACTCCGGCATCGACGCCACCCATCTCGACCTGCTGTACGGCAGCAAGGTCGTCGCCAACGCCCTGGGTCACACCAACCTGCGGCAGCTCGCCGGCACCCTGGAAGACGACGGTTACGATGAAACCGTGCCGTTCACGCCGATCGAAGGGTTCCCGAATACCGACGTGCTCGGCTCACACGGCACGCATGTGGCCGGCATTGCTGGCGGTGACGGTACGCTGTCGGATGGCCGTTACGCAGGCGCGGCGCGCGGCGCGAGCCTGATCGGCTACGGCTCCGGTGCAACACTGCTGGTGCTCGATGCGCTCGGCGGCTTCGACTACGCGATGCAGATTCTCGACGAACACCCGGAATACAACCTGCGCATCGTCACCAATTCCTTCGGCAACACCGGCGACGTCGGTACCTGCTTCGATCCGGACGATCCGACCAACATCGCCACCAAGGCATTGGCCGATCGTGGCGTCGTGGTCGTGTTCTCGGCCGGCAACTCCGGCTCCGGTCAGGGCACGATCACCGGCAACTTCAAGAAGGCACCGTGGGTGCTGACTGCGGCCAATGGCGAGAAGAGCGGCCTGCTGGCACCCAGCTCCTCGCGCGGCAGCCTCGCCAACGAGGTCTATCAGGTCGAAGTCGATGGCGAGATCTATACGGTGGAGGACCGCCCGACGGTGGTGACTCCGGGCAGCAACTATATTTCCGCCCGCGCGATTGCCGCTGACCCGTTTGCGCCGCTGGATACCGTGACGGATATCGAGACCGGCGACATTCCACCCGAGCTGATCCCGTTCTACACCCAGAAGACCGGTACCAGCATGGCTGCCCCGCATCTGGCGGGGCTCACGGCTCTGCTGCTGGAGGCCAATCCCGATCTGACCTGGCGCGAGGTCAAGCAGATATTCAAGGCCACCGCCACCAACATGCCGGGCTATGCGACCTGGGAGGTCGGCGCCGGCTTTGCCAACGTCGAGGCCGGCATCGCCACTGCGCTCGGCCTGCGCAAGGACTACGGGCTGACCAATCTGACGCAGCGCGGCTTCCACGCCGAACTGCCGCGCGGCGCAATCACCGAGAGCAGCTACAGCCTCGACTTTCTTCCGGTCGGCGCTCCGGCCGACCAGCCGTTTGAGGTCAGCGAAGGCACCTCGCTGGTTGCGGCCCAGTGGAGCCAGCCCCTGGGTGACCCCTGCACCTGCGCGATCGTGCTCACCGATCCGGCCGGCAACCGCTACGGCTCCAGCATCGCCCTGCCGCTGCTGGGCAGCAACGTCGGCGCCACCGCTCCTGGCATGGCCGGCACCTGGACCGTCAGCGTCCGCGGCATCGGTGGAATCTCCGGCGTGACGGTCGATCCGCTGGGCGTAACCAACGGCGTCGCCGGCCCGTCCACGCTGGACGTGCGCGTGTTGCAGATCGCCACCGGCCCGGTGCGCGGCCTGGACGACGTGCCCCTGAATGATCCGGTGCGCGCCTATGTCGAGTTTGCGGTCAAGTTCCGGTTGATGGATGGCCTCGCCGGGGGCTTCATGCCGCAGGCGCTGCTGACCCGCGGTCAGTTTGCCGAGTACCTGATGTCCTGGGGCGTACGCCAGACCCGCAGCCATGACAGCGCGCTCCGGTTCGCCGATATCGGGCCTGCCTACCTGCAGGCAGCGGCGGAGGCCGTCACCCGCAGTGGCCAGCTGATACTCAGCCGCTCCACCACGTCCCTGCCGCTGCTGCGAATCGAGGGCAATCAGTTCGGCGCCAGCGCTACGGTCAGCCGTGCGGACGCCGCCTATGCACTGGTACAGGCCATCGGCCGTGAAGCCGAAGCCCTGGCGCATGGCGATGAGCCGCTGAGCGTGCAGGACGCCGACGGCAATGTGGTGCCGGTTGCCGATGCCGATCAGGTGGATCCGGCGTTGCGCGGACACATCCAGGAAGCGCTCAACCTCGGCATACTCAAGGCCACGATCAGTGGCGGCAGCGCCACGATTGCGCCGCGCGCGGCGTTGACGCGCGCCGAGTACGCGCAGATGTCGGCCGAGGCCTACGCCGACATCCAGTTCCCGAGCTGACGCGCCAAGGCAACGCTCGAACCCCTCCTGCCGCCCAACGGCAGGAGGGGTCTTTGATGGGCGCGAGCGGACCGCAGCGCGGCCTACTTAGCCGGCGTCACGATCCAGCCAAACGCCCAGCCCCTGAGCGTTGAGTTCCATGTCGAAAGCCAGCAGCGCGCTGGCGTGTGCCTTGGGCATTTCGCTCCCCAACAGGCGCAGCTGCGTCAGCGCATCGTCCATCAGCGCGGACTTCAGCCGTGTGTGCCTGTCGGGCTCGGACTTCAGCGTGCGGGCAATGACGCAGTAACGCTCCAGTCCTCGCCTCAGATCCTGAGCCAGCTTGGGCACGTTCTGCACTCGCCCGTAGTGGGTCAGATACATGCACTGCGGCGCGAACGAAAGATAGCGCTCGATCGACGCGAACCAGGCCTCCGGCTCGAACTGCACCGGCGTCGTGGTCGGCATCAGGAACGGCCCACCAGGCCCATCGAACTCGCGATAGCTCAGTCCAAACGTATCGCCGGTAAAGAATCCACGGCTTAGCGGGTCCCAGATGCTGAAATGGTGGCGCGCATGACCTGGGGTATCGATGAACCGCAGTTCACCGTCGCCGAACGGCAGCCGATGGTCGTCGTCGGCAACCACCACACGCGCCTCGGCAACGGGCGCAATCTCTCCGTACATCTGCTTCAGGGCCTCGCTGCCGTAGACGGCACTGGCGCCCGCAATCAGCTTGGACGGGTCGATCAGGTGACGCGCGCCGCGCGGATGCGCGACCAGTTGCGCATCCGGCAGTTCACGCATCAGTACGCCCACACCACCGGCGTGGTCGAGATGCACGTGCGTGGGAATCACATACCGCACCTGCTCGCGCGCCAGGCCGCGCGCCGCGAGCAAGGCCAGCAGACGCGGCACGCCGTGCGCCGTACCGGCCTCGATGAACGCACACTCATCCCCACGGCGGACCAGATAGCATGCGGCGAGCCCCGGCCGCTCCTGCAAGGTATCGATGGCGGTGACGCCGTGTTCATAGTCTTGATGCGGCGCTAGTGTGGAAGTATTCATGCGCGGTATTGTCGCCGACATGCCATCCCCCGTTCAGCATTCAGTGAATTCCACCCCACCCGCCATCCCGTTCGGCAGCGCCCTGCGCGTATGGCTGAAGATCGGCCTGATCAGTTTTGGCGGACCCGCCGGCCAGATTGCGCTGATGCATCGGCTGCTGGTTGAGGAGCGCCAATGGATCTCCGAAACCCGTTTTCTGCACGCCTTGAACTATTGCATGCTGCTGCCGGGCCCCGAGGCCCAGCAGCTTGCCACCTACATCGGCTGGGTATTGCACCGCACCCTGGGCGGACTTGCCGCAGGCCTGCTGTTCATCCTGCCTGGCTTCGTGCTGATGACCGCGATCGCCGCGATCTACGTCCTGTATGGCGAACTCGGCTGGGTACAGGGATTGCTGTTCGGAATGCAGGCCGCCACGTTGGCGATCGTCGTTGAGGCGGTGATCCGCGTCGGCCGCAAAGCCCTGAAGCATCCCGCACTATGGGGCCTGGCCGGCCTGGCCTTCATCGCGATCTTCGCGTTCAAGCTGCCGTTTCCGCTGATCATTCTGGGCGCCGCCATCTGCGGCTGGCTGGGCGCGCGCTGGCGCCTGATCCCCCACTCCGCCCCTTCCGCACTGACACCGGGTGAAACCCCGCGGCCCGAAATCACGGCAGCCACGCCCGAGCACTGGACGCTGAAAGTTCTGCTCTGCGGCGCCGCGCTATGGGGATTGCCGCTGCTGTTGCTATTGCTATGCCTCGGCGCAGCGCATGTTTACACGCAGCAGGCGTTGTTCTTCAGCAAGATGGCCGTCGTCACTTTCGGCGGCGCATACGCCGTCCTCGCATATATGACGCAGCAGGCAGTCGAGCGCTATGGCTGGCTGTCGCCGCCGGAGATGGTGCAGGGTCTGGCGCTGGCTGAAACCACGCCCGGACCGCTGATACTGGTGCTGACCTATGTCGGCTTCCTGGGAGCCCACCGCGCGGCCGGCGCCTTGGACCCGATGGTGTCCGGGCTGTGGGGCGCCACGCTATCCACCTGGGTCACGTTCGTGCCCTGCTTCCTGTGGATCTTTCTGGGTGCACCGCACATTGAACGCCTGCGCGGCCACGCCGGCCTGAGCGCGGCGCTGACCGGCATCACCGCCGCGGTGGTGGGGGTGATCCTCAATCTGTCGATCTGGTTCGCGCTGCACGTGCTGTTTCGTGACGTAGGTCAGTGGCGTGGGTACGGCCTGGCACTCCCGCTGCCGCAATGGGAATCACTGAATCTAGCCGCGTTGCTGCTGGGGAGCAGTGCCATGCTGGCCATGCTGCGGTTCAAGGTCGGACTGATCACGACGCTGCTCGCCTGCGCGAGTATGGGACTGCTGCTGCAGCGCTACGCCTGACTACAGGCGGAAGGCACCGCAGCAGCCGTCACCGCAAGCCTTGAGTCTCCTCCAGTTCCTCTGACGGGAACATCGCACTTCTTTCAGCGGCGAGCTTAACGCGACAGCAGGCGATAATGGAGATTACGCCCGATTGAATGTTGCTGCGGTACGCAGCAGCGCCACCAGATCCTCGCGCCGATACAAGCCCAGTTTCTTGTAGATGCGCGAGGCGTGATTGGCTACCGTACTGATGGCGATATCATAGTCGCGGGCTACCGACTTGAAGGTCTTGCCCTGCCCCAGCGCCCGCGCAATTTCCTGCTCTCGCGGTGAAAGTCCATCCAGCGGGTGCGGCCGGCGTGCGTGCAGCAGGAAGAGATTGCCCTCGCGATTCAGGCGGAAGTGCACGCCCTGCAAGCTGAAATCCCCGCCTCCCTCCTCCAGCGTCTGGGTCGGCAACGGAAACGGCAGCTCGGCAAAGTCGGGGTTTCCATACTGCGCTCCGATCAGTTCACGGAAGCGTTGGCTGGCGACATATACCGCGCCATGCTCATCTATCAACGCGGAACTGCCGCGGGATGCGCGCCCCAGCGCGTGCAGCCATTCGTCACGACGCACAAACTGCGACAGCGCCAGCGTTCCCGCCTGCAGCAGATGACCACCTGCGCGCAGCAGATACTCGGCGTCCGGATGCAACGTCGGCGGCAGGCTCAACAACAGCACGCTGTGCAAGTGCGTGCCGCGATGCGCCAGACTCAGTGCGACCGCCTGCTTCTCCTGGCCGAGCCCGGGCTGTATATCCGTCAAGTACCGTACATGCTCGCCCGTCGCGAACGAAAGTTCACGCACCGCCGGCTGCTCGATGGCGGCGCCATCAGGCCAGCGCGCATACTCCCCGGGCAGATCGCTGCTGGCGCGGGTCAGCCAGGCAGCTGCGGATGCGCCGGTAGCCGCGCACAGCAATTCGAGCGCGTGCGGACGAAAACGCACCCATTCCAGATGGAACGCGGCCGCGTAGAAGGCCTCCAGCAGGCGATCCATGTCCTGCGTCGGGTTGCCGCTCATGCCGGCGCCATCCGGCGATGACCGCGCGCGCGTTTGTGCATGACCAGCGCCTCACGATGCATTCGCAGCATCCTTGCCATGCTCACTAGGCGGCCAGCTGTGCGCGAGCGATCTCGGCCTCGATCTGTTCCAGATCCGGGATCAGCGCCTCCTGGTTGGCGATACGCACACGCGTCAACACCAGGTCCTCGCGATCATTCTCACGCAGCCGTGTGCTGCGCATCGCTGAGCGATTCAGCGTCACCAAGTGTGGATAGCCTTGCGTCATGATCGCCAGATTTCCGCTGGGCAGATGCTTGCCTAGGGAGTTCAGCACGACAATGCGCTCCCGGCGCGGGTCTGAGGCCGAATCCGCGTTGTTAAGCCGCTCAAAGGAGACGACCGGCACCCGGCGGTTGTTCCAGTCGCAGTGGCCCAGTAGCCATGGCAGTCCGTTGCCGCCGTTCTGCTGGCGCAGAGCATCACGCGGCAGCACTTCGGCCACCGCAGCATTGGGTAACAGTAGCGTGTCCTGATTCACCGCCATCAGCACCGCATACAGCTCATTGCGTTCCATCACGCTGCGTCTCCCTCAGCGATGCCGAGAACGCTATTCAGCTCTTCCATCAGCTGATCTTCCAGGTAGGGCTTGATCAGATAGCGATTCACGCCGATGCTGCGCGCGCGTTCTCGGTGCTTCTCGCCGGAACGCGATGTGATCATGATGATGGGGGTGGCGGCAATGCGCTGGCTGTTGCGTACGAACGTCGCCACCTCGAACCCATCGGCACGCGGCATTTCGATATCCAGCAAAATTGCGGCAGGGGTATCGGTCTGCAGCTGCGCCATCGCGTCGAGACCATCCTTGGCGGTCACGACTCGGAAGCCGTGTTTGAGCAACAGGCGCTCGGTGACGCGACGAATCGTGATCGAGTCGTCCACCACCATGATCAGGTCATTGCGCGCGTCCTCGACATCCGTAGCCTCAAGGCCGGTGGCCAGGGTTCGCAGCGAACGGCGCGTACGATCCTGCGCCAGGGCGGCGACGTCCAGAATCAGCAACACGCGGCCATCCGCCTGGATCGTGCCGCCGGTAATTCCGGGAATGACGCTGACCTGGGGCCCCAGTGTCTTGGAGACAATCTCGCGGTTTCCGACCAGCGCGTCGACCACCATGGCGATACGGCGTTCGCCAGCACCCAGGCCTTCGGGCAGACGCACCAGGATCGCATTCAAGGTCTTGGGTTCGTTGGCCGCGTCGCGGGCGATCCCGACGAAGTCGCCGAGATAACGCACCCGGTACTGGTGCTCGCCATAGCTGAAGTCGGCCGACTCCGACGCGTAGAGCCGATCCATATCCTCGCGCGGTATTCGTGCGATGCCTTCGATACTGCCCAACGGCACCGCGTACTGCTCGTGGCCCACCGCGATCAGCAGCGCCTGAGACAGCGCCAGGGTCAGCGGCAAACGCACCAAGAAGCGCGCGCCCTTGCCGCTCTCCGAGGCCAGTTCCAGCGTGCCACCCAGCTGCTTGACCTCAGCCGCCACCACGTCCATACCGACACCGCGGCCGGCGTCCTGAGTCAGCTGCTTGGCAGTGGAGAACCCCGGCATGAAGATGAATTGGGCAACTTCTTCGTCGGCAATTTCCGCGTCCGCCGGCATCAGGCCGCGGCGGATCGCCGTTTCGCGAATGGCGTGGAAATCGAGTCCGCGGCCATCATCCCGCAGTTCGATGAACAACTGCGTGCCTTCGCGCCACAGCGTCACGGAAATGTGTCCGATGGGATCCTTGCCCGCGAAACTGCGAGTGTCCGGCATTTCGATACCGTGCACGACGGCGTTGCGCAGCAGGTGCTCCAGCGGCGCTGTCATGCGCTCGAGCACGTTGCGATCCAGCTCCGCCTCAATGCCGCTGAACTGCACCTCGGCGCGCTTGCCGTTTTCCAGAGCCGTCTGCTGCACGACGCGCTGCAGGCGTGCCGCCTGGCGCGAGAACGGCACCATCAGCGTACGCATCATGCCCTGCTGTATTTCGGTGTTGATGCGCCCTTGCTGCAACAGGATGGTTACAGCCTCGCTGGTCAGCTCATCCATCGATGCGTGCACTGCCGCAAGGTCACCGATCGACTCGTTGAGCGCACGCGACAGTTCCTGCATGCGGGTATAGCGATCCATCTCCAGCGGATCAAACTCGCCGGCATAGCGATCGGCGCTCTCGCCTTGATTCAAGCCGCGTGCCGCGATCTGCGCGTCGGTTTCCGCCTGCATCTGCCGCATCTGTTCGCGAATGCGCTGAATCGCCTGCGCCATTTCATCGAGCTGCGCCTGGGTAGCACTGTTGTGTTCTTCCAGGCGCGAGCGGTAAATCGAGATTTCGCCGGCCTCGTTCAGCATCCGGTCCAGCGCGTCCACCGGAACGCGCGCCGTCTCGCGACGCAGGGCCATCCGGTGCTCGCCGTCGTTCTCCGGGCGCCAGAACAACTCGGCACCCCAGATATCCGCGGCGGTGGAGACATCGGCAGCCGCTTCATCTGGGCTCGCATCCTCGGCAACTGCCGTCGTAGCGTCCGCCTGCAACGATTCGGCGGCAGTCGTTACACCATCGGCGGCCTCCGAGGTCGTGCTCAAGGCGTATTCCCGACGCTCCAGACGGTCGGTCATCGCCCGCAGTCCGGACACGGCTTCCGCAATCAACTCCACCGTAGCCGTGTTGGCCGTACCCGCCGAGTCAATACGGCTCAGCAGGCTTTCCAGCTCATGCGCTGCATCGCCCATGGCGGATAGTCCGCTCATGCGGGCGCCACCTTTCAGCGTATGCAAGGCGCGCTGCATGTCCTGTGACGGCGCGATATCCGTCGGCGCCAGACGCCAGCGCGCCAACGCCGCCTCCAGCTGTTCCATCAACTCCACGGCCTCGCCGGTAAAGACCTCGGCGAGGTCTGTATCCAGCTCCGGGAACGGCGCGGTGGCGGGGGCAGCCGGTTGAGACGGCTGCTCCGTCGAGGACGCGCCAGCCGGGGTCGCCACCTGCGCGGTCAGTTCATCGATCAGACCGGTGACATCGGGAATGACGCCGCGCTTGAGGTCGTCTAGCGCCAGATGCAGACCGTCACCCGCGTTCTGCAGGCGCGAGAAGAACGCGCTATCGGCAAACAGCTGACCGCGCTCGACCGCCTCCAGCAGCGACTCCATGCCATGCACGACCTCGCCGATCGGCAACATGCCGGCAGTGCGTGCGCCGCCCTTCAGGGTATGCAGGATGCGCAGCAGCTCCTGTGAGGCGCGTGCATTGCGCGGATTCCGTTCAAGCGCTGCTGCAGCCTGGTCCAGGGACTCCAGCAGCTCTTCGGCTTCGGCGATGAAGATCGCCAGCAACTCCGGATCGTCGGCGTTGTCCGCAACCGGCGGCATCTCGGTAGCTTCGCCCATATCGGGCTCAAGCTCTGCAGCCAGTTCCAACGACGCCGCGCGATCCGATGGCGGGGGGTGATCCGTGTCCGACGCTCCGGCCCCATCAACCATCTCGTTAACGAAATCCGCACTGCCCGTATGCACACCGGTCTGCGCCGCCACCGGCGGCATGTCGATAATCTGATCCTCGGCGGTCTGCTCCTCGGCGGATAGCGTGTCCGCAGCCAAGTCACCGTCGCCGGGTCCCGCTGAGCCATCTGCGCCTGCAGTGTCAGCGCCGTCGGTGTCAGTGTCGGTGTCAGTGTCAGTGTCGGAGTCGGTCCCGGTGTCGGCCTCCGGCCCGGAGGCCACGTCCGCCATGGGCTCCCGGGCCGGGATCTCGGCCGCTGAGCCCTCATCGCCAGCCGCCGCCGCTTGCGGTCCGCCGCTCCAGCGCAATGCCAGTACCCGCGCAACCAGTGCATCGCCACTGGCGTCATCCAGGCGACCTTCGCGAAACGCATCAAGCTGCTGGTACAGCGTTTCGCAGAATTGATTCAGCTCGGCGAATGCGGCTTCATCCGGAACCGCACGCGCGAGAATGCATTCATCCATCCGCTCGTGCAGCGCACGCGCAACGTTGCCCACCGCCTGGCATTCCGCCATCAACGCGGCGCCCTTCAGCGTGTGATAGACAACCTTGAGTTCCTGCGGTGCGCGCTGATTGTCCGGCGACTGCATCCAGCCGCGCAGCACGTCCTCCATGCGCTGCACCAGATCGAAGGCTTCAGCGGTTAATATCTCGACCAGCTCGCGGTCGACGCCATTGCCGCCTGCGATGGCCGGCAGATGCTGCTGCAGTTCGCGCAAGCGCTGAATCAGCGGCGCTGCATCCTGCTCGGCGGCAACGCGAGTTCCGACACTCTCTATCCAGGCCGCAAGATCAACGACCGCCTCATCCAGTATTGCCAGCCCGTCGGCGTCGATCGGCGCATGAACCTCGTCCAGCGCATCGAAATATGATTCGATCGCGCCAGCCAGCTCGGCGACGGCGGATGCGTCGACCACGCGCGCCGCACCGCGCAGCGTGTGAAACGCCCGCTTGATCTCGACATCGGTGGCGTGTCCGGCAGAGCTCCGATCCTGCTGCGCCAGCCACGCCTTGATGGTTGCAACTTTCTCGCGCGCGTCTTCACGGAAGATCTGGGCAATATCGGACTCCGGCTCGGAGTCGGGATCACGACCCTCGGCGTAATCACGCGCGCGGGCCATCAGTCCGGCGATCAACTCAGGTGCAGACTGGCGATCACGGAATGCGTCTATCAACGCCGGCAACTGAGCGACCGCGTCGGTTACCGTGGTGACGACGCCGGCGGACATCGAGATCGAACCGTCCAGGCAGCCGTTGAGCATCTTCTCGACGGCCCAGCCGAACTCGCCAATATCGGCAGCCCCAACCGTGCGACCACTACCCTTCAAGGTGTGGAACGCACGACGGATGGTGGTCAGGGTGTCGCGGTTCTGAGGATCGCGTGTCCATGCCGGCACGGTTTCCTTGAGCACCGCGAGCACTTCACCGGCCTCCTCAAGGAAGATCTCGCGAATCTCCGGATCATCGTCCCCTGCCGCCATGACCGGCGTGACCCCGGGCGGCGGCGCCACGCTGCCGTCGGCGGGTGTGCTTGGCGCGGGCGTTGCAGCAGTCGTCGCCAGCTCATCGAAGTCCGGAAGCACGATGGTGTCTGCAGACTCGGCCGCTGGCGCATAGCCCTCCAGCTGATCCAGATACCGCGCAAGTCCGTCGAGAATGCCCTCCGCGGACGGAAGCTGGTCGCGCGCAGCCTCGACGTAGTATTCGACGCAGGCCACGGTGTCGGCAAAGCGGTCGGCGCGTTCGTGCGACTCACGCAGCGAACTGAATGAAGGACTCACCAGGAAGCGCCGCAGCTGCCGCAACAAGCTGCCGGCACGTGCACTCCCCAGAATCTCGAAGCCGGAGGCAATCTCGTCCACCAGCAGCGCCGCCTCCGGCAGCTCGGCCGAGGTGCCTGACTTGATGTAGGTGTCGACGGCAGCCTTGACCCGCGCCAGATTGACCAGAGACTCGCGGTACAGCGCGTTCATGCCCTCGGACAGATCGCGTGAAGCCGGCGTCTTGACCTCCAGCTCATCGCCACGCTGATCCATGTCGCGCGGACGTCTCAGCTGGAAGTACAGTGCGTTCTCAAGGCTGTTTTCCACCCGCAGTATGGAGGTGGCAATCTCCATCCAGACGCTGGGTCCGGAGTTTTCGTCCACGGTCTCCAGCGCCTCGGCCTGATTGGCCACCACACGCTGCAGCACCGTCAGCCCCAGGGCCGACAAGGTATCCGAGACCCGCTTCAAACTTGCGCGCGTCTCAGTAAAGTCTTCGCCGGCACCGCCGGTACGCACGGCAAGGTCGATGCGATCCTTGATCCGCGAAAACTCCGTGCGAATCTCCTCGGAAACGCGCGCCAGCAACGACGTGCTGGGGCCGTGGATCTTGCGCCGGTTTTCCTCGACCTGCACCTGACTCGGCAGATAAACGCTGAGTTGAAAGGCCTTGCGCAGCGCCATGACGCGCGCGCCCTGAGCCCGCGACCGGGCCACCATGAACAGGAGCTGCAGACTGAGGTCCAACGCACCTTCAGCGGTGGCCGCCTCTCCCTGCTCCGCCAGCAGCTTCAGCTGTGCGCCGCTGCGTCCGATCAGGCGCTTGAGATCGATCGAATCATCGAGCGCACGGCCAAGCAGGGCCTCGGCCACGGCCGCGACCACGCGCCACAGCTGGTGAACCGGTACCGTCTGCGCCTGCTGCGCTACGTGCTCGGCAATCTTGCCCATGCGCGCCAGGCCGGTTCGACCCTGCTGGGTACCGCGAATCCAGGCCACCAGCGAGGCCTGGAACAGCGGCAGCAGCTTCTTCGCCTGCTGCTGCGCAGCGCCCGTGAAACCGGAGCTGTCCTCGGCCATCGGCAGCGAAACCCCGAGCGCCAGCATCTGCTGGGTAAACAGCTCGGCTTCGGTCAGCACCGGCTGGTTACGCGTCAGACGCAGCTCGTTTATCGCTGGCTGCAGAATCAGCACACAGTCATCACCGCCGTCGGCAAGCGCCAGCAGGTAGTCGTTAAGCTGGATCGTGCAGGCCAGCAAGGCCGCGCATAACGGCTCCGGCTCCTGGACCCGCTGGTGAATCAGGTCCTGCAGGCCGAGCTTCATCTCCTCTGCCAGGGCTGCGGCGCCGTGGCACTGGATCATGGCGCTGGTACCGCGCACCGTGTGCAGCTCGACATAGGCCTGCTGCAGCGGCATCGCCTCGCTGGCGTCTTCGACGTACTGCTCGATCAGGCTGCGCGCGCGCGTGATGCTCTGCTCGATCTCGCCGCGCACCCAATGCAGGCCGTTCGCCAACTGAGGTCTGAGACTGGCGTTCATTGCGCGGCCGCCCGGTAGGCTTCGCTGGCGGCCAATCGGTGCAGACTCAGGGCCAGCCACGGCTGGCCCTCGCGCACGAAAGCCCCCAGCAAGTAGGGAGTGAAGGGTTCGGCAGTGGCACGCATCTCGTTGCGCTGCTCCGCCGGAGAGAACTGACGGTAACCGGCGACTTCGTCAACGATGAAGCCCGCAGGCGTTTGCTTCGAATTCAGCACCAGCACCCGCCGCGCGCGGCCCAGCTCCGGCAGCGGCAGGCCCAGAAAGGCAGTCAGATCCACCAGCGTCAGCAGTTCACCGCGCACGTTCGCAACCCCCGTCAGCCAGTGGCGCGCGTTGGGAACACGCGTACTGCGCGGCAGCGGAATCACCTCGCGGATATCCTCCCGGGGGGCTGCCAGCCAGGCATCGGCAATCCGGAAGCCAAGCCCGGTCCACGCCTGAGCCTGGCCGACGGTGATGTCCAGCCGGGCCGCCCGCAGCCGGTCTTCGAGCATCGACAACAGCCCGAAGGGGTCCTGGCTCAGTGCTCTTAGCTCAGCGCTCATTCGTCTGCAGACCTACTTGCGGATGTGCGCACGCACAGTCCCGAGCAGCTCGTCGCGGGTAAACGGCTTGGTCAGATACTCATCGGAGCCGACGATGCGGCCCCGCGCCCGATCAAACAATCCATCCTTGGACGACAGCATGATCACCGGGGTCTGCGCGAACCGGGGGTTGCCCTTGATCAGCGCACAGGCCTGATAGCCGTCGAGTCGCGGCATCATGATGTCTATGAAGATTAAATCAGGCCCGTGATCGGCAATCTTGGCCAAGGCCTCGAATCCGTCTTGTGCCGTAATGACCTGATAGCCCTCGCGTGCCAGCAGAGTCTCCGCAGTACGGCGGATGGTCTGGCTGTCATCAATGACCATCACTTTGGCCGGAGCAGTCGGCTGCGTGGACACTCACTCCTCCCTGAAATCTTGATTTTGTGTTGAACGCGACGTTTTTAACACAGTCCTTGAAGACTGCCTATCCGCCCCGATACAAGGCGCTGGCCCTCACCTAGCGCTACCATGCCTGCCATGAACGCCTCGACCTCCCATTTACCGGTTCCCCGCCTCGTTACCGCGCAAACCGGTCCGCTGCTGAAGCTGGAATCGACGATGCTGGCCCGCGCGCCGGATATCGAGGCCTGGTTCCGGGCGCAATGGCAGCGTACGCCCCCTGTCGTCTACAGCTCGGTGGACCTGCGCAACGCCGGCTTCAAACTGGCGCCGGTCGATACCAACCTGTTCCCGGGCGGCTTCAACAACCTCAGCCCGGGGTTCGAGCCCTTGTGCGTACAGGCCCTGCAGACCGCCATGCAGCGGGTATGCCCCAGCGCCTGCGGCGTCCTGCTGGTGCCGGAGAATCACACCCGCAACAAGTTCTACCTGGAGAACGTGGCGACTCTGTTCGGCCTGCTCCAGAAGGCGGGCTACAAAGTACGCATCGGCACGCTGATCCCCGAAATTCACGAGCCCACCGAGCTGAAGCTGGAGATTTCGGGTCGCACGCTGCTGCTGGAGCCGATACAGCGCCACGGCGACCACGTTCAGGTCGGCGACTTCCGCCCCTGTGCAGTCCTGCTCAACAACGACATGTCCGCAGGTGTGCCGGACATCCTGAAAAATCTGCAACAGGACGTGATCCCGCCACCGGACCTGGGCTGGCATCTGCGGCAGAAGTCCAACCATTTCGGCTTCTACCGCGAGGTCGCCAAGGAGTTCGGTGAACTGCTCGGCATCGACCCGTGGTTTGTGGACCCGCTGTTCCGCAACTGCGGCCAGATCAATTTCCAGAACCGCGAGGGGCAGGAGTGCCTGGAAGCCAACGTCCAGATACTGCTCGACGACATCAGCACAAAGTACAAGGAATACGGCATCACCGACCAGCCGTTCGTGATCGTCAAGTCCGACGCCGGCACCTACGGCATGGGGGTGATGACGGCACGGAGCGTGGATGACATCCGCAACATGAACCGCAAGTCACGCTCGCATATGTCCAGCGCCAAGGAAGGCCGGGGCGTGACCGGCGCGATCATCCAGGAAGGTGTCTACACCTTCGAAAAGCTCGGCGAGGATCAGGCCACGGCGGAGCCTGTGGTCTACATGATCGACCGCTTTGTGGTCGGCGGCTTCTACCGACTCAACTCGCAGCGGGGCAATCAGGAGAATCTGAATGCCCCGGGCATGCGCTTCGAGCCGCTCGCGTTTGAGGAAACCTGCAGCGCGCCGGACCCGAACTGCGGCCCGGATGAGCGCCCCAACCGCTTCTATGCGTATGGCGTAGTTGCGCGTCTGGCTGCGCTGGCCGCCGCTCGCGAGATCGCGGTGGTGACCGAGATGCGCAACCAAGCACCGGTGGCCGCCTAGCCGCCGCTTGAAGCGTCACCGCGCACGGCACACCGGAACCGCATCGCTGATGCGCGGCGCGACCACTCTCGAATTGCTCACCGGCGCCTGAGCCTGTGTTCTGTGGAGGCTTATAGATGACCCGTACGCTTGGTGTGGTGATGGACCCGATCAGTGCCATCAAACCCTATAAGGACACGACGCTGGCGTTGATGTTGGCGGCGCAGCGGCGCGGCTGGGCTCTGCGCTATCTGGAGATGGGCGACTTGTGGCTGCGCGATGGCATCGCCATCGGACGCGCTCGCCCGATCACGGTCCGCGACGACAAGCAGCACTGGTTTGAACTGGGCGAGCCGGCCGCAATCCCGCTCGGCGGGCTGGATGCGATCCTGATGCGCAAGGATCCACCGTTTGATCTTGAGTACATC
>JBFJJW010000018.1:0-24864 GCA_041612095.1 Solimonas sp. | reverse complement strand
TCAAGGAAACACGGGCCAACGAGCGCCGCGTCGCCTTGGTTCCCGCTGTCGCCGACAAGCTCGGCAAGCTGGGTGGCGAAATTCATATGCAGTCCGGCGGCGGTGCCGCCAGCCGCATTCCGGACAGCGCCTACAAGAACGTCACCTTCGCCGCCAACCCCCAGGGCCTGGTCAGCGACGCCGACATCGTGGTCTCGGTACAGCCGCCGACGGCCGACATCGTCGATGCCATGAAGGAAGGCAGTGTGCTGCTGACCTTTGTCTATGCGCATCGCGAGCTGGACCTGGTGCGGCTGATGCGCGACAAGAAGATCACCTGCTTTGCCATGGAGCTGGTGCCGCGCATCACCCGCGCTCAGGCCATGGACGCTTTGTCCTCGCAGGCAGCGCTTGCGGGCTATTACGGCGCCCTGCTGGGTGCCACCAATCTGGCGCGCATCCTGCCGATGATGACCACCGCCGTCGGCTCCATCCGCCCGGCCAAGTGCCTGGTCATGGGCCTCGGCGTGGCCGGTCTGCAGGCCTTGGCCACTGCGCGCCGCTTGGGCGCGATGACGGAAGGCTACGACGTGCGTCCGGAAACCAAGGAGCAGGCCGAGTCGCTCGGCGCCAAGTTCGTGGATACCGGGATCGACGCGCGCGGTGAAGGCGGGTATGCCCGTGAGCTGACCGCCGAAGAGAAGGAAAAGGTGGCTTCGGTCATCACCAAGCATATCCAGCAGGCCGATATCGTCATCACCACCGCCGCAATTCCCGGCCGCCCCTCACCCAAGCTGATCAGCAAGGCGCAGGTGGACGGCATGAAGAACGGCGCGGTCATTGTCGATATGGCCGGCGAAGGCGGCGGCAACTGCGAATACACCAAGCCGGGCGAAACCGTGCAGGTGGGGCAGGTCACCATCGTCGCTCCGCTCAATATTCCCTCGCTGCTCTCCGAGCACGCCTCGGAGTTGTACGCCAAGAACCAGCTCAATCTGATCGAACTGTTCGTCAAGGACGGCGCGATCAACATCGACTGGTCCGACGAAGTGCTGGCCAAGGCCTGTCTGACGCACGGCGGCGAAATCAAGAACGAAGCCGCGCAGAAAGCGGTAGAGGCCTAAGAGGAGATCGCAATGGAATACACGACCACGATCCTGACGGGCTTTGTTGCCCTCTACATCTTCATGCTGGCCGCGTTCGCCGGCTACGAGATCATCGGCCGCGTGCCGTCGATCCTGCATACCCCGCTGATGTCCGGCTCCAACTTCATCCACGGCATCGTGGTGGTTGGCGCGCTGTGGGCGCTGCTGAATGCCTCAAGCACGCTGGAGCAGGCCATCGGCTTCTTCGGCGTGCTGCTCGGCGCAGGCAACGCCGCCGGCGGCTATGTCGTGACCGAACGCATGCTGGAAATGTTCAAGCCGTCCGACAAGAAGAAGGGCTGAGGGGGCCACCATGAATGCAGCTCTGATTATTGACGCCAGCTACTTCGTCGCGGCGTTCCTGTTCATCTACGGCCTCAAGCGCATGTCCTCGCCGGTCACGGCGCGCTCCGGCATCGTGGTTGCCGGCTGGGGCATGGTCATCGCCGTCATCGCCAGCTTCCTGTACACGCTGGACGTGAACGAAGCCGCGAAACCGCATCTGACCGTCAACGTGATTCTGGCCGCTGTCGCTCTCAGCGCAGGCCTCGGCTGGGCCTGGTGGAGCGGCAAGAAGGTCGCCATGACGGCGATGCCGCAGATGGTGGCGCTGTATAACGGCATGGGTGGCGGCGCCGCCGCTGCGATTGCCGCCATCGAACTGTTTGGCCATCGCGCGCATGGCAACGTCGGCCTGACGCTGGCGGTGCTGGGCGGCCTGATCGGGTCCATTTCGTTGTCCGGCTCGCTGATCGCCTGGGGCAAGCTCGACGGCCGCATCGACAAGACCCTGCGCATGGCCGGCTTGCAGGCCATCAATGGCACGCTGCTGCTGATCACCGCCGGCCTCGGCGGGTGGATCGTCTATAACGGCGGCCAGGTCGGGGCGCTGGAGATCACCCTGTTCTTCGCACTGGCGCTGTTCTACGGCGTGATGATGACGATGCCGATCGGTGGCGCCGACATGCCGGTCGTGATCTCGCTGTACAACGCCTTTACCGGTCTGGCCGTCGGCTTTGAGGGTTACGTGCTCAACAACCCGGCGCTGATGATTGCCGGCATGGTGGTCGGTTCCGCCGGCACGCTGCTGACGCTGCTGATGGCCAAGGCCATGAACCGTTCGGTGGCCAATGTCCTGTTCTCCAACTTCGGCGCCAGCGGTGACGAGGCGCAGGGCGAGATCAAGGGCTCGATGAAGCCGGTGGATGCGGGCGACGCCGGCATCAACATGCGCTACGCCACCAAGGTGATCATCGCCCCGGGATATGGCCTCGCGGTCGCGCAGGCACAGCACAAGCTGTATGAGTTCGTTAAGCTGCTGCAGGACGCCGACGTCGATGTGAAGTTCGCGATTCACCCGGTGGCGGGCCGCATGCCGGGCCACATGAACGTGCTGCTCGCCGAAGCCGGCGTGCCCTACGACATCATCTACGACATGGAAGACATCAACGGCGAGTTCAAGGAAGCCGATGTGGCCATCGTCATCGGCGCCAACGACACCGTGAATCCAGCCGCCCGCACCAACAAGAGCAGCCCGATCTACGGCATGCCGATCCTCAATGTCGACCAGGCCAAACAGGTCTACGTGGTCAAGCGCGGCCAGGGCAAGGGCTACTCGGGCGTCGAGAACGAGCTGTTCTTCGCCGACAACACCAACATGGTCTATGGCGACGCACAGAAGGTCATGGTGGCGATGATCCAGGCGGTGAAGTCGCTGGAGGGTGGCCACTAGCGGAAGCGTCGGCCAGCGCCGAGCCCGTTCAGCCTTTTGAAGCCGCCCTCCGGGGCGGCTTCTTTGTTGGGCGCCGCAGGTACCGGAACTGTTCGCAGCGTAAGCCCGTCACGGCGGAGCCGGGACTCCGGCGAGCGCGTGCGCCGCCTCGTCGATCTGGCGCCGGCCGCAACCTGACGCTTCAGGGCTTGGCGCCTGCAGCGGCGGTCCGACGCCGGCGCAGCCAGCGCCAGACGGCGCCATCGGGAATGTCGATGCCGGTCAGCACGTATTCCAGCGCCTTGGTGTTGAACAGCACCCATTCCATGTCACGGCGGCTGCCATCACGGCCGCAGAACAGCACGCAGTCGTCGATCGCGAGCGGACGATCGAGCGGCGGCATCAGTACATTGTCCTGGCCGCTGGTGTGCATCAGCGCCATCACCGGCAGGGCCCGGTCACGTTCGAGCCGGTCGCGCAGCAGATCGCCGAGGGTAACCCTCTCGCCGCTTTCGATGGCTGAGCAGACGGCAGGCGTGGTGTCTGCCGAGATCAGCACCGACCAGGTCTGCGGCGTGACGCCGTGACACAGCGCGCGCACCTGTTCGAGGATGGTGTGCGCGTGAGCCTCGTCGCCAGCGCGCAGCAGGCGCAGGAAGCGGCTCAGCATCGGTGTCGTGATCAGGGGCAGCGTGCGCCAGACGATGATGCGGCTCGGCTCCATGATCAGGTCGATATTCGCAGCCTCGAACAGCGCGGTGTTGGCGCGGCGGCTCTGTCTTGCGACGAGATACAAGCTGGGATTGAGCTCGCGCGCGGTGATGATTGCAGACAAGGTATTGGTGTCCGAGTCGATGCCGACCAGGATGCCCACGGCGTCGCGTACACCGGCCTGCAGCAGGGGTGCGGCCGAGGTACCGGCACCGATCACGGCCCCGGGCGGCGCGCGCTCGGGCACCTGCTCGATGATCGTGGTCTGATTGCCCTCCTGCTCCAGCGCCTGCTGCACGGCCTTGCCGAAGCGGCCGTAGCCGCAGATCACCCACTTGCCCCTTGGCGGGGTCACCGGCGGGTGCAACTCCTTGCCAGGCAGGCTGATCAGCCAGGCGTGCAGCAGATGTACGCTCGGCGTGCGCATCGTCATCGCAAGATGCTCGCCGAAACTGCGGTAGGCGTTGATGATGTGATCGGTGCCAAACGACTCCAGGTTCTCCACGGTTTCGGATGTCGCCGCTCGCGAAATCACCTTGATGTGCGGGTGCAGCAGCTTGGCCGTGATCGCGATCTTGACGTTGCTTTCGTCGTGATCGGTGACTGCAATCACGGCTTGGCACAGCGATTTGCGCAACCCGGCCTCGATCAGCGTGTGCGTATGCGCCGCATCGCCACAGAACGCGGGCACATCCATGCCCAGATTCTCCAAAGCCAGCGCATCGAGATTTTCCTGCCTCTGGTCGATGACCACGCACTGGAAATTGCGCCGTGCCATCGCGCGCACCAGCAGGCTGCCGGTCTCGCCGTAGCCGCAGACGATGTAGAACGGTGTGCGAATTGCGCGTACCGCCACGATGAAGCGCGCTTCCCGCAGCGCACGCAGGAAGGTCGGCTCCTGAGTCAGCGTGAATATGCGCCCGATTGCGTACAGCCATGCGAGTACGGTCAGGAAGATGCACAGCGAAACCCAAAGACGCTGGGCATCGGTGAACGCGTACGGAATCTCGCCGAAGCCGATCGTCGAGCCCATGAAGCTGACGAAGTAGAAGGCATGGAAGAAGTCGAAGCGCCAGGGCTGTCCTTGATCGTCGACACCCGGGATCAGCACCAGCCCGCCGATCGACACCGAGTACGCCGCAATCAGCACGATCAGCGGCGCGCGCATGCGCCGCAGGAACAGAAAGATCACATTGTCCACGGGATTGGCGGAACGCCTTGGAGGGGACGGGCGGCTCAGCGACGCAGGGCGGCGGTTTCGATGATCAGCAGAACAACCGATGCGAGGTTTGCGAGCAGCGCTCCTCCGGCCAGCGACACGACGCTGGACACCGTCCCCGGCTCGCCACCGGTGTAGGTGATGTGATTGGCGACCCCCCAGACCAGGGCGGCGGCTACCAGATGCAGGTCCGCCACCAGGCTGGTGGCGAGCAGCACCGCGCCGATGTGGCTGCGATCACCGAACTTGAGGACGGTGGCAATCAGGCTCACGACCAGCGCCGCGAACAGCTCGTAGACGTGGTGATGCTCGGGGTTGTCGATATCCCCCATCACGAAACCGAAATTCAGCGTGAGCGCCAGCAGCACGAAGAAACCGAACAGCACTTTCTCGAAATTCACGTAGCGTCTCCCTCGGCGGTGGCGCCGCACTCCGGCCGGCGACACGATGGACGTGCCTGCCGACAATACTCCGCCATAGGGCCACTAGAAAGCATTGCACCACGCCCCCTGCGCGCTTGCCCTGGTTGTGCGCCGGCGCCTCCGGCCGTGTTCATGCGCAGAAATCAGGGGCAGGCGTGGAATCGTGACCGCATGCGCAACGCCGACCGCACGCCATGAAAAGGCCGACGACATGCCGGCCTTTTTTGCCTTGCCCTCACCGCGAGTCCCGTTAAGCGGTTGGTCCTCGCGTCCTCACTTGGGCGGCTTGATGTCGATGATGGGATCGAAATCCAGATGCGTGTTGTCCGGCGTGAGCATGCGCAGGGTGAAGTTAACGCTGCACTCGTGGGCACTGGCAAGCACGCTGATCGTGAGCTTGTCGTTATTGCTGCTGACCACCGGCTGCGCCGCGTTGATGTAGAGGCGCGCAGTTGCATCCGATATCCCATCCGTCATGCTCTTGACGTTCTGGACTTCCAGGCTCAAGGCGCCTTTGAAGCTGTAGCCCTTGTCGCTGGCATCGCTGTCGATGATGAAGTCGACCTTCTGGCCGGCCGGCACCGCCACGCGCTTCTCGGAATGGTTCTTGTCGTGATCCTTCTTGATGTCGTCCAGGCTGATCCGCACTTCCTTGTTCGCCATGGTCATTCTCCTGTGCATTTATGTGTTTAGTGCCGCATTACGTTACCGCTGCATCAGGTGCCAGAAGGCACCGTGATATCCGATCCTGCGCAAAGCTGCCTCTGCGTCCGCCTGTGCGGCGACGTTGGCCGCAACACGCGACCTGAGCGCTTCCGCCACCCATGCGCGCCGACCCGAATCACGGCTGATCGGCTGGCTGCCGGCGGCAAGACAGAACTTGGGCACTTGCACGCTGGTCTCAGGTCGCATGCCGCCGAGTAGGGCACAGGCGATCGCATCCAGGGCATGAATCTCCGCATTCGTCGAGACAGGCGTTGACCGGCCATACCATGCGGACAGCCATAGCCCCGCTGCCCGCTCCGCCTCCGGATCGTGCCGGGCCCTGGCGATGGCGAGCCGCAACGCCCCCAACCTCACCGCGTCCAGATGGGTGTCCCGGGTTTCGTAGGTTCCGTGCTGGAGTACCGCCAGTGTCTCCCGTGCTTGCTCGGTCACCATGAAGCCCGCGTCCAGCTTTCCCTCGACCACCTCGAGTTCAGCCTGGGCAAGCTGGGCGCCAAAGAGTATCGACCGCCATTGAATGTTTGTCGGGTCCTGTGACACCAGCGCCTTCATTTCCTTCAGGGCGCAGTCGGACTCCAGGCGCGCCCGCTCCAGCAAGCCGATTTCCATCAGCGCCGAGCCAAGGGCCATGCAGTTCAAGGCAATCTTCTTGGCATAGTCGCTGTGCGCTGGTGCGCCCGACCGCAACGACTGCAGAATGAGCTGGACCCGCTCAAGCATCGGGACCTCGGCCGCCAGGTCTCCGAGATACCAGTGACAAAGGGCTGCCTTGGTCAGACCCGACGCCAGGGTCACACTGAGTTCGGCATCGTCCGGATGACGGGTGAGAAGCCCCTCAACCAGGGCGATACCTTCATTGGCGCTAGCCAGGCAGCCGTCGTAGTCCGTCAATGCAAGCTGGATGGTCGCCAGATTGTCCAGCGCGTACTGCTTCTCGCGCTGCCAGTCGAGGTTGTGGGGATCCAGCGCAAGCAGGCGATCGGCACTGTGGTCGTACCGCTCAAACCACACCAGCGCCTGCGGGTGCTCAGCTCGCAGATAGTGGTCATAGCCAATATAGAACTGGCTTTGCGCCATGTTGAACAGCGCCTGCTGATCCTCGGGGTTTCGTCGCACCAGTTCCGCATCCAGCTTCAGCGATTCCCTGAATGCCGGGGAAGCTTCGTTGAGCTTGCCTTGCTGAACGCGCACATCGCCGATCTGCCGTAGCGCCTGCGCGCGGGCGGACAGTTCAGCGTCACTGAGGTGTCCGGCGTCGATCTCGGCGAAGTAGCTCATTGCCTGATCGCCGACGGCGTCGAGGATGTCGAGCTTGCCGATGGGTTCCAGCTTCTTGCGCAGATCGCCGAGCATGAACTGGATCAGCCCCTCGGCCTGCGAACGGCGTGTTTCCGCGAGACTGCGCTGCGCTTGCGCATCGTTGCGCGCCTCCACGGCGAAGTAGGCAAGCCCGGTCGTGAACGCGGCCGCAACCAGCGCGCCCGCAGCGATAGCGGTGAGGCGGTGCTGACGGCGCAGCAGGTCACGCTGCTTCAGCACATCGAGCCCAAGATCGAGTATGCCGGCGACCAGCTTGAGCAGTGCGTCGTGTCGGCGATCGCGGCCAGGCCGCAGATCGGCCGCTATCGGTTCGACCGGATGCTCGGTAAGCCGGCCATCAGCGTCCACCTCGAAGCGCAGTGCCGGCGCGAAACACTCGTCCTGAGGCTGCCCGGCAGCGCTGGTGCAGGGCTCGCCGTCGACGATCACGCAAAACACGCGACGGCTCTTGCCCTGGGCCTTGAAGCTCCTGATTTCCTCGTTGACCCAGTGCGATGCGGCCGAGGCGCGGCTGGCGATGACGATCAAGGCTTCCGCGCGCAACAGCGCGTCGTTGATCTTGTCGCTCAGCGAGCCGGAAGAGGCCAGCTCGTCGCGGTCACGAAATACCGGGAACAGCCGCGGGGGAACAGCCCGGCCCTCGGGCGCTGGCCGCCCCACCAGCTTGCGTGGCAAGCGGTAGGTTTCAAGCGCGCGGTGCAGCCACTTCGCCGTCGCCTCGTCGGCGTGGCTGTAGCTGATGAACGCCCAGTACCGGTCCATGGCCAAGTCCTGCCCCCTATGGCCGGCCGTGCTGCCGCCGACCCGTCATCCCGCAGCGAACTTGGCCGCATGGTAGCGCGATCAGGCGCCCGAGCATCCCGGCTGCACCCGGTGAGGGCCGTGGCGGGCGCGCGGCGCGCAATGGTCGGAACTTCGCCGGATTTTGGTCAGGACTGCGGTCTTCGGTCTGCCTAGTGTGGCTAGGCGCGCAACCACCGCCGCCATCGGACCGAAGGAGATACCGATCATGCACACCCACCGTTCAGCCTTACCATTGCTTACCACGCTGGCGATCGCGGCCGCACTCGCCGCCACACTGTCAGCCCCCGCATCGGCGGCGGACAAGGACCTCGCCAGCAGCCCGGACAAAGCCGCCGCCAAGCCGGCACTGGCCGTGCGAGCAGCTGTCGCTGCAGACCTCAAGGCCCAGGATCCGAACAAGGTCCCAGCCAAGGGCGAAGCCGGCGAGAAGAAGGACGTCAACAAGGAGGTTCCGGGTGGCGGGCCGAATCCGAACCTGCCGGGCCTGACGCGAGAGACCCCACGCGGCGGCAAGACCGGCAACTCCGAGTCCGGATCCACCGATCCGCTGCAGGCCGTCAAGGATGCGGGCGCCATCCGTGATGGCAGCTCCAACACCTTGTTGATCAACGAGGCTGCGAACAGCGCCGGACAAAGGCCCAAGTTCGACAACGGCTTTGGCGAAACCCCGCAGCTGGACGAAAAGGCGGTGTCGGACGCGATGGCGGGGCGCTCCGGGAATCCGATGAAGGGGCTGGTCGGCGGTGATCGGGTTGGCGGTCCGTTGGGAGATTCAGCCGCTGCCAGCGACGCCTCGCGCGGCCGTGGCATCGGCAAGGACTCCATCGCCGACGGCATTACCAGCCCGACCGCACGGTTCAAGGATGGCGAGCTGAAGAACTCGGGCAAGGGCAACCTGGCCAAGGATCTGGGCATCGATGATCGCAAGGCCACCGGCCTGGTGATGGGTGGCAAGCGCTTTGAGGAAATCGACGCGATATCCCGCGGGGAGAATCCCGACGCCGGCAAGCCCGCCACCGAAGCCGAGCCGCCGAAGGGAGACAAGCTGATCTGCCACAACGAAGACTGCAGCCACTCGGCGACCGTGCACCCCGATGGCTCGGTGGACGTCAGAAAGCCGGACAAGACGCGCGAGACGATCCAGCCCGACGGCAGCTCGGTGACCCACGACAAGGACGGCAAGGTCATCGATGAACAGGAGGCCTATACCGGGCGTCCCGATCCCGACAGCAATCACGGTGTCATCAGCAAAGAGGATTTTCTGCGTCAGAAGCTCGGCGACCGCAACTTCCAGATCAAGGAGGCTGCCAAGGCCGGGGGCGCGGTGAATCCGGACCGTGGCGAAACCGGCAGTGGCGTCAGTCGCTCGGGGACCGTGCCGACGCAGCAATCCCTGGGACGCAATCTGCTGGGTCAACCCGGCAGCGAACCGGCCCGTAGCGGCGGCAGCTCTTCCGGCCCGAACTACAACGGCAACCTCGGCGCGATCGACCCGGGCCCGGATCAGACCGTCAGCGGCGGAGCGGCGCGCGAACAGGACCGGGTGGGCGACACCCTCGGAAGGGTGGGCACCCGCACCGATCTCAATGCCGGGCGCTCGGCGGATGAAGACGACGAGGACGACAGCTCCGGCAGCGGGGATAGCGCCAAAAACAAGTAGACACCGCAGCTCAGCCATGCAACCGGAGCACCCCACGGGGTGCTCCTTTTTTTGCCCGCGGCCGTCGCAACTGTGACGCAGCGCACACGGCCGCGACCGCGTGCGGCTCTGCGCCGGCGATCGTCGGGAAATGGTCGGGATTTGGTGCGGACCCCGTGTACCGCGGCCATTAGCTTGTAGCGGCCGGGGCAGGAAGCGCCGGTAACCATCACCGGAGCATTCGTTCATGAGAATACTGTCCCCTCTCGTTGCCGCGCTGACGTTATCGGCAGCCACCATCTCCCCGGTCCAGGCCCAGGTCCTGCCCGGCCTGCTGGGCGATACCGTTGTCGTCAGCGCCGGCGTGCAAACCCATGCCAGTGAACTGCACGGCTTCCCGGTCGGCGCCTACGTCTGTTATCCCAATACCGCACCAGTACCGGGTCGCTTGTGTGCAGACGCCGACTCCGCCTCGACCACCACGCCGGGCGAGGTCATCTCCGCACGCAGCTACATCGAGCCGCCTCAGTTCTCGCCACCGAACGCGCTGGTCGAGGGCGAAGGCACGGCCTATCAGAGCATCGTCACCACTTCGCGCGGCTATCTGAAACACTTTGAAGCGCAGCTGGCATCGCTGGCACACATCCGCGGCCCCAATTCCGGAGACATGGACGCTACGGCCTCGGCTGCAACCTCCGCCCGCTTCAAGGTGCTGAGTCTGCTCAACCCCACTCAGGCCCGCATCACCGGGGTGCTGCGCGTAAAGGCCACCGATCCCGTGAACCTGTTCTTCACGCCACCCTGGGAACCGGCGCGCCCCGTCGCGCTGGTGCGGCTGACGGGCACCAACAGCGGCGTGGTATTCGAAAAGCAGCTGGCAACCACGGCATCTTCAGGGCAGTTCGTCGAGCTCGCGTTTGATGAGCCGCTGACGCTGGCCAATGACAGCTACCAGCTCTCGTTCAGTGGTAGCAGCCGGGTGTCGCATCTGGCGGCCGCCAATACCTCCATCGGTCCGAACAAGAATTCGGTTGCGGAAGTTACCGCCGAACTATCGCTGGATCTGGACAACCTGTTGCTGCGCATGTTGCCCTGAGGCGCAGGGTCGCGGCACGTGGCCCGTCTGCTGAGTGCACCGCAGACGGGCCGGGTGTCGGCTGCTACTCGCTGAGCTGATAACGCCGAATCGCGTCGGCCTCGATCTGCGCCGCGGTAAACGGGAAGCGATGCCAGCGCTTGGCCGAATACTCGCGTGTGTAGTCGTTGAAGTGCGGACTCGCAGGATCAGTGGACTGCGAATAGGTGATGAAACCCTCGGCATGCACGCCCGCCTCATCCCAGGTCACGGCCTGGATGTAGCTGTTGCCGTAGGTGACGTTGTAGCCGCTGTCATTGAGCGTATTGGTCGAGACGATCGTGAACGCACCCTCGGTGCCGGTGCCGCCAAAGATCGGAATGTCGGTGCCGTTGACGCCGGAATGCTGAATCTCGGCCAGCGGCGCATCCAGTGCAAAGCCAGCGGCGGCAACGGCGCTGACGGCATCCGCCAGCGCTGCCTGCACGGTCGGCAGCGCCACGTTCAGCGTGTTCGGCGTGTTGACCGGATCGTCTGCCGAGAACGGCGTGAGGTAGGTCAGTGCTGCGGTCGGGTTCACCGGCAGGCCGCCGGGCGCGCCGATGGCACGGCGCCAGAACTCGCGCCACAGATGTGCTCCGCGCGAGTCCAGGTTGGCATGACCATCCCATGCGGCGAGCACCGCACAGGCCTCGCCGATATCCACCGGCCCCGTGGTGCCCAGCGCAAAGCCGAGTGGGCAGATCGTGCTCAGCACCATGTCGCGCGCCAGCTCGGCGGAGTAGAGCTGGCTGGACAGCACCACATCCTTGAGCTGCGCGTAGGTGAACTTGGCGCCATCACGACCATCGGTGCCGGCGATGCGGCGCTCGGCCTGCAGCAGGCATAGCCGTGTGCGCAAGGAGCGCGCGGTCCCTTCCTTGCCGATGATGCTGTCGTAGCCCTCTACGAGCTCATTTGCGTTCACCAGCCAGTAGCTGTCGTTGCAGTTGGTGACGTAGTCGGCCCGTTCCAGACTGGGCAGATTCTCAGGCCCGAAGATGCCGGGTGCCGGCGCGTCGGCATCCGTGCCCCACTCGCAGTCACTGCGCGAGCCGTCCAGCAGCGGTACGCCGGGCACCAGCTGATTGAATACCGATGCCAGTGGCTGCGCGTCGCAGGTCGCGCGCTGTGCGTCGGTGACGTTCGGCACCACGGTGATGTCGGAATACCAGGCGTTCTCGCCGGGACCCGTCAGCACGGTATTCACCCACGGCACGCCGAGTATCGATTTCTGCAGATCCTTGAACTCGGCCACCGAATCCGCCTGATTCCATTTGGCGAACTGATTGATCAGGCGATCGTTCTCGGCGTTGGCATCGCGCATGCTGAAGCCGATGGCAGGGGTCCACGGCAACGCATTGACCTCCCCCAGCGGGGCGACGTTGAGTTTGAGTCCGACCATCGGCCCGTAATGCGTGCGGTACAGCGTGCGCTGTTGCGGCACGACCGTTCCATCTTCCTGCTTGACCTCCACGGTCAGCGGCACCGCTTCCATGTCGCGGAACTCGCCGTCATACAGGTATTGCGTTGGATTCAGCGGGTTGATCACCAGCTGATACAGCGTGAAGCGGTAGGCCGTGGAGACGGTATGGCTCCAGGCGAGGTGGTCGTTGAAACCAATCAGCACCGCCGGCACGCCGTAGAGCGATGAGCCCATGATGTCGAGCTTGCCGGGGATCGTCGCGTGCGCGATGTACAGGCGCTCGGTACCGGTCCACGGAAAGTGCGGATTGCCGAACACCATCGAGCTGCCGTCGGCCGAGCCCTCCGGGCCGATCGCGTACATGTTGCTGCCGAACGGACGGTCGGGAGAGAAGAACTTCAACGCCCCCATGTCCTGCTCCAGTGCCGCCTGCGTTGCGGCCGCGCCCAGCACCGGCGCCACCGGATCGGTCGGCGACGGCGGCTGCGCACTGCCAATTCCACTGGCAAACACCGATGAGCTGGCGATGACCGAGAGGCGGTAGTAGCGCCGATACATGTCGGCTTCGGTGATCGGGCCGATGTACGGCTCGTCGCGGCAGGCGGCGTGGCGCCCTGCATGACCGCCGGCCTGTATCTCGCGGATGTAGCGGTTGAAGCCGTCGGCAAACCCCCGCGTGGCATCGCGCAGTTCGGGCAGCGCGGAGGCTTTCAGGCGCTCGACGACGGCGTCCGTGGCCTGGAACTTCCAGAAGTAGTCGCTGGACAGGTTGTCGGTCACCGAACTGTTGGCGGGAATCCGGTATACGCCCTCCGGGCCGATGTACTTGGAGCGCTCACCGCGGATGGTGAGGAAGTCGTCATACATCACGCACAGGTTGTCTTCGGCAAAGGCATAGCCGTAGCCATAGCCCATGCTGCCGAAGCTGGCAGCCTTGATGTGCGGAATGCCGAGGGTCGTGCGCGTGATCGACACCTCATAGCCCTTGGCCCCGGCACCGCCGCCCGTGGACGGCGCGGAAGAACTGCCGCAGGCAGCAAGCAAGGCCACAACGCTGGCATACAGGACACGGCGCATCGGTAACTCCCCTTATCGTTATCTGATTCAGTCTCGGCGCGCAGCCTACAACAGTCGACGCTGCCGGTTCAGGAGGCCTCGAGCGCCTCGCGCATGCCGATTGCACGCCGGGTCACCGGATGATCGGCACCGAACTGCGCGGTCAGCGCCTCGATGGACTGTGCAAACAGGGTCATTGCCTGCTCGCGGCGCCCGAGCTTGCCGAGCTGCTGCGCCCAGTTGTAGCGCAACACGGCCAACTGCCAGTGCTCCGCAGGCAACACCTCCACGGCAATCGCGACATTGCGCGACTGCAAGGCCTCGGCCTCCTTCCAGCGACCTGAGCGGCCCAGTGCGCGCGCATAGTTGTTGGTTGCCGTCAGGGTGGTCGGATTGCGCGCGCCGGCAACGCGATTCTCCGCCTCCCACGCACGGCGCAAGTACTCGATCTCCTGCTCGGGTCGGTTCAGGTCCTCGGACAGCAGGCCGAGGTTGTTGAGCATCGTGCGCACATCCTTGTGATCGTCGCCAAACTGACGCTGCAGGCTGCCCAGTGCCTGTACGAACAGACGCTCGGCATCCAGCAACTGGCCCTTGGCCTGCAGCACGGACGCCAGATCGCTTTTCATGATCAGTGTCCGATAGTGGTCCGGGCCCAGCACGCGCTCCGCTCTGGCCACTGCGGGCTCGAGTATCGCCAGCGCCTCATCGTTGCGACCGTCCAGATACAAGGTGCCGCCGAGCGTCTGACGCGCGTCCAGCGTACGGAAGTCGTCTTCGCCGTAGCGCTCCACACGCAGCTTGATCGCCTGCTCACTGCGTGCGATCGCACCGTCGATGTCACCATGATCGCGCAACGCCAGGGCGTATTGATCCTGCAGTGCGGCAAGCCGCTCGGATTGGGCGCCGAACTGCGCTTCAAACTCGGGCACCAAGGCCGCAAATGCGGCCACACTGGCAGCGGTGTCCCCCTCCTGCATCAGCGCGCGCGCCAGAAACTGCCTGGCCCGCAGGCGCACCACGACCTCCGGGGCGGTGCTCAGGCGCTCGGCGCGCTGCCGCACGCGGGCCCAGTCATCAAGATAACTCAGCGCCACCACTGCTTCGATCTGCGCAGTCAGAGACTGCGCACTGTCCGGTGGATTCAGTGACTCGGCACGCTGCTGCGCGATGTCGAACTCCTCTGCTGCGCGCCGGTACTCCCCAACGCCCAGATAAGCTCGCCCCAGCGCCAGGCGCACGCCAGCCTCCGAGCGCGGCCGGTCTGCGAAACGCCCGCCGACGCTGACCGCCCCCCGATCCAGCACCTCACGTATCGATACCTCTCCGAGTCCGGTGGTGAGCGGATCGGCGGCGCCAATCAGATCGTTCACCAGAAAGTCGTTGACCGCCGTTGCGATCTCGCGCTCGCGCTCGGTTTCTCGGCTGGCCGCGCGCAACTGCAGCAGCATCGTGACCGTGACTGCCGTCGCCACCGCGAACACGCCGGCACTCAGCCAGGCCCAGCTCCGCCGCACCCGCGCCCGCTCCAGCGCGGCACGCAGGCGGTCGGCCTCGGCCGCTGCGGCCTGTTCGCGGCTGCGCTCTGCACGCCGCGACTCCAGCGCGCGCAGGCGCTGCGCCAGTTCCGCGGCGTCGCGCAGGCGTCGCGCCGGATCGCCCGCCGCCGCCGCATGCACATCCTCGCGCAGCAGTTCGTCATCGATGTCGGCTTCCCAGCCCGGTGACAGCGGCCGCTTGAGATCGCCGACCAGCAGCTGGAACAGAATGATGCCCAGCGCATAGATATCGCTTTGCACGGTCGGCAACTGTCCCGCCAGTCGCTCGGGCGCCACATATAGAGGTGTGCCACTGTTGGCATCGCCGGACGCGGCCTCGGTACGGGTGAAGCCCAGGCGTGTGATCTGCAGCCGATCCAGGTTCGCCGGGTCCAGCAGATAGCCGCTGCCGAAGTCGGCCAGCTTGATGCGCGCGCGCCCTTCGGCGTCGAGATCCATCAGCAGGTTGGCCGGCTTCAGATCCTTGTGCAGCACACCGGCCGCATGCGCGGCGGACAAGGCCTCTGCCGCCTGCGCAACCCACTCCAGACGCTGGGTACGCGCAATCGCCGCGAGCCCGCCCTGCGACTCGACCCATTGCGGCAGATCGCCGCCCGCCGCGTACTCGGCCTCAACGAAGTACGGCGCTTCCTCCAGATTCCAGTCGAGCAGTCGCACCCAGTCCTGACGATCGCCATAGGTGTCCTTGAGTACGCGGTAGAGCGTGATCTCGCGCTTGAGTCCGATGAGGCCGTGAGCATCCAGCGCGAACTTGAACACGCGCTGCTCGCGGGTCTTGTCATGCTCAGCCAGCCACGCCTCGCCGTAGCCGCCTTCGCCCAGCGGCCGCAGCAGCCGCCAGTGAGGTCGGTGCGGAGGTGTATCGCCCACCACAAAGCCCAGGCGTGGCAGCGGCGTTGCGGGTGTTACGGCCTCCACCGTTACCGGCGCGATGAGGCGATAGCCATAGCCGTGAACGGTCTTCAGAACCTGCTGATCGTCATCGCCAAGCGCCGCCCGCAGCTTGGCGACCGCCTTGGTCAGCACCGACTCGGACAGGATGCGCCCCGGCCACACGGCGTCCTGCAGCTCATCCTTGGTCACCACCTCTCCGGGGTGGCGCAGCAGGTGCAGCAGCAGCTCCAGCGGCTTGGGTTCCAGCTTGATCACGGCGCCGCTGACGCTCAGCTCCAGCGTGCGCCCCTCGAAGCGACAGTTTCCGAAGCGCCAGACCCAGTCTCTGTCTCTGTCGCTAGATTCCGCTTGCATGTTCTCGCTCGGCGTGCGATCGCTCACCTTTCCCCCATCTGTGTTCGGTTTGCGCTGAATCGTCGGGAAATCGTCGGGATTCGGTCAGGAGTTTAGCCCGGCTGCATGGCGAAGTAGCGCCACGCCCGTACCGAGCCCGACGATGTCCTACTCCGCCGCCGTAAGCCGCTATCGCCACTGGACGCCCGCTGCAGCCCTGATCCTGCTGCTGGGCATGAACGTGCCGGTCGAAGCGCAGAAGACGCCATCACGCATGCAGGCGAAGCCGTCGGCGGCCACCGCTGACATGCGCGTGCGGAATCCGGGCGGCGCCGAGCGCGCGGAAGCGGAGTCCATCGCCGAAGGCAGCCCGGACGTGCGCGAAGGTGCTCGCCGCCTGAAGCTGCGCGGCATCAGCGAGGACATCGCCATCGCAGCGCTGCGCAGCGTGTTCCACAGTCCCGAACGCGACCTTTATCAGGCGCTCCTTGCGGCGCGCTACCTGAAGCCGGACCTGCTGCAGGCCTATCGCGATATGGATCGGCTGGCGGCAGCGGCATTTGACCGCAAGCTGTTGGATCTCGGAGAGGCGCCCCTGCTGCGCGCGCTGATGCTGCAGCGCTTCTACCCCGGATTCGACTTCGACCGTCTGTTCGCCCTGATGCAACAGACCCGCAGCGCAACGCAGGACAACTTTCTTGCGGCGATGAGCGCCGTCGCGCCCACGGTCGAGCAGATCGTTGTCATCGGCCACCGCTATCACGCCGGCCACCAGCTTCCCGACGGCCGTGGTCGCTACTTCCCGCAGCCGGCCGATGTGCATGCAATGGTGCGCGCCGGGCATCCGGGCACCCGCCACATCGAGATCTGGTCGCGCCAGCTACGGGCCGGCTATGGCGCCGGTCTGGTGTTCAGCGAACTGCCGATAGGTGAGCTTGATCGCAGCGGGCGCCCGCTGGATGCCGTCGCCGGCTGCGTTGCCGCCCGCTTTCCGGGACTGCGGCCCGGCCAGAACCCGCAGGTGCAGATTCGCATCGCCGCCGATGGCAGCGCCAGCTCGGAGGGGAGAGACAGCGACTGCTACGTCAGCTTTGCCCAGCAGCTCAGGGGCGAAGGAATTGCGCGTGGCCTCGCCGCCGAGGTCGTCGGTCTGGCTATCAGCTGCCAGCCGGCCGGCAATCCGCAATGTGCGGTCGAGCGCCCACGGCTGGTGGACGCCGTGCTTGAGCGCGCCGGTTATGCGCAGGAGAAGCGCTGATGCAGCAGAACCCTGGTCGGGAGAACGTACCCATGATCGGTCGTCGTCGTGGCCTTGCTCTCCGGTCACTGCCGGTACCGGGCTTCATGGTCGTGCTGTTGGCCCTGCTGACGGCGGCATCAACACCGCTGAGCGCGTCGCCCACGGCAATGGCGGAGGCCGCCAAGCTGCTGCCGGGACGCTGGCAGACCACGACGCATGACAAGGAGACCGGCGTCACCGAGACACTGGTGATCGAGTTCACGGCGGACGGGCGCTACACCACGCAGCTGCAGAGCAGTCACTTCAAGTCGCCGCGGTTCAATGCGCACGGCAGCTATTCGATCGTCGATGCCGACCCCAGCGGCTTCACGCTGAAGATTGCTCGCAAGCTGGAAGAGCCCGAGTCGGAAAAGGCCGATGCATCCGAAGTCCAGCGCATCGAGGTCGTCGATGACAACACGCTCAAGGCGGCCGACGGCGCGATCGTCCGGCGCACCCGGTAGGCGGGGAGTACGAGATGAATTCAACTTCCGTTCGCTCACGCCCGACGCTTGCTGGGCTATGCCTGCTGCTGGGGCTCCTGCTTACCCATCAAGCTGGCGCCGGCGAGTTCTGCTTTGGCGCCGCCGGCCAGCAATGCGGCGAGTTCCGCAGAGGCGCGCTGCAAGGCATTGCCTTCTGCGCTTCGGTGCCGATCGTCAACCACGGCATCTGTCAGGTCAGCGGCGGCAGCATGACCCATGACCCCTGCTGCGCGAGTCACCCCGACGGCGTGGTCTGCGGCAAGACGCCAGAGACCGGCAGTTGCCAGGTGGAATGGGATCGGTCTGTGCATCGCGCGGTCTGGGGTTATCACTGGAACCGACTGGTGAACACCGCCCGCGAGTACCACAGCGCCACCGTGGTGCGGGCCGACTACTGCGCCAAGCCCGGCGCCGGTGTGCACCGGCTGGACCGTGGCTACTGCTGCTCGGGCCGCTCACATCGCGCGAACTTCTGGGATCGACTCGGCCGCCCCAACCTCTACCGGT
Organism: Solimonas sp.; assembly: GCA_041612095.1. Taxonomy (GTDB): domain Bacteria; phylum Pseudomonadota; class Gammaproteobacteria; order Nevskiales; family Nevskiaceae; genus Solimonas. The sequence continues at coordinate 6,535 of JBFJJW010000018.1, read as the reverse complement.
GCGACCGCTGATGCGCGCCCCGGCCGCACGGTCGTTACTTGCGCTGCTGGCGTATCTGATCGCAGCACCCGCGATTGCACAGTCGAACGGAATCGATCCGCGCCAGCGCAAGCCAATCGCTCAGGACACTGCGACGTCACCGCAGCGCCTCGGGCAGAACCTCAGCCTGCCAGCCCCGCGCATTGATCGCTGGCGGGTGCTCGGCCACCCGGGGCAGCAGGATGGCGCGCGCACCGGCGACACCCTGCGCCTGGAAGGCAGCGCATTGGATGCCGAACACCTGCAACTGGAAACCCGGCTGCAGGACCGCAGGGTCCGCTTTCCCCGCCTGCCCGGCGGTACCTCCGACCATGTCGACTTCCAGATACCGGCAGATGCGATCACCGGCGGCCTCGGGGTGACGCTGCAGGCCAGCACGCCCGGCTCGGAAGCCGCCGTACTGTCCACAGACTTCGGTGTCTGTGACCGCGTCAACATCTTCTCGGTCGAGCCGACGGCGATTGGCTACCACCCCAAACATCTCAATGCGCAAGGTCAGCCGCTGCTGAACCGCAAGGCGTTGACGCTGCGCGGCGAATGCCTGCGCGACCTGCGCTTCGAACGGCTGGGAGCGCAGCGGATCGTCCGCGTCGACGGCGGCACCCTCGTCGTTGGCGGCATCCGCAGCACCGGCTTTGACGAGGTGGTGCTGGAGCTTGACCGCTTCATTCCCCCACGCGGGGCCAGCCGGGCGGAAGGGCACCTGCAGCTAGATGCACCGGCGCGCGGGCCCCGCCTTGTCGTCGAGGACGCATTCACCTTGCAAGCGCGGGGGATTGCGCCGTGACCCGGTCCCCGCCGCACCCCCATTGTTCGACCACGCGAGTACGCACAGCCATGCCCTTCTCACCGACGTTCCTGCGCAACACCCTGACCCTCACCGCCGCCGCGCTGCTGGCCGCCTGTGCCACGACCGCCACTCGCCCCGGCACCGCCGCGCCTGGCAGCGATGACTGGCAGGCGGCACGCACAGCCCTGCACGACGGCGATTGGGGGGCCGCGCAGGTGCCGCTGGCGCGCCTGCTGCAGCAGGACCTCAGCAATGGCCATCTGCAGTTTCTGCACGCGCTGACCGAAGAGAAGCTCGGCAATGCCGGAGCCCGCGCGCGGCTGGAGCTGGCCGCCGTCGGCTACGAGAATGCAGCCCGCTTCGCGCCGGGGCACTACTGGGCGCTGCTGCATCTCGGCTTCCTGGAACTGCAGCGCGGCAATCACTCACTGGCCCAGGCGCGCTTCTCCGAGGCGGCGATCGATCAGCCGCAGCGCTGGGAAGCGTTCTACGGCCTGGGCGTGGCGTCCTACTATCGGCGTGATCTGCCGTTGATGCGCCTTGCCGCACAGCGCAGCCTGACACTGGCACCGGAACAGCCGGACGTCATCCGGCTGGGCGCGTTTGCATTGGCTGCGGAAGGCGAGCCGGCAGCACGCGATCTCGTTCGCCGGCTTGCGGCCTCACCTGAGGACGCGGACGCCCGTCGACACACCGAGCGGCGGGTAACCGAGTATCTGAACGCCGTGATGACCTCGCAGGATGGCAGCGCCTTCCGAAGCGACGGGCATCAACCACCCCTGCTGGCCCACGCCAACGCTGACGTCGGCAGCGCGGAAACCGACATGCGGACACCGGAGCAGATCAATCCCAATCAGGTGGTGGTCGAGGTCACGATCCTGCTGAACTCGGTGCTCGATCAGGCCAACCGTGGCGTCAATCTGTTTGACGGCCTGCGGGTGCTCTATGGCTACAGCAACGCGCTGACCCAGACCATCGGCAGTTTCGGTCGTGAGAGCACGCGCACCATCACTTCGCAGATCTCGACCTCGCAGCTCGACTACAGCCTGAATCTGTTCAACGACTCCGGCCAGTACTACAGCGTCGTCGCGCGGCCATCCATCACCGCGCATCTGGGGCGGGAATCCCAGTTCTTTGCCGGCCGCACACTCAACGTCGAGGTAAGCGGCATCAATCTCGGTCAGCTGCAGCCGATCGACGTGGGCGTACAGCTCAACGTACTGCCGGAAGCGATCAGCGAGCAACGCGTCACCTTCCGTCTTGACGCTGCGCGTTCGTTCCTTTCGCAGGATCAGATCGGCACCTTCGACAAGTCGCTGACCTCGTTCAGGCAGTCGGTATCCGCCACGGCGGATATCGAGTTCGGACAGACGCTGGTATTGAGCGCCCTGTCCGAGCAGGTTTCTGACAAGTCGTTCTCCAAGGTCCCCGGTGTCGGCGACGTGCCGGTTGCCAACTGGTTCACACGGCGCAGCAGCGACGCACGGCGGCAGGAATCGCTGCTGATCCTGGTCACGCCCAAGCTGCCACTGAGCTTCTCCACGCCGGAGCGGCCCGAGCAGCGCGCGCGTGCCGTAGAGCAGTTGCTGAGCCTGTGGCAACAGCGCATCGATCCGCGCACCGACGTACCGGCGGTGATCAAGCGACTGCAGCGCTCGCCCTGGCTGCGCCTGCCGGAGCCCGGCGACCTGCGCGCACGCCTGCAGAAGGTCGATTCGCTTGATCGCGAGGCCATCGAGGAAAGCCTGTTCCTGGCCCGGCGCTAGCCGGCTGCCCAGCACATCTCACCCTGCCACGGAGTGCACACTGATGTCGGTCTTTCATTCGCCACCAACCGCCAAGCCCACTGCGGCGCCGGCGCCGCACAGCGCCCGCGCCCGACAGGGCCACAGGCTTCCCGTACCCGGCCTCAACGCAGCCGCCGTGCTGGGCGTCGGCATTGCGCTGGGCTGCGGCATCAACCTTGCCGGCGCCGCGCCCAGCGAGGTCGATCGCCTGCAGGCACTTGAACGGCGCGTCGCCGCACTGGAACAGGCGCTGACGCTGACGGACGATGGGCTACGCCTCAGCAGCCGCAACTCGACGCTGACCTTGAGTAGTCGTGGCGTCGAGTTGCGGGGGCGCCGCCTGTCTCTGGCCGCTGACGACCAGATGTCGATTTCAGCCGGCACCCAATCCGAGCTGAAACTGGACAAGTACGGCGCGGTCGAACTCCGCGGACTGAACGTGGATGTACGCGGCAGCAAAGGCCTGACGCTCAAGGGCAGCAAGATCTCGGAAAACTGAGCCCCTGCTGCCCTGTGCCCGCCATCTCAGCGGGTGTCGGCCAGCGTTTCGGTTACCGGATGAATCCAGATGTTGTCGATGCGCTCGGCTTCGCTGTCATTGTGCAACAGCACGATGTCCACGCCGTGGGCACTTCGACTACTGTCCGCGCTCAGGACCGCAATGCGCGAAACGCCTGAGGCCTCCACCGGCGTCAGCCGCCCATACTGCCGTTGCAGTTTCTGCAGCTCGTCAACGCGCTGGTCGACGCTCTGCGCGGCCAGCGCCGCGGCTGAATAGTGCCAACGAATGTAGTCGGCGAGCGGCTCTCGTTCATTCCGGTTGAACGCTTCGACAAACGCCTTTTCATCGGGCTGCAGCGCAGGTTGCTCTGCGGTCGCCGCCATCGGCACCCACACGCTGGCGGCTGCCAGGCCCAGCATCAACGTCCGTGTTTTCATGACACCTTCTCCTGAAGACTGTGAACAGGTGCGCTGTACTCAGCGCGCCCTTGCAGCCTAAGCAGATGCAGGCGCGTGAAATATCCGGCAGACGACAGCACATTGCTGCTCGCATGGAACGAATCGCGCGGCCCCCTTGCGCGCGACATTGCGGCGTAGTCAGATGCGCGGCACGGGCGCGCGGAGATCAACCATGACCACGACATTCGAAGGGGGCTGTCAGTGCGGAGCTGTGCGGTATCAGCTCCGTATGGCTCCGGTGCGTAGCCACTACTGCCATTGCCGCATGTGTCAGCGTGCAACCGGCAACCTGTTTGCCGCGCTGGCCGGCTGCGACAAGCAGCAGTTCTCGTGGACCCGCGGCGAGCCCGCATTCTTCGCCTCTTCCACGCTTGCCCGCCGCGGCTATTGCCGGGACTGCGGCACACCGCTTTCGTTTGCCTATGAGGACGCGCGCTGGATCTACGTGACCATCGGCAGCCTGGATGATCCGGCCGCAGCGGCGCCCGAGCGGCACTACGGCATCGAGAGCCAGGTGCATTGGCTACAGATCGAAGACGCCCTGCCCCGGGAGGCAACCGCCGATGACCCTCGACTCCGCTCGATGACCGTATTCCAGTATGGCGGCGGCCTCAGCCACGGCTAGCCGCCGCCAGCATCCGGCTAAAGCCGCGTGGTCAGCCAGCGCCCCGACTTCTGGTCGATGTAACGGACCGTAGACTTCTTGAAGTTGAGGTCAACAAACAGCTCGCAGGTATGCGTGCCGTCTCGCCAGCACATGGCGACGTTGCTGTCGTTCGAATACTGCAGGTGAAACACCCCGTCGAAGGCGGGGTAGCTTGAGCGGAACTCCATCAACCGCAGCAGGCGCCGCACGACCGGCTGCTTGATCGCTTCGTCGACCTCTTCCATCGTGTAGCGATGGCGGTTGATGTCGCGCAGCTCGCCGGTTTCGTCCATCAGCTCGTGGTCGTTGGTGCCGGCCAGCAATCCGACGTAGTAGAGCTGCGGCGTGCCGGGCGCAAAGAACTGGATGGCGCGCGCGGCGATGTAGGCATCGTCATTGCGCTTCAGGGCGTCGTAGTAGGTGCAGGTGAGCTGGTAGATCGCGCCGACGCTATGCACGTTGGCCGCCGAGCGCCGCAGGATCGGGTCCGCGCTGCGCTGACTGACGTTGTCGATGACGGCCTGGATCTCGGCTTTGGGCAATACGCCCTCGACATCGGGAATGCAGATGCCGTCGTGCGTATCGAGAACCGTCATCTGGTTGCGCGGGCACATGCGCAACCATTGCTTCAGGTAGACGCTGTTGGAATCCAGCAGCGAATACAGCAGTAGCGGCGCCAGTGCGAAGCCGTAGGGATGCATGCCGTGCAAGGCAATGGCGTACTGATAGCTGGCGTGGTCATGCACTTCCGGCAAGGTTTCCGCGCCATGTTCCTGCGCTACGCCATCGATCCACTTGAGAATGTCATAGACATCCGGCTCGACCAGGAAGCAGCTGGTGCCGATCTTCTTGGTGGTATAGCCGAAGGCATCCAGGCGGAACAGCTTGACGCCCTTCTCGGTGAGGAACTTGATCGTGTCCTCCATCAGCGCGTAGGTCTTGGGCGAGTTGTAGTTCAGATCAATCTGCCGTTCGGTGAACGTGCACCAGACTCGCGCCTTGGTGCCGTCGGCAAAGCTCACCTCACGGAACGGCTCCTTCTCCTTGCGGATGTGTATTTTCGCCATGTCATCCGGCGTGATCTCGCCCATCTGATCGACATGCACGAACAGATCCGCGTGCTCGGATGCGTAGCCGTGCCGGAGGAAATCCTTGAACTCCTCGGACTCGTCCGAGATGTGGTTCAGCGTGATGTCCAGACACAGGTCATAGTCCGCCGAGATGCGTTGCATGTCGGCCCAGCTGCCATAGCGTGGGTCGATCTCCTTGTGCGTCAACGGCGAGAAGCCGCCATCGGCATTGGACGGATACGGCGGCAGGATATGTACGCCGCCGATGCGCTCACCGAGGTGGGTGCGCATCACCGTGTACAAGTCCTTCAGATTGCTGCCGAGCCGGTCAGGGTAGGCAATCAGCTGGACCTTGTTGCGTAGTAGGCTCATAGGGATTCATGTCATCGGGCGGTTGTTATTCGCTGCCTGCGCGGCCGCGCGCTATGCTCGCTATCGCTGCCGCGGTGCCCGCCAGCAGCGTCTCTACCCTAGTCTGATTGTCCGCAGTGTGTCGAGGCGATGCCGCCTGACAACTGCATCGCATGAGCCGATCAATGAGTGCCACGCCGCGCTTGAGCTTTCGCTACTACGACTTCTGCCTTGCCGGCATGGTTGCGGTACTGCTGTGCTCCAACCTCATCGGTCCGGGCAAGGTCGGCCTGGTTGATCTGCCGCTGATCGGCGCCGTTGCCTTTGGCGCCGGCAACATGTTCTTCCCGATCGGCTACATCTTCGGCGACGTGCTCACCGAGGTCTATGGCTACGCACGTGCGCGCCGCGCGATCTGGGCCGGCTTTGCCGCAATGGCATTCGCCACCCTGATGAGCTTTGTCGTGCTCCACTTGCCCGCCGATCCCAGCGAGCCGTGGAACGCGACGCTGCAGCCGGCGCTGGAAGTGGTTTTCGGCAACACCTGGCGCATCGTGCTGGCCAGCATGATCGGCTACTGGGTGGGTGATTTCGTCAATTCCTACGTCATGGCCAAGATGAAGGTCTGGAGCGAAGGCCGCCATCTGTGGATGCGCACCATCGGCTCCACCATCTGCGGTCAGGCAGCGGATTCACTGCTGTTCTACCCCATTGCCTTCTACGGCATCTGGACTACGCAGGCCCTGCTCGGCGTGGTGGTGTTCAACTTCCTGTTCAAGCTCGCGGTTGAAGTGGCGTTCACGCCCGTGACCTACTTCGTCATCGGTCGCCTCAAGCGTGCGGAGCAGATGGATGTCTACGATCGAACCACCGCGTTCACCCCGTTCACGCT